>NZ_JPGU01000013.1:4436-92781 GCF_000732115.1 Frankia sp. CeD
CCTTCTTGTCCTTACCGTCCCAGTCCTTCTTGTCCTTGTCGTCCCGGCCCTTCTTGTCCTTGGCCTCCCAGACCTTCTTGTCCCAGCTCTCCTTCTCCCAGCGAATCTTGGTCCAGTGCTCCTTGACGACGTGCTTGGTGACGTGCTTGTCCTTCGGGCCGTCGTGACCATCGAAGGCCAACGCGCTCGTGGCCGCGGGCCCCGCGGCGACGACCAGAGCCGCCGTCGTGGACAGAGCGACAACTGCGGCTTTTCTCCTTGCGGAACTTCCCATGATTCCCCCATGGCTAATAGAAAATGACCAAATACTGCCGGCGGTGGAGGCCATTTCGGCCAGCGAGAACCGAAATTGGATCACCGGCCGAGCTCGAGCGATCCGCACTCAGGCTGATTTCCGCGGAGAAACGCGCTTCCACGTAAGTGACACAGCCCGCCCCGGGATCCTGGGATCTTCCCCTCCCGGCACCTCCGACTACGGAGAGTAGCGTCGCCGTTGCCAATAGGTGGGAGGCGCGCATGATCGACTCGGGTGAGTCCATCCGGGTGGCTCCAGCGGAGTCCTCGACGGCGACACCACCTGACGGATCATCTGACAGCCCCACGATGGGGCGCCGATCGGGAGGCATCGGCATCAGCCGGCCCGTTCGTGGCGGGGNTACTGTTNGCTGGCTGTTNCGATCGGCATCGAAAAANTGGTAGAAATTGCACCCGCCGACTCGCCGATCATGATCGACCGGTAATTGACCGATATTCCTGGCGGCGGCGCGACAACCTCCCTAGGCTGCCTTCATGACGGGTTACCATCTGGCCCAGGTGAACATCGCCCGACTGCTCGCGCCGCCCGGCTCCTCCGCGCTGACCGACTTCGTCGCCGGTCTCACCCCCACCAACACGCTCGGCGACCGGCAGTCTGGTGTCGTCTGGCGCCCGCGGCCCGAGGATGGCGACACCGCCGTGCGCACGTTCGTGTGGGAGGGCGACGGCGACCATGCGATCATCGTGAACCTGACCGTGTGGGAGTCGGTGGAGGCACTGGCCAACTTCGTCTTCCATAGCGGCCACGGGGCGTTCCTACACCGTCGGCGCGAGTGGTTTCATCCCATCCAGCGGACGACCAACGCCCTGTGGTGGGTACCCGCCGGGCATCGGCCGGGGACGGACGAGGCCGAGGACCGGGTTCGTCACCTGCGGGCCCACGGCCCGACCGCCACCGCCTTCACGTTCCGGCTGACGTTTCCACCGCCGGACCGGCGGATCTCCCTGGTCCCGGGAAACGGCCCGGAGAACACCGCCGAGCAGCCGGGCCGAGCGGCACCGAGAAACGCGGCAGCCGGAGGCTGATCCGGCGCGACAGGCTCCCGTGCCGAGGACGTGAAAAAAATATGTCGGGAAGATATACGGAAAACACGCATGAAACCCTTTTCAGGGGACGGCCGGGTCGGTGTGGTCGATCCAGTCGGACAGAATGGCACCGAAGACGGCCGGATCCTCCGCACGGTTCCAGAACGCGGTGGCGGCCTGGACCGCGGTGGCCCCGGCCAGCAGGTAGTCGGCGACGTCACGACCGCCGGTCACACCCCCAACCCCGATGATGTCCACACTCTCCGGGAGCAGGCGGCGTAGCTGGCGCACCTGACCGAGCCCGACGGGCTTGAGCGCCGGCCCGCTCATACCGGCGAGCTCGACGTCGACGACTGGTCGGTGCGCATCGTCAACGGCGAAGGCGTTGGGGAAGGTGTTCACCGCCGTGACAAACCGCGGGCCACCGGGACGCGCGGCAACCTCATCGATCACCGTTGCGAGCTCCACCAGGGCCGACGGATCGGAGAACGGCGAGATCTTGACTCCGTAGGGGACGCGTNGGGCCGGATCGGCACCAGCCTGCGCCACCAGCGTGTCGCCCACCGCCGTGCAGATCGTCGCGGTGTGCCCGGGATCGAAGCAGGCGATGCGTTTCTGCGTTCCGCCGTCCCAGACGTTCGGGCAGGCCAGGTTCAGTTCGATCAGGTCGACCCCGGTCCGCGCCACGACCGCGGAGATCTCGCGGTACTCGTCAACACCGAACCCGGCGACGCTGACGGTCAACGGCTTGCCCGCCCGGTGAGCGCGCCGCACCATACCGGGCAGATGCGCGGCATAGTAGTCCAGCCCGCGGTTGGGAAGCCCGAGCGCGTTCAACGAGTAGACCCGGCCGGGCCAGTAGACGTTGCCGGAGTTACCTGACCGCGGTTCCCGGGTAATCGAACCAACGACGATCATCGAGACCGCCGACCGGGCGAACGTCTCGACATCCTCGGCGGTCTTGCAGGTGCCAGCCGCGTTCATGATCGGATGTTCCAGGGAGACACCGCACAGACCGCTCATGACCCTACCCTAGGGTTTTCGCCTGGATCAGGTTCGTGACCGGCAATCGATGATCCGGGTCGCTACCCTCATGCCACGGCGGAGGTTTTTCCGTGGCGCGCCCGCAAACGGTCGATGGCCTTCTGGTAGACCTTCTCCCGCAGGGCGGCGATACGCAGCGGCTCGAGCTCGGCGGTGCCGACCCGACCGCGGGCACCCACCGTCTCCGCGAGCTCCGGGTCGGTGAGGAAAGGTTCCAGGGCGTCGGCGAGTGCGGGGGCGTCCTCCGGCGGAACGACCGTGCCGCCCTTCCATTTCGCCACCCAGGTGGCCACCCCGGTCGTCGCGGTCGCGACGACCGGGCGTCCCGAGGCCATTCCTTCGAGACCCGCGATGGAGAAGCTCTCGAACCGGCTCGGCACGACGACCACCCGTGCCTCCTCATAGGCCTTGACCAGCTCGGGACGGGTCAGGTGGCCGGCGAAACGGCAGGTGACGCCGAGTTTGACCGCCTGCTGCTCCAGCCAGGTCCCGGTCGCCACGCCCTCGATCGTGCCCGAGGACTGACCGGCGAAGACCACCGTTACCTCGACACCCCGTTTCTTCAGCAGCGCGGCCGCCTCGATCAGGACGTCCAGCCCCTTGCGCCATTCGAGCCGTCCGACGACGAGCAACGTCGGGTCGGTGTGCCGGGGCGAAGCCACCTCCATGTACGGGGACCGGTCGAACGGGTAAGGAATGACGTCCGCGTCGGTGTCCTTATCCAGCCAGCCGAAACCGCGCAGCGTGGTGACGATCAGCTCGGAGGGAGCGGTGCGCGCGTCGGCGCGCAGCGCGGAGAACCGGTCGATCCGGTCGGCCACCGCGCCCCTGCCGTGCAGCCGGCCGTCCCGCAGACGCACGTCCATCATCGTCGGGGTGTGCAGGTGGATCACGAGGGGAATATCGCGGCGCAGGGCGGTACGCAGGCCCCGGGTCTCGCCGTCCTGAGTCTCGATCACGTCGGGACGCAGACCGAGACGACGCAGCCAAAAAGCATAGGAGACCGCGAGAACGAACCGCAGGGAGAGCGAATCGCGAGGATGGTTCTCCCCCTGAAACGACCGGCCGAGCGGACCGAGAAACCTGGTGACGGGCAACCGCAGGAGCGGCCGCCGGTGCACCATCACTCCGTCATGATCTTCGTCCGTGCGGTAGCGCCCCTGGGCGCAAAGGATATGAACCCGATGACCGAGCGCGACCAGGGCGTGAGCGATGTCGTGTGTGTAGACTCCCGCCCCGTCCCAGATGATCGGCGGATACTGCTCGCACAAGAAGACGATCTCCATACCCAATCCCCCACCGCGAGCGAACTTCGGTCGGCTCACCTTATCGCTACGATAACCGGTCGCTGCGGGGGGTTTTGGATTTGCGGCCACTCGCGCCACGTCGACCCACATATAGGGGCATAGCGGTCCCCCTCACGGCCCGGCTCGCGAGGGAGATCGCCGGGATACCTGCNCCGGGGCGTGGGCTACGGGGAGGACTGACCGCTCAGCCGCGCAGCGGCATGGACCGACCGGTCCTGGAACCGTGCGCCGGGGGAACCCCGGTGCCATACAGCCGCGGACCCGACAACCCTCCCGAACCCGAACCCGGACCAGTGGCCGGCCCTGGCCCGGCACCCGTCGGCCGGGTGACCTTCGGTTCGATCCGGNGCAGCATGACGGCAGTGAGGATCAGTGCCACGACACCGATCAGCACGCAGATCACGATGTCGAGGACCCAGATCGTCACGCTGTGCTTCCACAGCCCGTCGGTCGGGTCGGTCCGCAGGGTCTCGTTACCGAACTTGCTGACGTCGTTGAGATCGTCCGTGGACGCCAGGGCCGCGAACCCCCAGCGAGCCGGGACGAGCAGGCTGATCTGCGCCAGCACGGGACGCCCGACCAGCGAGGTCAGTCCCCCGGAGAACACCAGCTGACCCATCGTGACCAGGACCAGGATCGGCATGGTCTTGTCCGCGTTGTCGATCAGCGTCGAGACCAGCAGACCGATCATCATCGAGGCGAGCGCCGCGACCCCCACCGCGATCAGACACTCCAGCACCGGCGAGCCGAGCACGACCGCCCTCGGCGGGGTCCGGCCCACCAGCCCGATCAGGGTGAAGACAAGACACTGGGCGGTGGTGATCCCGGTCAGCAGAATGATCTTCGATCCAAGGTAGGCGGTGCGGGACAGCCCGATCGTGCNTTCCCGCCGGTAGATCGGCCGCTCCTTGACGATCTCCCGGACCGAGTTGGCCATGCCCATGAAACAGGCACACAGCACCAGAACGAGGAGGACCTTCGTCGCGTCGGTGTTCGGTGCCTGGGGTAACGCACGCAGCCCGTCCGGGGCGCGGATCACCTGCGGGACGACGCCGAGCAGGAACGGGAAGGCGATGATCAGCCGTAAGTACGACCGGTCGGCGAGCACGACCCGCCAGTACCGTCGAGTCAGCGTCGCGAGCTGGGCCCGGACCGGCTGCTGGCGCACGCTGGGCAGCTCCGGCGGTGCCTTGCGCACCGCGGGCGCCACGATCGCGGAGGGTACGAAGAACTCCGAGTCCCGGAACCGCTCCGCCATCTCCTCGCCCGGAGTGGCCTCGAGCTCGCGGAACACCGCCGCGAACTCGCGGAAGTCCTCCTTGCCGAAGAAGCGCAGCGCCCCATCCGCCGGCCCGAAGTAGGCCACGTGCCCGCCGGGCGCGAGCACGAGGATGAAGTCGCACAGGTCCAGGAACAGCACACTGTGGGTGACGACGATGACGGTCCGGCCGGTCTCGTCGCCGGAGCCGGCGCCGCCGCCCTTCGCCAGGCCCCGCAGGGTTTCCATCACGGACTGGTCATTGGCCGGGTCCAGACCGGAGGTCGGCTCGTCCAGGAACAGCAAAGAGGGCCGGGTGAGCAGCTCCAGCGCGACGCTGGTGCGCTTCTTCTGGCCGCCGGAGAGCCGGGAGACCGGTGTGTCGGCGTGCGCGGTCAGTCCAAGCNGGCCGATGNCCNCCNCCNCCCGGGCCCGCCGCTCCTTGGCGGTGGTGTCGGCGGGGAAANGCAGTTCCGAGCCGTATACCAGAGCCTCACGCACGGTCAGCTGGTCATGCAGCGGGTCGGCCTGCGGCACGTACCCGATCCGGCGTCGCAACTCGTCGTACTCGGCGTAGAGGTCACGTCCCGCGTAGATCACCGATCCCTGGTCCGCCGGTCGGAAGCCGGTGAGAGCGTTGAGCAGCGTGGACTTGCCGGCCCCGCTCGGTCCGACGACACCGAGCAGGGAACGGCCCGGCAGCCGGAAGGTCATGTCGTGCATGAGCTGCTTGGTGCCGGCCCACACCGACAGCGCCTGCGCCTCGAAGGCCACGTCACCGGAGTCGACGTATTCGACGAGCGAGTTTCCCTCGAGCTGGAACAGATGATGGCCGATGGCGATGATGTCGCGTTGTATCACCCGTGCCCGGGTGACCCGGTGGCCGTTGACGAAGGTGCCGTTGGCGGAGGCGAGGTCGATGAGCTCGACGCCGGCCACCGAGATATGCAGCTCGGCGTGATGGCGGGAGGCAAGCAGGTCGCCCACGTTGATGTCGTTGTCGCGGGAGCGGCCCATCCGCACCCGTCCGATCGTCAGCGGATACACGCGCCGCCGGTCGTGCACCATCGTCGCCTGCCCCACGGCCGGGTCGGGCCCGCCCGACTGCGCGGGCGCCGACGGGACGGGCGCCGACGCAGCGCCCGGCGCCGGTTCGGACCACCATTCCATGCCCGGCACCGCCGCGCCCGGCGGCGATGGCAGCGACGGCGACGGCCAAGACGAGGGCGACGGGCCGGCAAGGGGGATGGGCGCCCCGCCCGGGCTGTGGGTCGGCGCGGTCGGCGGGATCATCGGCGGGGCCGGNCGCGGNACGAGCACCACCTCGGGTCCGTCCACCGCGCCGAGCCGGAGCCGAAGCTCCCCGGAGACGGCGAGACCGCCCACACGGCAGCCATCCCGCCACAGACCGTTGGCGCTGATGTCCTCGATCCGCCATCCGCCGACGTCGGGATGCAGCACCAGATGCCGGCGCGACACCCGGCCATCGTTGATCACAATGTCGGCCGCACGGGCCCGCCCCACCACGACCGGCTTGTCTCCGGTGAGCGTCACCTCCCCCGCGGGGGTGGTGACATGAAGCGGGGTCGGAACCACCAGCACTCTCCCTCGCTCCTTCGATCGCCAGACGCACCATAGTGTGCCTGTACAGAGGGAATTTTCCTGCCCCTTCCGCAACATGTCCGAAAGCTGACGGCCATGAGACGGGCCACGACGGGTTGGAGCGTGCTGGACCCGGACACCGACCGGTCCGGGGAACGAGGAAATGTGGTGGGCGGGTGGTGGAAATCGAATCAGTTCCAGCGGGCCGCACGGGTGCCGCCGTCGGGCAGGCGGGCGGAACCGACGGCCTGACCGCGGTTGTTGACCGCCGTCGCCAGGCTGCCGCGGCCGCCCAGCGTCCCAAGATCGATGATCCTCCGACCCCGCCAGACGACCGCGTGCATCGTCCGATCGGCGGCCTGGGCCCAGCCGACGACGTCNCCGCGATGGGGGCGAAAGCCTGCCACCTGGCCGGCGTTGCTGATCCGCGCCGGCCCGGAAGCGATCGAGCCGCCGGACCACGGCGCTTAGTGAGACGTCGGTGCCAGATACCGAAGAAAAACCACATCGTCGAGTTGTCGGACCTCGGCAAGGCGAAGGGGCGAGTGGACGTCGTTGGGGAAGACCCCCGGTCCCACGAAGGTCGGCGCATCGCGCTCGCCGACGAAGAACGGGGCGACGGTGAGATGCAGCTCGTCGACCAGGCCGGCGGTGAGGAAGGCCGTATGCAGCGAGGTACCACCCTCCACCAGCAGCCGACGGACGCCACGCCGGGCGAGATCGGTCAGGATGGCGGCGACCTCGACCCGGGGCCGACCGGGGAGTTCGACCAGGATGACGCGCGCGGCGCGGGTAGCGGGCGCGGTGCGGATCGCAGCCGGCGCCGATTGCGGCGTCGACGGCTCGGGAGACGAGGTCGGCTCGGGAGACGAGGTCGGCTCGGCGATCGCCAACGATGATCCAGCCCGACGGTAGATGATCGTCTCGACCGGGTCGGCGGTGAACAGCCGAGCGCTCGGATCGAGGTCTCCCCCGCCGGACAGCACGACCTTGATCGGCGTGGGCGGGCGTCCGGCCGCCTCTCGCGCCACCCGACGGTGCTGCGCGCGCACGGCGAGACGGGGATTGTCCCGCCGGACAGTGGCCGCGCCGACGAGGATCGCGTCACAGCCGGCACGCACCTCGTCCACCCGGTCGAGATCGGCGGCACTGGAGAGGATCATCCGCTCAGCCGAGCTGTCGTCGATGTGCCCATCCAACGACATCGCGCAGCTGCAGATGACGTACGGCCGGCCAGCAACAGCGCCTTGGCCCACAGTGTCATTGTCGACGATGACACTGTCGACAGTGTCATCGTCGACACGCCGGCTCATTCCCATGACGACCATCATCCCAGACCCGACATGCCCGGCAGACCTGTCGGACCGTGGGACTACCGTCAACAGATGTGCGGATCGCAACGTGGAACATCAACTCTGCGAAGGCTCGGCAGGCCCGCCTGATCGAATGGCTCGACCGGGCCGAGCCGGATGTGGTGTGCCTGCAGGAGACGAAGCTGGCGGACGACGCCTTCCTGGAGCTGTTCGACGAGGATCTGTTTCGCCGGGGCTACCGGGTCGCCCATCACGGCGACGGCCGGTGGAACGGCGTGGCGATTCTGTCGCGGGATACCCTCGACGACGTCGCGCGGGGTCTTCCGGGCGATCCGGGCTTTCCCGGTCCCGAGCCTCGCGCCATCGCCGCGACCTGCGGCGGCATCCGGATCTGGTCGCTGTACGTGCCCAACGGCCGGACCATCGACGACCCTCATTACGCCTACAAGCTGGCCTGGCTCGCCGCGCTGCGCGAGGTGGTGGCCGAGGCCACGACCCAGGGCGCGGTGATGACGTTGGGTGATTTCAACATCGCGCCAACGGACGTTGACGTCTGGGACATCACCCAGTTCGAGGGCGCCACCCACGTCACCCCGGCGGAACGCGCGGCACTCGCGGAACTCGTCGACGCCGGGCTCATCGATGTGCTGCGGGCCCGCTGGCCCGACGACGTCGTCTACACCTACTGGGACTACCGCCAGCTGTGTTTCCCGAAGAACCTCGGGATGCGCATCGACCTGGCTCTGGCGACCGCCGACGTGGCGGGCCGCGTGCGCGCGGTCTGGGTGGACCGGGCGGCCCGCAAAGGNGTCGGGNCGAGCGACCACGCTCCCGTCATCGTCGATCTGGACACCGCGCCGGACGGCGACATCGGGCCGATGGTGCCGCCTCCGTCGAGTGGCAGCTCGGCCGGACAGTCCGCCCCGGGACGGACCTCCTCCACCGGCACCGGACCGCGCCGCCGCTGAGCCGGGCGGTCCCGGCAGGATCGACCGGTCCAGCGGGGTAGGCCGCCCGGCGCGAGGGAACCGCTGCCCGGCGTGCGGACGTCGGCGTCCGCACGCCGGGTGCGGTCCTCAGGCGGTGGAACCGGCTGCGGCCGGCGTGGCCGGCTCGGCGGACCGCGGCNTCGCGGACTCCGCTGATTCCGCCGGCAGCCCCGGGGAGCCCCCCTCGACGACCTCGGCCGGCCGGGCGTCGCCGACGACTGGGGTGATCTCGATCCGGGTCGCCTTGGGCTCCGCCGCCGCGCCGACGAGACGGACCGTCAGGATGCCCCGGTCGTAAGTGGCCGAGATCCGCTGCGCCTCCACGCCCTCGGGAAGCCTGAACTCCCGGCGGAAGGAACCGTGCCAGCGCTCGCGGTGTACGCGACCGGCGTGCTCACTCTCGCTGCCGGCCGCACGCTTCCCGCGGACGACCAGGCGGCCCCGGTCGATCTCGACCGCGACGTCCCGCTCGACATCGACCCCGGGCAGCTCGAGGTTGATCAGTACATCCGCTCCCTCAGTAACCACATCAGCCGACGGGACGGCGAACTCGGTGACCGACGACCGTCCGGTAAGCACCGGACGCCGCGGGCCCCAGACACGCCNAACGATCTCGTCGAACTCCCGGTCCATACGCCCCAGCGAGGCAAACGGGTCCCACAGGTAGGTGCTCACGATGCTCCCCCTCCAAAAGATTGATCTTTCTAGGGCCGATCTCTGTACATCGATGCCGATCGGGACGCTCCCGCGCCTCAGGCGCTCCCTGGGTGGATCACCTTCGGTTCGATTGCCTCCCGCTCTCACAGTTCATGAGTCTAAGGCGCTCAACCTTGCTGTTGCAAGCGGGGGTAAGGAATTTGTTGGATGTGAGACAGAACACCGAAACGGCGAACGGTCGCAGCGGCCGACCCCGGGCGGCCGGGCGGCGGGGCCCCGGCTCCGGCCCGCCGCGGGCTCCGGGCCGCCGTGACGCCGCGGGCGCCGGGCCGCCGCGGGCTCCGGGCCGCCGTGACACCGTGACACCGCGGAATGGCGGCACCGGATCCGGGCACCATCAGCCGAACCGCCGACCCGGGATCAAATTAGTCCGGGATCACGGCAAATCGTTTGCGCCGTACATACCCGAAGCCCGATTACCACCGACAAACTACCCCTTGAGTGAGGGTTACCGGGAGTGACCACAAGATAGCCACAGCACCGTGGNATAAAGTCGCACGCGCCATACCGGACTGCGTGTTGGGGAGGCTGTTCGTGTACCACGAGCGAACGGTTGCAGCACCGTACGAGGCAGCACCGTACGAGATTGTTGGACGGAGTTACCACAAACGGCCCGTCCCATCGCGCAGCCACCCGGCACCGGCCCCGGCCCCGGCGCATCCGTGACCATACGGGATTCGAGGTCCGCCCCCCGATCAGG
This sequence comes from Frankia sp. CeD, assembly GCF_000732115.1. Taxonomy (NCBI): domain Bacteria; kingdom Bacillati; phylum Actinomycetota; class Actinomycetes; order Frankiales; family Frankiaceae; genus Frankia; species Frankia sp. CeD. The sequence goes on from NZ_JPGU01000013.1 coordinate 14,708, forward strand.
GGTAACCAGCCGCATCCGGTTGACGAGATGAGGACCGGCGAGGATACAAGATCATCGTCATCCGCTGTGAGCCGATGACGCCGAGAGAGGACAGGACGAGGGAGTGGCTTTGAACGAAAGCGGTCGGCGCGCGTCCCTTGCGGTCGCGACGCCTGAAGGTGGCGCGTTCTTCCCGGCGTTGCACTTCGACGACCTGCCGGCCTCGGTGGTCAGCCGGTTCCGGGAGGTCGCCACGCACCTGCCCGATACACCCGCGCTGGTCTCGCCCGGCGTCGTCATGACCTTCGCCGAGGCTGATCGCCGGACCGATGACATCGCGATGGCGGTCCTCGGCCGCCTCGACGCGAACGAGGACGGTCCGGTCGCGACCCTGCTGCCGCACAGCGTGGCCGGCCTGCTGGGCGTACTGGGCGTACTGAAAACCGGACGCCCGGTCGTCCCGCTGGATCCGATGGTGCCCGCCGAGCGGATGGCGCAGATCGTTCGGCAGGCCGGCTGCGTGGCCCTGCTGACCGACCTGGGCGACAGTTCCGTGGCCCGCTCGACGGTGGGCCTGCGGCCGGTGGGGACCAACGGTTCGAACGCCACGGCCGAATCCAGCGTGAANCCGGNCGCCCTGCNCGCCGCGCNGGCNGGGGGCGNCCCCCGCCACGTCCTGGACCTCGCCGCGGCGGCCGCGGACGGCGCCCGGTGGATCGCGGCAAACGGCGCGGACGCGGTCTGGTGGCCGCAGCCGCTGGTCGACGATCCGGCCTGCATCGTGTTCACCTCCGGTTCGACCGGCGCGCCTAAGGGCGTGGTGTGGACAAACGGCACGTTCCTGTGCGACGCCTACGCCGGCGCCGAACGTCTCGGTTTCGCGCCGGGCGACCGGCTGGCCCTCGTGCTGCCGTACTCGTNCGCCGCCGGCATCACCGTGGTGGTGTTCGGTCTACNCAACGGGGCCGGGGTGTATGCCTATGATCCACGGGCGGCGGGCCTGAGCGGCCTCGCCGACTGGATCTCCTCGCAGCACCTGACCGCGCTGCAGACCACTCCGTCTCTGCTGCGCTCCCTCGTCGGCTCGCTCGAACCGGACCAGGTCCTCGCCGACCTGCGGATCGTGACCACGTGCGGGGAGGCCGTCTACGGACGCGACATCACGGCGCTGCGGCCGCACGTGCCACCGGCGTGTACCTACGTGAACTGGTCCGGTGCCTCCGAGATCGCATCCCTCGGCTTCTTCGAGGTCCCGCCGGGCACGCAGCCGCCCGCGGGCACGGTACCCGCCGGCCTGCCGGCGACCGGCAAGGAGGTGGTACTGCGTCGCGAGGACGGCACGCCCGCCGATCCCGGCGAGGTAGGCGACGTGGAGGTCACCTCGGCCTACCTGTCGGCCGGGTACTGGGGGAACGCGGAGATGACGACGTCCCGCTTCACCCCGCTCACCGATGGCCGGACCACCTGCCGGACCGGCGACGTCGGCCGGTTCGAACCCAACGGCACGCTGATCCTGCTCGGCCGCCGGGACGCGGCGGTGAAGATCCGCGGCTATCTCGTCGAACCGAGCGAGGTGGAGGCGGCGCTGCTGAGCTCCGCGGAGATCGCCGAGGCGGTCGTCACCGCCGTCGCGCATCCTTCGGCGCGGAACCGGCTGGTCGCCTATGTCGTGCCGGCGGTACACGGCAACACCCTGTCCCCGGTCCGAATCCGGCGGAGGCTACGCGAGAAGCTGCCGGTCTGGATGGTCCCGACGACGATCATCCCCCTGGCGGAACTGCCCCGCAACGAACGCGGCAAGGTGGACCGGGGCGCGCTGCCGCCCCCGCCGGAGGCCCCGGCCGTCTCCGCCCGGCCGAGAACGCAGTGGGAGATCGTCGTCGCCGACATCTGGACGCGGGTCCTCGATCTCGAGGAGGTCGGCATCGGGGACGACTTCATGGAGCTCGGCGGCGACTCCCTGGCCGCGAACGAGCTGCTCACCCTGGTCGCGGAGAAGCTCGGGATCACCATGCCGTCATCGGCGCTGGTCGACGCGCCGACGCTGGGCGAGTTCGCCCGCGCGCTGTCACTCGCGCAGCAGTCGGGTCCGCGACACCCCACCGTCGTCCCCCTGCGCACCACCGGCTCGCGGCCGCCGCTGTTCTGCTTCGCCGGGGCCGGCGCGCTCGCCCTCGGCTTCCACTCACTGGCCCGCCGCCTCGGCGACGACCAGCCGGTCTACGCCTTCCAGGCGCATGGGCTGGAGCGGCGGGGCGNCCCGGACTGGAGCGTCGCGCGGACCGCCCGCCGCCACCTGGAGATCATCCGCGTCCTGGCTCCCCGGGGTCCCTACCTGCTCGCCGGGCACTCGCTGGGTGGCCTGATCGCCATGGAGATCGCCCAGCAGCTCGCCGCCGCGGGAGAGGAGGTCGGTTTCCTGTCCATCATGGACACCTACCTGCCGGCCTCGCTGCGGATCGAGTCGGCCGGGTCGGGTAGCGCCGCCGGGTCGGGCGGCGCCGCCGGGTCGGGCGGCGCCGCCGGGTCGTCGAAGGCAGCCGAGGACCACGCGCGCGGTTACCGCGGCCGGCTGGCGCGGTTCACCCAGAAGCTGCTACCGGAACAGCGGGCGAACTTCACCAGCAAGGCGACCCTCAAGAAAATGGTGCAGATTCCGCTCACCGGGGTCGTACAGTTCGGCGGGCTCGAGCAGTTCGACGTCTTCTTCAACCACGGGCGGCTTCTCGAACGTTTCTACCGACCGCGGCCATGGCCCGGCCGGACCCTCGTGTACCGATCGGCGGAGAATCCGGACCCGGAGGACGCATGGTCGGCATTCCTCACCGGGAGCCATGACACCCATTTCGTTCCGTGTGAGCATTTCTACCTGCTCCGCGAACCGCACATCATCAAGATCTCGGAGCATTTCCGGGCCGAGATCGACCGGGTGGTCGCCGGGCTGACGAAGACAGGTCGCCGGGCTGACGAAGGCAGGCTGACCGCGACGGACTGAGCACTCCGTTCGCCTAGCGGCGGTCGGCTGCGTAGGTCACCCTGACGTCGGTAAANCCCAGCGCGCCGAGTAGACCGCGCAGCATGGCGGNGGNGTTNTTNCTGCCCNGCTCGAGCACCTGACCGTCCGTCTTCGCCGCGTCGGTCATCCGCGCCGACGCGGTCCGGTAGAGCTCCTGGTCGGTGCCGACCCCACCGAACAACCCGCCGACGCGGTTCAGCGCGCCGCGCTGGCGGGCCACCACGTAGCTGTGGTCGAGATCCAGCTCGGGCCTGGACAGCGTCGGGTTCGGCAACTCGATGGTGACCGCACGACGGTCCGGGGAGACGGTGACCGCGTCCTTGCCGAGCGCACCAAAATTGATCACCGAGTCGACGGTACCGACCCCGACGAACAGGGTGCGCTCGCCGCGCAGCGCATCAGGGATCCACTTGCTGTCCTTCTCGAGGTCGACCACCACCTCGAAGTGGGCGCTGGCGGCGTGATAGTCGCTCAGCTCTTCCAGGGAACGCAGCACCGCCGGGGAACTGCGGTCGACCGTCCTCTCCTCGAACAGGTTCGGCAGGCTCGGCCGCCATCCCGCCACCAGGGCGATGCCGGCGAGGACGAGCACGACGACGGCGACGACGGCGATCAACCGCAGTGGGCTGAGCCGGGACGACGGAGACCGCAAAGATCGCGGAGACCGGGTCGAGCGGGTGGGCCGGTCCAGGCCGGACTCGTCGTTCATGGGCGTCTTCTACCCGAAATGGCCGGCAACCACGCCGATGTCGCCGCTATGACTCTCCGGGCGCGATCGTGGAGCCACGCTGGGCGGTACGGGCGAGGATGATCGCCGTACGGTCGTCGCCCTGCCGTCCGGGCGCGTACCGGCGAACCGCGTCGAAGGCGTCGTCGAGCAGCGCCACCGGCGTGCGCGTGGGATCGCGCNGGATCTCGGCGATCAGCCGGTGCAGCCCGAACTGCCGCCCGGCCTCGTCACGTGCCTCCACCAGTCCGTCGGTGTAGGCGAAGAGCACGTCGCCCGGTTCGAGCCGCAGCGTCTGGATTCCCCACGCCCCGGGCTCCGCGAGCAGGCTCGACATCAACGGGCCCGTCGGAGGCAGCCGAACGACCTGCGCCGTTCCCAGCCGGGAACCGACGATGGAACCGGCTCCCGGCACCCGACCGGACCCGGGGCCGGCACCGTTCGCCCCATCCCCCGGCCCGCAGGCCGATCCGACGGCCTGCGCGGATCCGACGGCCTGCGCGGATCCAACAGCAGCCGCCATGACGGATCCGCCCGCCCCGTCACCGGGGCCGCATCCCGGCCGGGCGGGATCGCGGGGTCCGACCAGGTGAGCGGTCGGAGCGGGTACCTGGGGTGAGGATGCCTCGTCGGGAAGCACCGCGTCCGCAGGTACCTTGCCTGTGGGCAGCTCACCCACCCACACCTCGCCCACGGGCGACTCGCCCGCCGACGCCATGTTCCCGGGGTTCCCGGGCACCGCCCGGCGCAGCAGGAGCGCGTCGGGATGACCGGCGTTGACGTAGTACAGGTCCCCGGTCCGCGGGTCGACGACGGCAATGATCGCGGTCGCGAACATCTCCTCGATCTCGCCGAGNTTGTCCACCGTCCACTCCAGGGCCCGACCGGGATCGATCTCCGTCGACAGAGCCGCGTCGAGCAGTTGCTTGAGCCGCAACGCGAAGACCCCGGCCGCGGCTCCATGACCGGAGACGTCNCCGACCACGACGGCGACCCGCCCGTCGGGCAGCTCGAAGGCGTCGTACCAGTCCCCGGCAAGTTCGCCCTCGGCCGGATCGACCCGGCCGTGCAGGACCAGGCCGCGGGCCCGCAGGAGCGAGGGCGTGAGCGCGTCCCGCAGTGCGATCACGGCGGGTCCCNGCTGGGNCAGGGCCNCCCNCNACCGCTCGTTCTGGCGGACGAGCCGCACCAGCTGGGCGCGCATCGTCTCGACGTCGGCGGCCAGCTCCACGATCTCCTTGGGGCCGACGGAGGGGATCCGGGTGTCGTAGCGACCGGCGGCCACCGCGTTGACGGATCGCTGCAACGCTCCGATCGGGCGGAGCAGCCATCGCCGCGAGATGATCATAATGGTCAGCAGGAAGCCGAGGATGACAAACATCGCGCTGGCCAGCGAGCTCAGCAGCAGCACGGAGGCACTCTCCACCCGCCCGGACGCCTCGACCTGCTCACGGTCGATCGCCGCGGCGAGCTCCGCGACCTCGCGGCGCAGCAGGTCGAAGTCCTGGCGCGCTTTGGTGCGCACGATATCCTGGGCGGTGGCGGTGTCTCCTCTCGCCATCGCGACCAGTTCCGGCCGGACAACCTCGCGACGCCAGTCCCGGTACGCCTGGCCGACTTCCCCGTGCTGTGCGCGCAGCGCAGGGAAGTCGGCCAGCAATGCGTCCAGCCGTGCCGTCAGGACCGGGATGGACCTGGCGGACTCGTTGTAGGGGACCAGGAAACCCCGGTCCCGGGTGATGATGTAGCCACGCAGAGCATTCTCCTGGTCGACAAAGTCGGCCAGGAGCATCGCGGTGGTGGTCGCAGCCGGGTCCAGATGCCTGCTCCGCTCCGTCGCGGCATGACGTGACCGCAGGGCGGAGACCACGGCCAACACCAGCATCACGATGATCGAGATGCTGGCGAGCAGCGTCAGCACCCGGATGCCACGCCGAAGGCCAGCCGTCTCACCCATGTGAAGATTGTCGTCCAGCCGTCGGGCGCCGGTTGTGTCGGGTGACGTGTGGGGTCCCCCGGGGGGCTCGTACGACAGCTACCCCATCTCGCGGCTGGAACGATGAGCGCCGCACTGACTGTGCCGCGCCGGATGATCGCAAACCTCGGCGACGACGCGGACCTGCCCTGGCCCCGGACTTTCGCCAATGATCGTTTGATGACATGTCGGAAATGAGCGAAAATGACGATACGTCGTCACTCTTTCGGACGAGGCGGAAACCTCCGGGTTCCCACGGCACCGAGCGCTCCGGAGTGCCGGGAGCTGGAACGGTGCCCGTGGTCCGCTCGTTAGGCCTGCTGAGCTCGGCGGATCCCGAGCCGGGGACTGGCCCGGCCGCTGCGGTGCCCGGTGCCGACGGCGCCCAGTGCGTACCGCCGGTCGGCGCGGGAGTTCGGTCAGCCTCCGTGCTGGTGCCGACCCCGCCAGCGGCCGCGCATGTGGTCGACCACGACGGCCTCCGCGGGCACGACTCCCATAGAGCACGGTGGATGACGGAGTCACGGTGGAGGGTAACGGATCGACCGATCTCGGGAGTTGAACGCATGATCTGGGAGGCTGTCAGACGATGACTTCGGGTTCGGTCACCGAACCGACGCACGCATCGAACGTGGNTGGTCGCCCCCGCGGCGCGGCGCGGCCCCCGCGGCTGGCCGGGCGATCGCCCGAGGGCCCGACCGAGGCGGCAATCTGGACCCACGGGCTCGGCAAGCGGTACGGCGACCGGGTGGCGGTGGACCATCTCGACCTCCAGGTGCCGCGCGGGACGCTGTCCGGTTTCGTCGGCCCGAACGGGGCCGGGAAGTCCAGCACGCTGCGCATGCTGCTGGGGTTGATCCGCCCCACGGCGGGCCAGGGGTACGTGCTGGGCGCGTCGATCTCCCATCCGGCCCGCTACCTGGGCCGGGTCGGGGCGATGATCGAGGGCCCGACGTTCCATCCCGGGCTGTCCGGCCGGCGCAATCTGGACCAGCTCGCCCTGCTGCGTGGGATCGGCGGGCGGCGCCGCGCCGATCGCGCGCGGCGGGNCGGGGNAGNCCTCGCACAGGNGGGCCTGACCGAGCGAGCCGACGACCGGTTCACCGCCTACTCCCTCGGGATGAAGCAGCGCCTGGGCATCGCCGCCGCTCTGCTGCCCGATCCCAGCCTGCTCATCCTGGACGAGCCGACGAACGGCCTCGACCCGGCGGGCATCCGGGAGATCCGCGCGCTGCTGGGTCAGCTGGCCAGCAGCGGCATGACGGTCTTCATGTCGAGCCATCTACTGACCGAGGTCGAGCAGATCTGCGATCATCTGGTGATGATCAATGGCGGGCGGATGCTGTTCCAGGGGCACGTCACCGACCTGCTCTCCGCCGAGGATCCCCGGATCCTCATGGTGCCCGAGCGGGACGACGACGCCCGCCGCCTGGCCGGGCTCCTCGGTGAGACCGGCCTTCGGGTCGAGATCGACCTCTGCCCCGGGCCGTCGTGCGACGCGGGAGTCGGCGAACGCCATCCGGTGGTGACCGCCCACGCCCGCGAGGGAGTGGCCGCGGACCTCAACCGACTGGCGATGCGCGCCGGCATCACCCTGCGCTCGCTGCGCACCCATCGGCCGAACCTGGAGGAGACCTTCCTGCGCGTCACCGGCGAAATCGACGGCGACCTCGTCCGTTTCGGTCGCNCCCCGGACGGCAGTGTGCCCGCCGTGGGAGCCGGGCTCGACCCGGCCCAGAGCCGTGGAGGTGCCACATGATCACGGCTTTCCGCGCCGAATGGGTGCCGCTGTTGCGGACCCGGTTCCTGCTCGGGACGCTGGGGGCGGTCANCGCCTCGGCCCTGCTCGGCACCGTTCTGACCTTCGTCTCGGTGGGGCACAACGACTTCGATGGCGACCCCGTCACGGCCAGCGGGCTGTCCGCCGCGAACGGCGTCGCGCAGGGGGTGCAGGCGGTCAGCATCCTGCTCGGCGTGGTGGCCCTGTCCGTCGTCGCCGCGTCGCTCGCAGGCGACCATGCGCACGGGGCCCTGCGCAACCAGCTCGTCGCCCAGCCGCACCGGCTCCGGCTTCTCGCCGGCAAACTGCTGGCTCTGGCGGCGTTCGTGGTCCTCGTCATCGCCGTGGCGACCGTGGTTTCGGTCGCCCTGTCCTTCGCGCTCGCGCCGCTGAAGGGGGTGTCGACGGCCGCCTGGAGCAGCGCGGCGGGGCTGGCCGAACTGAGCAAGAGCTTTGTCAACCTGTGCGCCGGATCGCTCGGCTACGCCGCGCTCGGCGCCCTGGCCGCGATCGTCTTCCGCGCGCCTGCCGCGGCGATCGCGGTCGCGGTCGCCTACGCGCTGCCGGTGGAGATGCTGGTCACGCGCATCTACGGTCCCGCCCGGGCCTGGCTGCCGGTGCAGCTGATGGAGGCGATCGCCACCGGTGGCTTCGCCGTCGCCACGCCCTACGCCGACGCGCTGCTGCGCGGGCTGGTCTACTGCACCGCGATGGTGCTGGTCGCCGTCGTCCTCTTCTGGCGCCGGGACATGACCTCATAAGGAANCGTTATAAGGGAGCGTTATAAAGGAAGGTTGCGTCAGGGAGCCCAGCGCAGGTGCTGGGTCCGTTCCGGGTCGAGCTGTTCGGCCCGGGGAAGCCAGCGCAGCGGCTGGGTCAGCTCGGAGTCCGCCGTGCCGGCCGCTGTGGTCAGGGGCCCGGCCGCGGGCCGGCCGGTGCCGCGGCGGCCGTCGACCGGGAATTTCCCGTTGAAGATCTTGCGGAGGAAGGGTGACCGCAAGATGACGAAATGGTGGATGGCCAGGGTCACGCCGAAGGTGAGGGCGGTGACCAGGAGCATCTGCGGCCAGCGGAGGCTCGGGTCCAGCGAGAGCAGCGTCGCGATGGCGTAGATCCAGAAATAGTGGAAGAGGTAGACCGTGTAGGAGGCGTCGGAGAGGTAGCGGACGGCGGGCCGCGGACCGGGGACGAGCCGGCTGGCAAGGGCGAAGAGCGTGGCGGTGATCGCGATGGNGAAGAGGGTCCTGCTGAGCACCAGACCGGTGGATGAGGTCAGCACTCCACCCCAGTCCTGATTGGCCGCCAGCAGCAGGACGCCGGCCACGGCGAGCAGGATCGGCGCGGGCCGCTGAAAGGACGGCAGGATTCGCCGCCGATCCAGGTAGAGGAGCACGCCGAGGAGGAAGAACGGCAGGAAGTCCAGCGTCTCCTCGACCGGGAGGTCGAGGGGATCGGAACCGATGACGGGAGTCNCCGCGGCCCGGTACCCGCCGCGGATGAGGATGGTGGTCACGATGACGAGTGAGATGATCGTGGCCATGACGCGCAGCCGACCGGTGGTGGCCCGCCGGTAGAGGGAGCTGGCCACAAGGCGGGATATGACGCTCACGGCCGCCGGGGTGCACAGCGCGTAGGCGAGCAGCACCATGAGGAACCACAGCTGCAGAGGCCAGCGCAGCTCGCCCACCGGCTCGGGGACGATGTTTCCACGCAGGAAGTCCAGGAACGAGACGTCCGGGTTGTGGAAGTTGTAGCTCAACCAGAGCGCGGTGGGATTGAACAGGACCAGGGTGCACAGGAATGGGATTCCCACGCTGGCGAGCCTGCGATGCACGGTGCGCGACGGCCCATACTTCCCGACGAGCATCGCGGAGAGGAACCCGGAGATCAGGAAGAAGTCCGCCATCCGGAAGAGGCCGGAGGCGTAGGCGATCCCGTGGAAGAACGGGTCGTCACCGAGCGTCGAGGCATGCACGAAGACGCCGCCCAGCATGAAGACGGCGCGCAACGCGTCCAGGTGGTGGTAGTGCCCGCCCGGAGCGGACGGCGCCGCCTTTCGCCCCACGATTCCTCCACCAAGGCTGCCGGACCGCTCCGAGCCCCTACGGGCGACGCCCTCCGGTGAAGACGTGGCAGGCTTACATCGTACGTATCATGAATGATACGAAACGAGAGGATTGCCCCGAGCTCCCAGGGACCCCGAACTCCCGGAGCTCAGTGCCCGAACACGTCGGAGTCGAGGGCGTCCGCCTCCCCCGCGGCGCCCCGGTCCAGTCCGGAGATCGCGGCAATCTCCTCAGCGGAAAGCGTGAAGTCGAAGACGTCGATGTTCTCTGCCATGCGCCTGGGGCTGGCCGACTTCGGCACCACCACGATGCCCAGCTCGATGTGCCAGCGCAGGGCGACCTGCGCGGGGGTGCGCTCGTGCGCGGCGGCGATCCGCGTGATCACGGGTTCGTCGAGCAGCCCGGTGCCGGCGCCCAGCGGGCTCCACGCCTCCGTCACGATCCCCTGCTCCGCGTGGTAGGCGCGGATCGCGGACCGGCCGAGTCGGGGATCGAGCTGGATCTGGTTCACGTCCGGCGCGACACCGGTCTGGGCCAGCAACCGGTCGAGGTGGGTCGTCTTGAAGTTCGACCCCCCGATCGCGCGCACCTGGCCGTCCTTCAACAGCTCGACGAGCCCCTTCCAGGCCTCGACGTACCGATCCCGCCACGGGTTCGGCCAGTGGATGAGGAGCAGATCGAGGTAGTCCAGCCCCATCCGGCGGGTACTCTCCACGGCGGCCCTGCGCACGCCGCGGACGCTGTGCGAGCGTTTGTTGAACTTCGTGGTGACGAACAGCNCCTCGCGGGGCACGCCGGCGGCGCGTAGTCCGGCGCCCACTCCCTTCTCGTTGCCGTAGTTGTGCGCGGTGTCAATCAATCGGTAGCCCAGCCCGAGCGCCTGTTCCACCACCCCCTGGACCTCCCGGTCGTTCAGCGGNCAGGTTCCGAGCCCGAGCCTGGGCATCCGGGCACCGTGCGCGAGCGGGACGGTGGGGACAGGCGAAAGCACCACGGGCGTAGGACCTCTCTGGTACGAAGATCTGGTACGAAGAGATGCCGGGCACCCGACCGGATCCGCGCTCCGGCCGGCCTTCGAGTATCCGGGCGACACGGCCGCGATGGATGTGGTACCCACGTCGGCGAGCGAGACCCGGGGNAACGGGTCCGAAGACCCGGAGGGCAGACTGCCAGCATGAGCACCGCCAGGGACGACAGACTCGCGGTACGGCTACCCGAGGATGAAGCCGAGATCATCCGCTCGGCCGCGGAGGGTGAGGGCCTGTCCCTTGAGGACTTCGCCGCCGAGGCCATGAAGCGATACGCGCGAGAGGTTCTCGCCGACCGCCGCCTGTTCCGCGTCCCGGATGCCGACTGGAGCAAGCTCGAGGCGCTGCTCGACGCGCCGCCGCCGGACTCCCCCCGGCTGCGCCGGCTCCTCGACGAGGAACCGGGCTCGGAGCAGCAGGAGTAGCCGGAGTACCCCGCCACCTCTGCCCGCCTCCCGATCGGCCGACCAGTCGACCGGCGATCCCGACGCGGTCCGACGCGGCCCCAAGAAAGGATCCTACGCAGTGCCCCTCGCCAAGCCCGCGGCCCTGTCCGAGGGCCCGGACCGGCTCACCTTCAACAGCGGTGACGACCTGCTCGACGGCTGGCTGCGCCACCACGCCCTCGAACACCAGCAGGACCGGACGACAAACACGTTCGTGATCGTCGACGCTACCCGGATCGCCGGCTACTACTGCCTGGCCACCGCGGCCCTGGAACGGATCCCCGGTTCACGCCGGTGGTCGCGCCGGTCCACCGAACCCGTTCCGGCGATGTTCGTGGGGCGGCTCGCGGTCGATGTCCGGTACCAGGGCCGCGGGCTCGGCGCCCAACTCGTGCGGGACGCCGTGATGCGGTCGCTGACCGTCCATCGCATGGTCGGAGTGCCGCTCCTGCTCGCCCACGCGATACGGCAACCCGGCCGGGCGTTCTACCGCCATCTCGGCTTCCTCGGCACCCACGTCGNCCCCTNCCTGCTCGCGCTGCCGCTACACGCCGCCGCCGGCGGGGGCTAAGCATCGCCGGCCGCCGCAGGCCCCGCCGAACGCCGCTGGCCCCCGCTGGCCCCCGCTGGCCGCCCGTCACCTACCCGTCACCGAGCAGCACATCCAGGTTGACGCGCAGCAACCACTGATCGAGCTTGAACGGGGGGTACGGCCAGGGCAGGCCGTCGAGCAGCAGCTGGTTCACCGGGAGCCACAGGCTGCGACGGCGGGCGTCGACCGCGCCGCGGCGCACCCCGACATACCGGGTCGCGGGGCCCCGCAGCCTGCTCAGCCCCACGTCGATCGGCCGGTCGGTGCGGAAGGTCATCCGCGTGCCGCGCCCCGCCGGCCGCACGACCTGCACCAGGCCGTCGAGCCCGGCGAGCAGCACCGCGCCGGTGGCCGGATCGAGGGTGATGCTGCGCACCAGCCCACCCCGGTCGGTGCCCGCGACCAGGTAGTCGGGGCGGTTGGCGATGCCCCAGGTGTCGACCGGCCAGTTGCCCGTGGCGGGGGNCCGGGNCACCAGGCCGCGCTCCCCATCGATCTTCGGGTAGACGGCGAGGGTCTCCGCCCGCAGCCCGTCGGCCTTGGTGCGGGCCACATACAGGGTGCCGTCCGCGCCGAACACGGCCGACTCCATCCGGGAGCCGTCCTGAACGGCGCGCACCGCCGTGCTCCTCGGGCTGATGGTGCCCCGCGACGCCGAGTAGGAGAACTCCTGCACGGGNAAGGGCTGGGCCCGGAAGTCCAGCCCGCGCACGTCGCTGATCAGCACGAACCGTTCGTCATCGGGTTCGCTGGTGGGATCGGCGACGACCTCCCGCGGGTTCACGACCAGTTCGAGGCCCAGCGGGCGGACCTGCGGGTACTGCCAGTGCGCCCGCACCCGGCCGGCAAGGTCGACGACGAGCAGGGCGCCGTTGTCGGTGCCGCCGACCCCGGTCCCCAGGTACTGGGCGATGACCAGGTGCCCGCTGCGGGGCAGCCGGGCGATCGAGGACGGCCCGCGCGGTGAGCGCGGCTCCAGCGGCGCGAGCACCGGGAAGGCCAGCGCCGCCACGTGCGGCGGGGCGGTCCCGGCGAGCTGGGCCGCCGTCCTGGACGCCGTCCGGTCGTAGGCCCACCGTCCGCCCGGGGAATCCCGCCGGAGCTGACCGATGCTCGGCAACTCGCCATCGATGGAGGNGTTCCAGCCGAAGAAGGGCATCAGCGAGACGAAGACCACCCGCTCGGTGCCGTCCGGACCGGGCACGACGATCACGTCCGAGATGTCCCCGCCGCCCACACCNTGGTAGTTCGGGTCGGCCCGGGGCAGGCTTGTCCGGCCCTTCGTTGAGGGGATCACCAGGCGGGTGAACCGTTCGGCGGCCGGCTCGAAGATCTCTATCTCCATGCCCGTGCCGGTCAGTTTCGCCTGGTCGTCGGTGAACGGAGTCGTCGCGAGGAAGACGGTGCCGTCCGCGGCGACCGCGGACAGAAAGGCGGCCTGACCGGGGCCGAAGCCCCAGCCCGGCACCCCGGCAATCTCGATGGCCGACCGGTCGTCGAGGTTTCCGAAGGTGCCGGGTGCGCCGTAAATGGTCAGCAGATTCCCGGGCAGGCCCGCCACCGCCCCGGCCGGCATCGACGGCCCCACGGTGACCCCGCCGACTGGTGCCGAGGGTCGGCTCAGCGGCAGGTCACCGGAGGATGTCGGACCCGAGGACGAGGAGAGCAGGCGCGCGGCGACGAGGGCACCGGCGGATGTCGCGCCGAGGCCCACGGCCGTCGCAAGCAGGCGGCGGCGAGTGACGGCGAGCGGCGAACGCACCGACCCCGACGACCCGGGAGAAACGGGAGAACCGGGCTCACCGCCGTCCGCGTTCGGACGGGTCTGGGCTGGCATCAGCGGTGGCCTCTCCGCGCGGGGTGGGCTGGGACTCGTCGGGCAGAGGAGCTCCTCACACCCGGGCCGGGACCCCCTCGCCGGGTTGGGGGTTGGGTAGCCCCATATCCCCCGCCGGCCGCCGGTGCGTCTCGGCGACCCGCGCCACCCGGCGGTCGGCGTGATGCAGCTGGACCACGAGCAGGCCGACCGCGAGTGCGGTCACCGACTCGGCGGCGAGCGCGGCGGTGGCCGTGGCCATCGATCCGCCGCCGGCCGAGACAAGCGCCCCAGCCGTCGCCACCGTGGCGACGGCGAGCACGCCGACGACCCGGCGCACCCCGGCGCCGAGCAGGTACGTGGTGAACATCAGGGTGACGGCCAGCAGGGTCATGCTCAGCGCGAGCACCGACAGCGCGGAGGCGGCGGCGGTGAGATGCGCCCCGAAGACGAGTCCGATCAACCACTTCGCCGCGAACAGACCGAGCCCGGCAAGGAAGAGCCCGGGAGCGACGACGAAGACCAGCGCCACGACCAACGTGCCCCCGGCGGGGCGTCCCTCCTTGCGCCGTCGTGCCGCCTCGGGCAGCAGGAAGTTCGCGACCGCCAGCCCGATGAAGACCGGTACCTTGCAGGCCGTCGAGATCGCCGCGTAGCCGCCGACCCCGGAGGAGCCCAGCCAGCCGACGATGACGACGTCCATGTTCTGCAGCAGGGCGAGGGGGATCAGCGCGCCGAGGGCGACGGTGGTGTCGGCAATGACGCTCTGCCGGGCGCTGGCGCGTGGCGCCGGGATCGGCAGCGGAATCGGCCCGGTGGCCGGCGGTGTGCCGTCGTCAGGCAGCACGGGCGCCCCGCGCTGGGACACGGGCGCCCCGCGCTGGGACGCGGGCGGGCGCGGCAGCCGCGGGGTGCGCGTGACGGCCCACCGGGCGTGCTCGGCGCCGACGACGACGCCGAGCACGATGCCCAGGCCCGCGCCGTTCACCCCGAGCCCGCCCAGCACGAGCACGATCACCAGGCCGATCCGGACGAAGCCCTCGACCACGAAGTTGACGGCGAGACGCGGATAGGCCCCCCTGGCCTGCAGCAGGCCGCGTTCGACGCACAGCAGCGTCCACAGCGCGGCACCGATGGTCGCCTCGGCGATCGCGAGCGGATGCGGATAGGACATCAGCGCGGCCACCGGCCGGCACAGCACCACCGCGACGATCGCGGAGATCGCGATGCCGACGCCGCAGACGCCCCGCAGCCGCCGGATCCAGGACCACTGCTCGCGCCGGGTGCCCCCCGGGCCGGACGTCTCGTGCTGCACCACGGCGATCAGCAGCGCGTTACCCGCGACCGAGAGGATCAGGAAGATGCTGACCTGCACCGACACGGCGCCGTAGGAGTCCGGGTCCAGCGACCGGGCGACGATCAGGTTCATCAGCAGGTTGCACCCGTTGACGAGCATGCCGGCGACGGCCAGTGCTGCCGGACCGGCCAGCAGGCCCGTCACAGCCTCACGCGAGGGCTTCGCCATCAGTCTCCCCACCGGGAACGGGACACGTCGAAATCACCCACAGCGGAACACCGGCCATGGTAGGTGGTCGACGATTTTCCGACATCGGTAGGTTGCAGGCGAACCTTGCAGACGAACATGGTAAGCCCTGGCGAGCGGAACGAAATGGAAGGAATGCCACCGGTGACGGGAAGTCCCAGCGTGACGCCCCCGGGAGGATCGACACACCTCGGAGGGTCCCGGGAGCGCCGGTACCTGCCCACCCTCGCCGGCCGGCACGTGGTGTTCCTCAACTGGCGGGACCGGGAGCATCCGCAGGCCGGCGGGGCGGAGNTGTTCTGCCAGTCGATCGCCGAGCGGTTCGCCGCGGCCGGTGCCCGGGTCACCCTGCTGACCTCGCGGGCCACGGAAGGTGAACGCCCTGGTCCGCCCGTCGCCGAGTCCGTTGGCGGCGTCGAGGTGCGCCGCGGGGGCGGTACCTTCGGCGTCTATCCATCGGTGCTCGCCCGGCTGGCCAGCCTGGGCCGGGCCGGGCACCGCGTCGACGCCGTCGTCGACTGCCAGAACGGGATCCCGTTCTTCAGCCCCCTGGTGCTGCCGGCGAGCACCCCCGTCGTGCAGGTGCTCCACCACGTTCATCAGAAACAGTTTCCGTTGTACTTCCCCGGGCCGGTCGCCCGGGTGGGGCAACTGCTGGAGGCGCCGGGCAGCCGGTGGGTCTACCGGCGCCGGCCGGTGGTGGTCGTCTCCCCCTCGACCCGCGCCGAGGCCCGTGACATCCTCGGCCTGCCCGGCCCGCGCTTCCTGGTCCCCAACGGGGTGACCACCTCGGCCGCCGGGGCCGCCGGGGCCGCCGGGGCCACTACGTTCACGGGCCCGGCTGGCGGTGGGCCCGCAGGCTCGGATGGCGGCCCCGCGACGGCACCCACCATCGTGTGCGTCGGCCGGCTCGTGCCGCACAAGCGGCTCCACCTGCTCCTCGACGCGCTGCCCGCGCTGGTCGGGGCGCATCCCGGGCTCACCGTCCACATCGTCGGCGACGGCCCGGACCGCGAACGGCTGACCGCCCGCGCGGTCGCCCTCGGGCTGACCACTACCGGTGCGGTGACCACTACCGACCCGGGGGCGGCTCCGGGCTCGGGAGGCACGACCGACCGGGACGGTGACGCCGTGCGCTGGCNCGGCTACACCGATGCCGCCACCCGCGACCGGCTGCTTTCCTCGGCCTGGCTGACAGTCAACCCCTCGCATGGTGAGGGCTGGGGGCTGTCGGTCCTGGAGGCCGCTGCCCTCGGGGTGCCCGCGGTGGCGTTCCGGGTCCCGGGGCTGCGCGACGCGGTCCGGGACGGGACTACGGGATGGCTGGTCGACGAGGGCGAGCCGCTGGAGAAGACCCTCGACGCGGCGCTAAGGCTACTGGCCGAGCCGCCCGCGGCGGCCGAGCTGCGCGCGGCGGCCCGCGCCTGGGCGGCCGGGTTCACCTGGGACGCCAGCGCCGAACTGCTGGCCCGGGTGGTCACCGCCGAGATCGACCGACTGGCCGACCCGGCGGCGAAGCGGGCCGAAGCAGGAGAACAAGGCCGCGCGCCGCAGCGGGGTCGGGGACCGGATCGGGGCCTGGAGCGCCGGCGCCGGGACGATGACCTCACGCACGCCCGTTTCACCCTGCCGGTCGGCACCTCCCGCCCGGCGTTGCGCCGCACGGACCTGGTGTACCGGCCGGATCCGACCGGCCCGGAGATGATCGCGCTCCTCTACGGCGCCGGCCCCGCCGCCGCACGCACCGCCCTGACCCGGGCCGGAGTCGGGGTCGGCGCGCTCGCCGACCTGCGGCTACGCCCGGCGACCGGCGAGGACCTGCTGTTCGCGGCCAGCCGTGACCTGGCGGCATCTCCCCCGGATCCGGGTCCCGGTCCGATCCCGACCGACAACCGGGGCGATCAGGCGAAGGCCGGAGCGCGACGAGCAGCCTCGAACATGCTTTCCACGGAGCTAGCGGGAAAACCAGGTGACCGTTGATCGGGACGGTACCCAGGGGGCTGACACGAAAATAAGGTGACCGGTGCGCTCAGGCTGCGGAGGTCTTCGGGGTCATCGGCGGACAGCGGCAATGCGCCGACGATCGTCGCGGCCGTCAGCCGCTCACCGGATAGCCGCCTCGGCCGCGGGTCGCCGGGTGATGCACAGATCGGCCCGGGCCAGAACGGCCGGCATGTTCCGGATCGCGTCGCGGTCCCGATCACGGTCCTCTTCGGTCAGCTCCTCCCAGTCCACCATCGACGGGTGACGCTTGTCCGGGCCGAGGTCCTCGCGCACCGGACCGTAGGAGTAACCCTGCCGCTCCTTGTGCTGCCGCCACCGGTCGTGCTCGGCCCGGGCGAGCTCCTCGACCTCGGCGGCGGACAGCGAAAACGGATCGACAGCCGGATCGACGTCCTGCTCGGCCGGTGTGCACACCCAGCCACGGTTACGCAGCACCGTCTCGTAATGAACCGCCTGATCACGGTTGGCTTCCNGCAGCGCCTCGGAGAGCTCCGCCCAGGGCCGCAGTCCGGGCCTCNATCCGGCCGCGTGCCGTTTACCGAGCTCATGCTCCAGATAGCGGTCGTGGATCGCCCGCGCCAGCTGCTCCACCAACTCCCCGTCGCCCAGGACCGACGGCGTGCCGCCGACGCCGCCATCCCCGCCCACCGCATCGGCCCAGGCCGGGCGCGAGGCCCCGATCGGCCGTAGAGCATCCACGCGGACTCCACGCACGGCACGCCTGGCTGTGATCATGACCGGATGTCTCCCTCAGGAACAGACGGTGGACGACGTCCGAACAATCGGCGCCACGAAAACGCTAACCGAGTCCCTTGCTGTCGGTATAGGGATTGCGAGTCCTATGCCCGACATCGGACCCGGCTCGGGCGCCGAAGTGGGCGCCGGCGCCCGAGCCGGCGGGACGGTCCCAGGCCCGCCCGGCCAACGCGGCCAGCACCGCCGCCAAGGCCAAGGCGCCGAACACCTGGACCAGCGGCCCGAACGCCCCCTGCCCGGATCCGGGCTGGCTGCCGGGCTGCGCCGCCNCCCCGATTCCCGCGCCAATCATGGCGACCGCGGCGCAGCGNCCCCCCGCCGCGGGCCAGCGCCGACCGACCAGGACGAACACCGGTACGGCCAGCGCCACCGGGCCCGCCACCAGCGCCACCGCCAGCATGGCGAGCACCGTCCACCCCACACCGGCCACCGGCGGGGACACCGTCGCCCNGCCCAGCCGGCCCAGCCGGCGCGGCCTCAGCAGCGCCGGATAGCCGTTCTCGTCGGATCGTGGCCGTAGCCGGAACCGGGCGGGCAGCACGGCGAGCACGACCAGCACCACGACCAGCAACAGCCCCACCACGAGGTTGCGGCGGTATTCCGCACCGGGCGCGTTGTCGATGACGATCGTGCCGCCGGTGCCGGCCGGGACGATCCAGCCCTGCTGCCAGCCGTCGAGGCGCAGCGGGGTCAACGCCACGCCGTTCAGCTTCGCCGTCCACGAGGAGTTGGCGTTCTCCCGGACGGCGAGGAAGGCGCGGTCACCGGCGCCGATCTGGACCGTCCGGTGCTCCGCTGTCCACTCGTGCACCGTCGTCGCCCGCGGCGTGGCCGCGCTCACCTGGGCGCCCGATCCGACCAGCGCGATCGCGTCGACGAGGATGGAGGTCGCTCCCTGGTCGACGCCGAGCAGGTGCGGCCCCGCCGAGAGCCGCAGCGTGCCGCCGTCGGTGCACAGCGACACCCGCACCGGCCGCACCGAGGTGACGTCGCTGTCCCGGCCGGAGATCCGCAGGGGGTAACGGGTCCCGTCGACGACCAGGGTGGGGCCCTGGCCGCAGTCGACCAGCAACGGAGTGTCACCCGCTGGGGGTGTCCCCCGCGGCGGGGGGATGAAGCTCGCCGAGCCGCTCATCGTGAAGGTCATGTCCCGGGGCACCTCGAAGCGCCGGGACAGCGCCAGCTCCTCCGAGCCGCCGAACGGCTGTGCCGGGTCGACCCGCTCCCGGGCCATCGAGAAGGCGACCAGCCCCCCGTCCGGCGCGGCGAAGCGCCGGGCCACGTCGGTGGGGAGCTGCGCGTAGTGGCGGAAGGTGACCCCGGGGATGGTGATCTCCCGAATACCGGCGCCGAGGGTGTCGTCGGTCTCCTGGCCGACCCGCGCGAACGTGATGCGGTACCAGCGGCTCGGCCCCGCTGGGACGGCGAGGCGCTGGATGTCCTCCNCCGGACNNNCCTCGGTGNCCNCCGAGCCCGCCTCGCTGGACACCCGCAGCGCCTCGACGGCCGGCCGCCACGAACCCTCGGACAGCAGCCGCACGTCGAGGTAGGGCACGGTCATCCGCCGGCCGGCATCGAGCTGGATCCACTGCCCGGCCGACGTCGTGCCCTTCGTGCGCTGTGCCGTCCACGCGGTCGCGGCGAAGCCGTCGACGGCCGCCGGTGGCGCGAGGTCCGGCGCGGCGAGTAGGTCGTAGCCGTAGGAGGACGCGGTGACGGACATGCCGCCGACGTAGCCCGCGACCGTCTGGTGGCCGGCGACGTCGGCCTCGGCCCACTGGTGGGGCTCCCCCGTCTTGCCGACCGCGGTGCCGGTGGGCCCGAGGAGGTACGAAGCGGCGTCGTGGACGAGTCCGAAGGTGCTGTCGCGCCGGGTCAGGGTGTCCGTGTCGACCCAGGCGGTCGTCGGGCCGATCACCTCCCCCGGCGCAACCTTGATCGCCGCCGGGCTCGTCGAAGACGCCACGGCGGCGGACGGATCGGTGCGATCCGCGGCGAGGTCCGCGGCGAGCACGGCGGCCCGGTCGCTGCTCAGCAGGCCCTGCCCNGCGAGCTGCACCGTCGCCTCGGGGCCGCCGGAGACGACGACGGCGGTGTCCGCCGGGTAGGAGCCGACAAGCTTCGCGCCGCCCGGGACGGTCCAGACCTCCAGCGCGGGTACCCGCGCGGTCGGGTTACGCAGCTCCGGGACGAGCCTCTCCTTCGCCGAGGCGCGCGCCGGCACCTGCGGGCCGAACGCGGCGGTCAGGGTGAGACCGGAGGAACGCAACGCCCGGTGGAGCTCGTCGGTGGACGGGGGGACGTCCCAGTTCTTCTGTTCCAGGTCGTTGCGGAGCAGGATCTGGCCGATCCCGGCCCGGGCCAGCGCCGGGGCGAGGCCCGCGGCGGACCCGGTGGCGAGCTGGTGCTCGATGCCGTCCATCAGCCGGGTCACGCCCGTGCCACCGAGCGGGATCAGGCCGCGGACCCCCCACGGCGTGCGGGCCAGCCACTGCAGCGGCTCGTCGAGCGGCCGGCCCCACTCGTACTCGGCGAACGGCGAGCCGGGCAGCACCAGTGCCCGGCCGTCCTGGGGATGGGCGGCCAGCCAGTCCGCGGCGGCCACCCAGTAGTCGGGCACCCGGGCGAACGGCCGGGGCTGCAGCGCCCTGCCGGCGAGCGCTGGCGTCATGCCGCAGACCAGCGCGGCCACGGTCAGCACGACGGGGACGTTCACCGCGACGGTCACGATCATGTCCGCGGTCCTGCCGTGCCGGCGGGAAGCCCCGCGGGTCGTCCATCTCCGCACACGGGCGGTGAGACTGACAGGTCGGACCGTCAGGGCGTGCGCGATCCCCAGGGCTATCGGCAGGCGCACCACCGGCTGGAACTTGTAGACGTTGCGCAGAAAGCCCAGCTGGTCACCGAGCAGGTCCCGCACCACGCCCGCCAGCGGGCTGCCCGGATGCCCCGGATAGGCCGCAGCCACCGAGACCGTGCCGGCGGCCAACGTCACCAGCAGGAACCGGCGGGCGGGCAGATCGGCCCGGGNCAGCCCCCACAGCCCGATCGCCGCCACGGCTGCCGATCCGATGATAGGCACCGGCCGGGACACGTACTCGGTGGCGGCCGGCAGCCAGGGCCTGGGTAACTGGACATACGCCAGCCAGTCCGTCGCGCCGCGCAGGGCTTCCGCCACCGACGTCGTCGCCGTGGTCGTCTGGGCGGTCTCGGTGAACGCGAGGAAGTTCAGCCCGTAGCGGCCCTGCACCATCAGCGCCAGCAGCCACCAGGCCGAGGCGAGGATGACGGCGACGACCCACCAGGCCCGCAGCGCCCAGGCCCGGCGGGTGCCGCCGGCGAACACAAGGACCGCCGCCGGACAGAGCAGGACGCACAGCGTGACCGTCGCGTTGATTCCGCCGGTGCCCAGGATGGCGAGTCCGGACAGGGCAGCCGCCCGTCGCGGGGACAGCCGCCGGCCCGGGTCCAGGGCGGGATCGTCAGCGGCATCGACATCATCGACGGCCGTGGTACTGGTGGTGGCGGCCGTACCGGTGTCGGCGCCGAAGGCGCCGTCCGGACGCAGCGCGAGGATGAGCGGCAGGGTGATCCACGGGAGCATGGCGGCGCCCGCGAGCGCCACGGAAGTCGCCCCGATCTTGCCGAGGAACATCGGGGACAGGGTGTAGGCGAGTCCGGCCAGCACCCGGGTGCGCGGTACGCCGAGCCGCAGGGCCTCGGCCAGCCGCACGACCCCCCAGGCGGAGACGGTGAGGAGCAGCGCGATCCACAGCCGCTGGGTGACCCAGGCGGGTATCCCGAGCAGGTCACCGGCACCGAAGAACGGTCCCATCGGGAACAGGTAGCCGACGTACTGGTTGGGCAGGTAGCCGAACTCGGCGAGGGAGTTCCACAGGTGGGTGGCCCGCCCCATGAAGCCCCACGGGTCAAGGGGGACGTCCAGCTTGGTGTCGGCGGTCAGGTTGCCGGGGGCCTGGAGCAGAAAGAGCACCATAAAGCCGGCGGCCATGCCGAACAGGGGCCGCCGTGACGTCCGCGTGTCGCGGCGACGCGGCGACGCGGCGACGGCCGGGGCTGCGACGGCCGGGGCGGGTGACGGCGCGCCGAGGCCCTGCGCCGTCGTGGGGGNGCCGGCGGCGGGGGAAGGGATCGCTTACTCCAAAGGATAAGGATGGGGTCCGGTTCGCCGGACCTTCATACAGCCTTCCGAGGCAGCGGAGTCACACCACCCAGGTCCGCGGGCAGGCGCAGGGGCTTCTCGACGCCCCCCACGGCCGCCGTGAGGACGGCGGGCGGCGGCCCGGCGGTCACCGGTTCCGCGGGGGCCGGGACGCTCACGGCAGAAGGCGGGACTCGGACCTGCGCGGCGGGGGACGCCCCGTCGCCCGGACGAACCGGCGCTGCCGCGGCGGCGGGCGACTGCACCGTGGGACGCGTCACTACGAGGCCGGGAGCGGAGCGGTTCAGGTACCGCCGGGCGCGCATCACGTCGACGAGCATCGCGGGGGTGTGCCGGGTCACCCGGAACGTGCCACCGGGTATCTCCGCCCATCGGACCGGGACCTCGGCGATCCGGTAGCCGATCGACCGGGCGATCGAGAGCACCTCCACGTCGAAGCCAAATCCGGAGGAGCGCGCAAGGCTGAACAGCAGCTTGGCCTCGGGGCCGCGGAAAGCCTTGAACCCGCATTGGGTGTCGGCGACGTCCAGGCTGGTCAGGGACNGGGTGATCTGGTTGAAGNCCCAGCTNCCGNCCCGCCGGCCACTGCTGCGGACCGCACCCGCCCCAACCCGGCGCGATCCGAGCGCCACTTCGGCGTGCTCCAGCGCGGCGAGGAGCAGAGGAAGATCATTGACGTCGGAGGCGCCGTCGGCGTCCAGGAAGGCGATCGACTCACCGTGCGCGGCCGACACCCCCATGCGGACCGCGGCGCCCTTGCCCGAGTTCCACGGCAGCCGCAGGACCCGACCACCGGGCAGATCCGCGAGCAACTCCTCGGCGATCGCAGCGGTGCCGTCCGTACTGCCGTCGTCAACCACAATCACCTCGGCACCGGGGATCCTGTGCATGACCGAGATCAGCGGGGGTAGCGAGCCGGGCAGGCGCATCGCCTCGTTGTAGGCGGGGATGACAACGCTCACAGGCACGCGGNCCAAGACTCACTCCTAGGCCGCGACGACGGAGCCGATGACTGAAGCCACCGAGGCGCAGCGGTTGGTGACGGCCGATCGAGATCAGCAAACAGTTTTAGGCGTTCTACNGAAACGCGGCAAAGTATGCATGCTAGAGTTTCCTTTTGTTTCATTTACTGGCAATGTGACACAATGGGCATCTCTTGAGTACAGGTGGACATCTATTGAGCGTACGTTGGACTATCAGACGTTCATCTGGCGATGTGTAGCATACGGATGAGGCAGAACAGCTCGGACAGGGGGTGGCCGATCCCCCGGAGCGCCTCGGATCATCCTGGATCGGACGGTCGGCCAGGTCGCGGTGCGGCGACCCGGCGCCCGCGGGCGTGCACGCTGCGGAGCAGAAAAACGCGGCAGGCGGGCCGGCGGGGGACCAACCGCCGACACCGGGTACGGATTTGCGAACCGTGGATCGGCGACGCCACGACGATTCCGGGGCCCGGCGTCGACCGGACCGGACCGGAAACGGTNGGGCTGTCGCTGTNGGGCGACCCGCCGGTAGCACCCGGGACGGTGAACTTCCGGAGACCTTCGGAAATGGAAGGATGGAGATCAACCTGTCGCGGGGGATAACCGCGCACCGGCGGATTTCCGACGTCCACCCGCGTCACGAGGCCTCCCCGAGCGGCCCGCTTCTGGGATGATCCACCAAGGGTTCCGGCCAGGGCGGATGGAGGAGCCATGCCACGACCCGAGCGCGCAGGTCGGGCCCGGTCGCATGCGGCCGGGGCGGGCGAGGCGGACGCGCAGCTGCGCGGTCTCATCGATGCGGGTCGCAGCAAGCTGCCCCCGAGAACGGCGATGCGGGCCCGCGACGCCGCCCGGCCCACCGACGCCGACCTCGCCGAGGCCGAGCGATCGGTGGTACTGCATCGCGGATCACGCCCCGCACCGGCGACCCCGTCGACCAGCCCCACCGACCCGGTCCGCCGCGGCGGCCCCAGCAGCGCCGGAGCCGGTCGTGCCGAAGCCAGCAGCGCCGGAGCCGAGAGCGCCACGACCGACCGCCGCGGCCGGGGTGCCCGCAGGACCCGCCGACGCTCCGACCGCGGATCCGCCGGACCGCATGAGAGCGGCCCTGCCGAGACCGGGTCCTCGAAGAACAGGTCTCAGGAAGCCGACGAGGCCGACCCGGGCACCGACGGTACGTCCCCGGTCCGCTCGTAGGCCGAGAGCATCCGAAGCCGCCGCACGTGTCGTTGCTCCCCGCTGAACGGCGTGGTGAGGAAGACCTCGGCGAACGTCAGGGCCGCCGTGACGGTGTACATGCGCGCGCCGAGGCTCAGCACGTTGGCATCGTTGTGCTGGCGGGCCAGCGTCGCCGTCTGCTCGCTCCATGCCAGGGCCGCGCGCACCCCGGCGACCTTGTTCGCCGCGATGGCCTCCCCGTTGCCCGATCCCCCGATGACGATGCCCATGCTGCCCGGTTCGACAGCGGTGGCGGCGGCGGCGGCGAGGACGAACGGAGGGTAGTCATCGTCGGGGTCGTACTCGACAGGACCATGGTCGACGGGCGCGTGGCCCAGCTCCACCAGACGCTCGGCGAGCGCCTCCTTCAGGTGGAAGCCCGCATGGTCAGATCCCAGATGGACACGCATGATGTGTCATCATGCCCGATCACGTGAGGATCGGGTCCTGGTCCCAGGTCCGTTTGAGCTCGTGGAAGCCGGGGGTAGCAGCGACGAGCAGAACTCCGTCCCAGAAGACCGCTTCGGTCGCGTCCGCGGGCAAGGGTACGGACGTGGGTGTGGGTGTGGGTGTGGGTGTGGGTACGAACGTGGCCGCGGGGGTGTCGAGAGTTTCGGCGCTCATGTGGTCTCCTCGGTCGACGGCACCGTTCGACCGGGATCAACCCGTCGGGGTGGTGGTCACTTCCCGCTCACGGCGAGATAACCGGCGACCCTGTTCACCATGGCAGCGAACGGAACGGCGGCGATGGCACCGGGGATGCCGGCCAACACGCCACCGGCCGACAGCGCGATGACAATCGCGAGCGGATGCAACCGCACCGCCCGCCGCATGACCAGCGGCTGCAACAGGTGCCCCTCGACCTGCTGCACGGCCAACACGACACCCAGAATGATCAACGCATCCGGCACGCCATTCGAGACCAGGGTCACCAGTACCGCCGCGGCGCCGGCCACCGTCGCCCCGACAATCGGGACGAACCCGCCGAAGAACGTCAGCAGGGCCAGCGGCGCGACGAGCGGGACACCCACGCCGACCAGGCCGATGGTGATACCGATCGCGTCGACCGCCGCGACAAAGACCGTCCCACGAATGTAGCCGGTCAACGTGTTCCACGCCTCCCGACCGGCGCCACGCACCCGCTCCTCCGCTCCGTCCGGGAAGCGGGTGACGATCCAGTTCCAGATACGATCCCCGTCGTACAGGAAGAAGAAGGTCGAGAACAGGGTGACGAGCAGGCCGGTGAGCACCTCGGCGGCCACCGAGGCGCCGGAGATCACCCCGGAGACCAGGCGCCCCCGGTTGTTCGCCAGGCTCTTGCGGATGTCGTCGACCAGATTGTCGANCTGGCTCTGTGACAGGTGGAGCGGACCGTTTCTCAGATAGCCGCGGATCTGCTCGACGCCCTCGCTGACCTGATCGCTGACCGTGGGGATCTCGTTCGCTGCGTTGAAGCCCACCGCCACCCCGGCACCCACGAACACCGCGAAGAACACGAACAACGCGGTGAAGGCAGCGCCCAGCCGGTTCATACCGAGCCGCTGCAGCCGGTGCGCGAGCGGATGGATGAGAGCGGCGATGAGCAGCCCGGCGATGAGCGGAATCACCACGATCCGGACCCGTCCCACGACCATCAGCAGGATGTAGATGGCCGCGCCCGTGACGATCAGACGCCACGACCAGCCCGCCGAGACCCGCAGCGCGACCGGGATGTGATAGTCGGCCCGCCGAGCCGGGGACTCCCCCCCGCCGGCGGCCCGCGGCCCGCCTGGTGGCTCGGATGCCGCCGCCTCGGGCATCGGCGCGGTGGGCATCGGCGCGGTGGGCATCGGCGCGGTGGACGACCCACCGCCGGCCGGAACGGCTGAGGCCCGGCGAGCCCGGTGAGGGCGCCCGGGGACGCGACCGAGCCCCGCCACCCGTCTCACCGGCGGCTCCCTTCCTGTCCTGCCCTCTTCCTGCCTTCCCGCGACCGCGCGGACATCCCGATCCTCCCGCAGGCTGGTNACGCGGAAGATGTCGCCATCGTGCCGCATCGGCGACCAGCGAGAGCGGGCACCCCGCGCCAATCACCACAATCCACCATCTCCGGCACCGGTACCACGGCCGACGGCCCGACCACCACGTCCCCGACCACCACGTCCCCCGGCGGCGACCGTTCCCCTCATCGGCGTGGGAGACTGGGAACACGGTGATGACCGTGTGCAGTCCTGCAAGTCCGTGCCGTCCGAAAGGAACCGGGTGCCCAACAACCTCNCCCGCGACGAGGCGCGCGAGCGCGCCCGCCTGCTCAACGTTGCCTCCTATGACGTCGAACTCGACCTGACGACCGGCCACGAGACCTTCCGCACGTCAACCGCGGTCATCTTCACCTGCGTCGAGCCTGGGGCGTCGACGTTCATCGAGCTCGCCGCCGCGAAGGTCGACGAGGTCGTTCTCAACGGAGCGCCGCTCGACCCCGCCGCGGTGTTCGACGGCGAGCGGATCCGGCTCGATAACCTCGCGGAGTCGAACCGGCTCACGGTGGTGGCGGACGGCGTCTACTCCCGCACCGGTGAGGGCCTGCACCGCTTCGTCGACCCGGTGGACGAGGCCGTTTACCTCTACACCCAGTTCGAGACGTACGACGCGCACCGGATGTACGCCTGCTTCGACCAGCCCGACCTCAAGGCGACGTTCACCCTCACGGTCACCGTCCCGGCGGACTGGAAGGCGATCTCCAACAGCGCGGTCGCCGCGGTGGCGGAGGCCGCGATCGGGGTGCGCACCATCCGCTTCCTGACCACCCCGGTGATGTCGACGTACATCACCGCGCTCGTCGCCGGCCCGTACCACGAGGTCCGCGACCACCACGACGGCATCGACCTGGGCCTCTACTGCCGCCGATCGCTGGCCGAGTTCCTCGACCCCGCCGAGCTCTTCGAGATCACCAAAGCCGGGTTCGACTTCTACCACCGGGTGTTCGACTACCGGTACCCGTTCGGCAAGTACGACCAGTTGTTCGTGCCCGAGTTCAACGCCGGGGCGATGGAGAACGCCGGCTGCGTGACCTTCCTGGAGGAGTATGTCTTCCGGGCGAAGGTGACCGAGGCCCGCCGCGAGCGGCGCGCCGAGACGATCCTGCACGAGATGGCGCACATGTGGTTCGGTGACCTGGTCACCATGCGCTGGTGGGACGACCTGTGGCTGAACGAGTCGTTCGCCACCTACATGTCGGTCCTCGCCCAGGTGAACGCGACCCGCTTCACCAACGGCTGGACGACCTTCGCCAACGCGGAGAAGGGCTGGGCCTACCGCCAGGACCAGCTCTCCTCCACGCACCCGATCGTCGCCGACGCCCCGGACATGGACGCGGTACGGACGAACTTCGACGGCATCACCTACGCCAAGGGCGCCTCGNTGCTCAAGCAGCTCGTGGCCTGGGTCGGCCAAGAGGAGTTCCTCGCCGGGCTGCGGGCGTACTTCCGCCGCTACGAGTACGCGAACACGTCGCTGCGCGACCTGCTCGACGAGTTGGAGAACGCCAGCGGGCGGAACCTTACCGCCTGGTCCGCGGACTGGCTGGAGACCACCGGCGCGAACACCCTGCGGCCGCGCTTCTTCACCGACTCCTCGGGCCTGTTCACCTCGTTCGACGTGGTGCAGGAGCCGGCGTCGGCGCCGCCGACCGCCTCGCGCACGCTGCGCCCGCACCGGCTCGCGATCGGCCTTTACGATCGGGACGCCACCGGCGCGCTGGTCCGGCGGGAACGGGTCGAGCTCGACGTGACGGGCAAGCTCACCGAGGTCGCCAAGCTCGTCGGTGCCCGCCAGCCGGATCTGATCCTGCTCAACGACGACGACCTCACGTACGCGAAGGTGCGCCTCGACGAGCGGTCGCTGGCCACGCTCGTCGAGGCGATCGGCGCCATCTCCCAGTCACTGCCCCGGACGCTGTGCTGGGCGGCGGCCTGGGACATGACCCGCGACGCCGAACTCGCCGCCCGGGACTACGTCCGGCTCGTGCTGTCCGGGGTGACCGCTGAGGACGACATCGGCGTGGTGCAGTCGCTGCTGGCCAAGGCGGACCTGACGATCGACACCTACGGCGACCCGGCAAACCGGAAGCCCGCGCTGCGCGCGCTGACGGAACGCGCCGAGGAGCTGGCGCGCGCCGCGGCCCCCGGCAGCGACCTGCAGCTCGTCTACACCACCTCCTTCGCCCAGGCCGAGGAGGCCGACCAGGTGGCGCGGATCCGGGCGCTGTTCGAGGGCACCGACGTCATCGAGGGGCTCGTGCTCGACACCGAGCTGCGCTGGACCCTGCTGACCCAACTCGTCGCCCGGGGCGTGTACGCCGACGCCGAGATCGACACGGAGCTCGCCCGCGACCGCACCGCCACCGGCGAGAAGCGAGCTGCGACCGCGCGGGCGGCACGGCCGACCGCGGCGGCGAAGGCCGCAGCCTGGTCGGCGGTCATGGACTCGGACACCCTGTCGAACCACTTGGCCGCCGCGACGATGGGCGGTTTCTGGATCTCCGACCAGCTCGAGCTGACCCGGCCCTACGTGGACCGTTTCTTCGACGAGATCGCTGGGATCTGGGAGACCCGCAGCTTCGACATGGCCTCCACCATCACCCAGATGCTGTTCCCGGCGTCGGTGATCGAACCGGAGACGGTGGCGAAGGTCGACGCCTACCTGGCCGAGCACAACCCGGTCCCGCCCCTGCGGCGGGCCCTGCTGGAAGGCCGCGACGGGCTCGTCCGGGCGCTGGCCGCACGCAAGAAGGACATCGAGGCGGCGGCGTAGCGTACCCGCATCAGGCCGGTCGGAGCCGGCCGGGCCGGGAGGAGCCGGCCGGGCCGGCTCCTCCGGGATCAGCGGGGTCAGGGCGTCGGGCTGACCGCCAACGAAGGCTGCGTCGGGGGGAGGGTCCCGGCGGCTGCGCCGCCCGCGCCACCTGCCGCGTCCGCGAGCTGGCGGATGCCGGTGATCAGGCCGCCGACCAGATCGCCCAGCGCGAAGCTGGAGGCCATCGTCAACGCGGCGAGCCCGGTGGCCGAGTCGCTGATCCGCTTCCTGGCGGCCGGGGTCGTGGCGATCCGTACGAACCGCTGCCCGGGCGAGACGAGGATCAGCACGGCGGCATCCCGCCCCGCGTCGTTGACGAGGTTCGCGAGGATCCGCTCGGCGGCGAGCCGGACGTCGCCGCGCACCGCGCCGATCCGGATGCTGACGTGGATGCCGGTACGCGTCTCGGCAAGCTCCCGGGCCCGGTTCAGCCGGTCGAGCTGCTCGTGGGTGAACGGCTCACCAGTTGCCACTGGCACCACCCGCGCCGGGAAGGGCGGTCTTCGTCTGCTCGCCCTCGATCTCCTCCGGCTTGGAGCCGATCCAGATCTCGTCGTGCTCCCAGGGCTGCCCCGGGCGGTAGCGCACCGGCCCGCTCTTGCGGCTCGACCACGCGGCCAGCAGGATCGCGATGACGAACCCACCGACGATGGTGCCGCCGTAGATCGCCCATGACTGCACGGCCGTGAGCGGATCGGGGTTGTAGGGGGTTCCGATCTCCCCGGCCGAGGCGCTCACCGCGAACACCGGCACCGCGAACAGCGCGAGGCCGACAACGGTGAGAACCCGGCGCGGCGCGATCCTGGATCGCGACCCCGGCGCGGGGTGTGCCCCCGGCCACGGGCGGGAGGTGCCGGCGAACGGCAGCCATCGGGTCTGGCGCGGTCGACGTCGAGTCACGCAGCGAAGATTACCGGGAAATGGGGTTACGGTCCTCGTCTGGGGATGCCGCACCGGTGGACGACACGCCCCGGACCTGGGCAACCCGGACCTGGGCGAGGAACTCGCCAAGCCGGCGCACGTCCGGATCGGTCAGCAGACGTTCCACCGTAACCGGCCGACCGGCGGAGTCGGTCACCGGGAGCCGCCAGTTCGGATAGGCGTCGGTCGTGCCCGGCAGGTTCGGCTGATGCCGGTCGCCCAGCGCGTCACCCGGCGACCCGAGCACGATGCGGCACGAAGACCGCACCAGCAGCCGGTGCAGCGCGAAAACGATCTCCTGCCGAACGGCGGGGTCGAACTCCGGCCGGCCGCGCCCGCCGGGGTTCCCCCGTCCGCCGAGGCCCGCCGCCGCGCCCGCCGGATCCACCAGCCCCTCGGATCGCACCAGCTCGACCAACGCGTCCCGCTCGGCTCGCCAGCCGGCCGCCTCGGCCTCCTCCGAACGCCCGAGCAGCCCCAACCGGGCGCGGGTGCGCACGTGCTCGCCCTCGAGGTAGCCGGCGGCGGTGGGCAGGTCGTGCGTGGTGAGGCTGGCCATCGTCGCCGCCCGGTACGCCGTCGGCGGCAACGGGCGGCCCTCGGCGTCCTGCTCGAACCACAGCACCGTCGAACCCAGCACGTTCATGCGGGCGAGCGTCGTCGCCACCGATGCCTCGACGGTACCCAGATCCTCCCCGACGACGACGGCGCCGGCACGGGCGGCCTCCAACGCGAGCAGGCCGAGCATCGCCTCGGCGTCGTAACGCACGTATGTCCCGTGAGCGGCGCCCGCCCCAGCCGGAATCCACCACAGCCGGAACAGGCCGAGGATGTGGTCGACCCGCAGCCCGCCGCCGCGGCGCAGCACCGAGGCGACCATCTGACGCAACGGCGCGTACCCGGCCTCGGCCAGGGCGTCCGGCCGCCACGGCGGCAGCCCCCAGTCCTGGCCCTGCTGGTTGAAGGTGTCCGGTGGGGCCCCCACGCTCGCGCCGACGGCGAGAACGTCCTGCAGCGCCCAGGCGTCCGCACCGCCCGGATCGACGCCGACGGCCAGGTCGTGCACGATCCCGGCGGCCATCCCGGCGGCCCGGGCGGCGGCCTGCGCCGCGGCGAGCTGCTGGTCGCAGCGCTGCTGGAGCCACACGTGGAAGGCGACACGGTCGGCCAGCTGCGCCCTCGCCTCGGCGACGGCGGGCGCGCCCGGATGAGCGAGACGCGCCGGCCAGGTCCGCCAGTCCGGGCCGTACCGCTCGGCGAGCGCGCTCCAGGTCGCGAAATCGATCAGGTCGG
This sequence comes from Frankia sp. CeD, assembly GCF_000732115.1. Taxonomy (NCBI): domain Bacteria; kingdom Bacillati; phylum Actinomycetota; class Actinomycetes; order Frankiales; family Frankiaceae; genus Frankia; species Frankia sp. CeD. The sequence continues at coordinate 45,867 of NZ_JPGU01000013.1, forward strand.
ACCCGGCCGGCTCGGCGGCGGGCTCGGAAGCGGCGGACCCGGCGGATGCCACCTGCTCGCCGCCACGCCGGAAGACCTCGAAGAGCAGTTCCAGCGCGGCCAGCTTCGCCCGCCACACCGCGTCCCGATCGAGCAGACCGTCCCGCCGCCCGTCGCGACGGGCGCCGCGGGCGAGCTTGTCAACGGCAGCCCGGGTGGCGGGATCGGCCCGGGCGTACTCGGGCGTCCGCTCCGGTCGCAGGTAGAGCGGGGAGACGAAACGGCGGCTTGCGGGCGAGTAGGGGGACGCCGCGACGGGCAGGGTCGGCGCACCCGCATGCAGCGGATTCACCAGCAGCACGTCGGCACCCGCCCGGCCCGACCAGTCGGCGAGCGTCGCGAGATCGCCATAGTCCCCCATCCCCCAGGACGACGTCGAGGTGAGCGCGTAGAGCTGGATCATCCAGCCCCAGGCGCGGGCCGGCGGGGCGAGGGCGGCGGGGCCGGGCACCGCGGCCGGCACGGCAACGACCTGGCAGCGATGCCGCTCGGTTCCGGCGTCGATGTGCAGCACGTGGTCCCCCAAGGGCAGACCCGCCGGGAGCCCTATCGGCCGGGCGACCCAGGGCACGCCGTCGAGCACCCGCTCGGCCAGGGGGGCGCCAGGGGGATCGAGGACGATTCGGCCGCCGGTGCCGAGCTCCAGCTCAGCGTGTGGAATGATCTCCACGGGCGTGTGAACGACCACCGGGCGCGGTGCTGCGGCGACGACGACGGCGCAGGCCGGCACCCGGCGTCGCCAAGGCCGCTCCAGCGCCGCCGCGAGCGCTGCGGCGGGATCCGTCGGATCGACCCCCGCCAGCCGCAGGACGGCCCGGACGGTGTCCGGCGCGACCTGTACCGGGACACCGTCGGCCCCGAGGTAGGACGTCGCCACGCCGGACACTGCGGCGAGTTCGGCGAGGACCGGGTCGATGGTGGGGTCCACCACCGGCGTCCCAGCGGGCTGCGGTCCCGCCGGGGCGGTGGGACCGGCGGGGGACGCGGAGGACGCAGACGCGGATGCGGTGGGCACGGCGGGGCAGTCGGAAGTCACGGCCTGGGATTCTCGCCCGCGCGGTCCGGAGGCGAAGCAGCGCCGTCCGGCGGGTTCGGCGCCGGACCCGGTGTGGTGGCCGGGCCCAGCGGACCGGGGTCGTCAACGACCGGCAGCCGCATCCGCAGCAACGCCCCGCCACTCGGGGAACTCTCCGCGGTGACGGTACCCCGGTGGGTGTGCACGGCATCCGCGACGATCGCGAGGCCGAGCCCGGATCCGGGCAGGCCCCGCGCGGAGGTGGCCCGGTAGAAGCGGTCGAACACCTGCACGCGGTCCTCCGGCGCGATGCCCGGTCCGTCATCCGCGACGGTTACCTCGCCGTCCCGGGAGCCGACCCGGACGACGGAGGCGGGCGGCGAGAACTTCACGGCGTTGTCGAGCAGGTTGGTGATCGCCCGTTCGAGCATGTTCGCCCGCCCGTCGACCGTCGAGGGAGTCGCGTCGAGCTCGATGCTGATGCTCTTGCCGGTGGCGCGGCGCCGGGCCCGTTCGGCCGCGGCTCGCACGATCTCCGCGAGATCGAGCCGTTCCACCTCCTCGGTGGGCGCCTCGTCCCGGGCGAGCTCAACCAGTTCGCTGACGAGGCCGGACAGTTCGCGCATCTGCGCGTCCACGTCGCGTAGCAGTGCCTCATGGTCGGCCGCGGGCAGCGCGCGATGCGGGTTCGCCTCGGCGCGCAGCAACAGTTCGATGTTCGTACGCAGGCTCGTCAACGGGGTGCGCAGCTCGTGGCTGGCATCGTCGACGAGCTGGCGCTGGCGGGCCCGAGATGCCTCCAGCGCGCGCAGCATGCTGTTGAGGCTCTCCGCCAGCCGGGTGATCTCGTCGGATCCGGTCACCGGGATGAGCGCCGACAAATTCTGGGTACGAGCGACCTCCTCGGCGGCCGCGGCCGCGGCGTCAACGGGTTTGAGCGCGGCACGTGCCACGATCTGTCCGGCGAGCACCGAGCCGACCACCCCGACGATCCCGACGACAAGCAGCACCAGCGCGAGGTCGCGCAGGGTCCGGTCGACGTCGGTGGTCGGCCGGGCGAGCTGCAATGCACCGCCGGACGCGGGACGTTGCAGCGGAACCGTGACAAGCCGGTAGGACTGCCCGTCAACGGCGATCGTGCGCAGGTTCTGGGCCCGCTCCCGCCGGGCCACCTCGGCGTCGGCGGAGTCGACCGGGATCCGCACGCTGTTCCAGGACGAGACGGCGTTCTCCAGCGGATTGCCGGCGGCGTCGAGGAACTGGCCCTCCAGCCCGAAGCTGAACGCCTGCAGTTCCAGCCCCAGCGGGCTGGTCTGGATGGTGCGCGCCGACGCCTCAGCCTGCTCTACGAGCTGGTCGTCGATGGCCTGGTTCAGCACGATGCTGGTCGCCCCCAGCGACACCCCGGCGACGACCGTCACGGCGGCAGCCACCGCCATCCCGACGAGCAGGGCGAGCCGGGCCCGCAACGTCAGCTGACCGAGCGGGGAGGAAAACCGGATCCTGGGGTGACGTCCCGGGTGGACCCGCCGCGCGAACCCGTCCAACCGGCCGGCGCGCCCGTTCACCGCCGCATGCCCCGCTACCGGCTGCCCCACCGCCGGACGACCCGCTACCGGCTGCCCCACCGCCGCATGCCCCGCTGCCGGCTGCGGCCACCACGGCGAGGGCGCGGCCCCCTGGTCGGGGGCACTGCTCACGCCCGGTCCCCCGACGGCTCACGCAGCACGTAGCCAACTCCGCGCACGGTGTGCAACAGCCTGGGCTCGCCGTTCGCCTCGAGCTTGCGGCGCAGGTAGCTCACGAAGACCTCCAGCGAGTTCGACGTCGGGCCGAAGTCATACCCCCAAACCCGCTCCATGATCATGGAGCGGGAGAGCACCTGACGCGGATGAGCGAGAAACAACTCCAGCAGCTCGAACTCGGTCTTGGTCAGAATCAGCNCCCGATCNCCGCGGGTCNCCTGGCGGCTGACCTGATCCAGACAGNCCCCGCCGTAGCGAAGCGTCGAGTCGGGGATCCCTCTGGACCCGGCCGCCCGCACCCGCGCGGCCAACGCCGCCCGGCGGATCAGTGCCCGCAACCGGGCGAACAGCTCCTCCAGGGCGAACGGTTTGACCAGGTAGTCGTCGGCACCGACGTCCAAGCCGCTGACCCGGTCGGCCAAGCCGTCCCGAGCGGTCAGCATGAGCACCGGGACGTCGTCGCCCTGGGCCCGCAGCCGACGGCAGGTCTCCAGCCCGTCCACCCGGGGCATCATCACGTCCAGCACGACGATGTCCGGCCGCTCGCGGCCGATGACATCGAGCGCGTCCGCCCCGTCCACCGCCGTGGCCACCTCGTACCCCTCGAACCGCAGTGAGCGTTCCAGGGACTCCCGGACAGCCGCGTCGTCGTCCACCACCAGTACCCGCACGCCCCCAGTCTGCCTTCACCCGACGCGGTGATGGTGCTGCGCGGGGCCGGTCTCAGGAAGACGTACCGCGATCCTCAGGACGGTTTCAGCCACCGCAAGCCCGGACAGACCGACCGGCACGCCCAAGCCGACCAGATCAACCCCTCAGGTGCGACGGGCCGGGGGCGGGCGGGTCGATCCGTGCCCGCGGCAGATCCGTCCCCTGAGCGTCCGCGTCNCCCCCGCCGACCCCGGCATCCGGATCCGCGTCGTCCTCCTCACGGCTCCCGGCGGTCTCCTCGTCGTCGTCGACCATGGTCACCTCACTGCGTTGCACGGAACCGAGCTCGATGCCAGCCGCGCCAAGCGAGGTCCGGACCCGCTCACGCAGCTCACGCGCGACCTCCCACTGCTTGAGCGGCTGGGTCTTGATGGCGACACGCAGGGTGTAACCGTCCGAGGTCATGGTCTCCATGCCCCAGACCTCGGGCTCGGCGAGGATGAGGCTGCTCCACTTCGCGTCCGCCCAGAGCTCGTTCGCCGTCCGGGCCAGCACCCGTTTGGCGGTGGCGACCTCGGTGTCGTAGTCGAGCGGAACGTCGAGCACGGTCCGTGCCCATTGCTGGCTCTTGTTACCGACCCTGGTGATCTCGCCGTTCCGGACGTACCAGACGGTGCCCTCGACGTCGCGCAGTCTGGTCGTCCGGAGACTGACCGCCTCCACGGCGCCGGAGACCGGACCGAGATCGATCACGTCTCCCACCCCGTACTGGTCCTCCAGCAGCATGAACATCCCCGACAGGAAGTCCCGGACGAGGTTCTGCGCACCGAAACCGACCGCGACTCCCAGCACACCGGCGCTGGCGACGATGGGGGCGAGATTGATGCCCAGCTCACCCAGGATGCTGAGGAATGCCAGGCCGAAGATGAAGATGGACGTCACGCTGCGCAGCAGCGAACCGACCGTCGCCGCACGCTGACGGCGCCTTTCCATCAGCACTGCCGGGTCGCCGAACGCGCCCAGCAGAGAGCCGGCCCGGGAACTCCGGAACAACCCGCCCCAACTGCCGGAACCAGTCCGTTCGGTGGCGTGTCCGATGTCGGTGGTGCGCCGGATGAAGCGGTGCAGCAGCGCCCGCACCACGAACGCGATCACTAAAATGAGCGCGATGCGGATCGGGGTACCGAGGAACACCTCAGCCCCGGAGGCGAGATAGTTACTGTGGGTCGTGTTGTAGACGGTGCGACACAGCAGCCCCGGATCGGTCCCGCAGGCGTCCCGCAGCGCGGTCGCGACGCCCTCCAGGGACACCAGCGGGTCGGAGGTCACCGACGGGCTCGGCGAGGGCAGCGGGGTGGGCGTCGTCAGCCCGGACGTCGGGCCCGGCGATCCGGTGGGTGACGGCGAGGCGGACAGCAGCATTCCCAGCGACGGGATGAGAGGCTGAGCCAGCAGGGACGGGGCGGGCGTCACGGCGTCGATCATCCTTCCGGTAGANTGCGATCATTCGGAGTTCCCCGAGCCGGCCGAGGTCACCGGCCCTCCCGCGCTCGCGGCGGCCGGGGCGGCGGCCGCAGGTCAGTCTCACCCATGCCGGTGGCCCGGCGGTGGGGGCCCCGATCCGGTCGACGGACGGCCACGCTCCGGCCCAACCACTCTCCAACCCAACCCGGCCAGGTCTCCCACTACACTCAAAAAAGCACTTTCCGTATTGATATGGTCACAGAATGGTCGCCCACATGTGACAAAGGCCACGAGATATGTGCAGCGCCACGGCACGAAAGGCGATGACCATGCAAACAGGCTCGCGTTCTGCCGCGGAAGAAGGTTGACTATCCATTGTCACCGGAGACGCTGGGCAGAACGGCCCGCAAAGGGCCCTCGGTGGGCAGGAGGTCGGCGCGTGGCAGAGGCGCTGGTTCTCAATGCCACGTACGAGCCTCTGTGCGTGGTGTCGCAAAGGCGCGCGCTGGTGCTGGTCCTGACCGACAAGGCCGTCATGGTCGAATCGGCCGGGCAGGTTCTTCGGTCCGCGACGGCATCCATCGATGTCCCGATCGTGGTCCGGTTAGCGCGTTTCGTCCGGGTGCCGTACCGCTCGCAGGTCCCGCTAACCCGTAAGGGTGTGCTGGCCCGCGACCATCATCGCTGCGTGTACTGCAATGCTCCGGCAACATCACTGGATCATGTCATTCCACGCTCCCGTGGGGGCCCGCATGCGTGGGAGAACGTCGTGGCGGCCTGTGGCCGCTGCAACCATCTGAAAGCCGACCGGGCCGTCGCTGATCTCGGCTGGCGGCNCCNCNCGGCGCCACGGGCGCCGAGCGGAGCCGCTTGGCGCATTCTGGGCTCCCGTCGGATGGATCCACGCTGGTCGGCCTACCTGAGTACCGACGTGACCGAGGCCGCCTCGGCCTGACGGCGCCCGCCCGGGGCGTCCCTGCCCGCCCGGGGCGTTCCCCGCCTGTTCGAGGCGTTCCCCGGCACGGCGACGGCGGATCGGCCGGGTGCCAGGGTACGGCGGGGNCTACCNGGGCAGGNAANCAGCGTGCGCATCCTCGTCACCGGGGCGACCGGGTACATCGGCGGCCGGCTGGCTCCCCGCCTGCTCGACCGTGGCCACCACGTCCGGGTCATGACCCGGGATCCCGTCCGGCTGCGGGACATCCCGTGGGCCGTCCGGGCGGAGGTCGTCCGCGCCGACGCCCGGGATCCGGAGTCGTTGCGGTCCGCACTCGACGGGATCGAGGTCGCCTACTACCTCATCCACTCGATCGACAGTGGTGGTGACTTCTCCGCGGTCGACCGGCGGGCGGCGAACGCCTTCGCCGCCGCGGCCCGGGCGGCCGATGTCCGCAGGATCGTCTACCTCGGCGGGCTGGGCCCGGCGACGACGGGTGGCACGTCCGCCCATCTGAGCTCCCGCCAGGAGGTCGGGAGGATCCTGCTCGGCTCGGGGGTTCCGACGATCGTGCTGCGTGCGGCGGTCGTCATCGGCAGCGGCAGCGCCTCGTTCGAGATGCTGCGCTACCTGACGGAGCGCCTGCCGGTGATGCTGACGCCGCGCTGGGTGCGGACCAGGATCCAGCCAATCGCCGTCCGGGACGTGCTGCACTATCTGATCGGCGCTCTGGACGTCCCCGACGACGTCGAGGGCACCTTCGACGTGGGCGGCCCGGACATCCTGACCTATGCGGAGATGATGCAGCGCTTCGCCGCCATCGAGGGGCTGCGGCGCCGGATCATCGTCCCGGTTCCGATCCTGTCCCCCGAACTGTCCTCGCTGTGGGTCGGGCTCGTCACCCCGGTGCCGGGCGGCATCGCGAGGCCGCTCATCCGTTCCTTGCGCAACGAGGTGGTGGTCCACGACCACCAGGTCGCCCGCTGGATCCCCGATCCTGCCGAGGGACTGCTGCCCTTCGACGCCGCGGTGGCCCTCGCGCTGGCCCGGGTGCGGGCGCGTTCGGTGAAGACCCGATGGTCGACGGCGGTGTGGCCGGGTTCGGGAGGCGCATCGGACGACGGGGACGGCGCNGGTGCCACGCACCCCCCGAACGAGCCCCTGCCGACCGACCCGCAGTGGGCCGGGGGATCCCTCTACGTCGACGAGCGCAGCATGGCCGTGGCGGCGCCGCCGGCCTGTCTGTGGCACGTCATCGAGGGCATCGGGGGCGACAACGGCTGGTACTCGTGGCCCCTGGCCTGGTCCGCCCGCGGCTGGCTGGACACCGCCCTCGGTGGCGTCGGTCTGCGCCGGGGTCGGCGTGATCCGCAGCGGGTGCACGTCGGGGAGGCGCTGGACTTCTGGCGGGTCGAGGAGATCGAACCGGGCCACCTGCTCCGGCTGCGTGCCGAGATGAAGCTGCCTGGCGAGGCATGGCTGGAACTACGCTCGATGGTGGACTCCGAGGGCACCACGACCTACTCGCAGCGCGCGAGTTTCCTGCCCCGCGGACTTCCCGGGCAGCTCTACTGGTGGTCGGTCAGCCCGTTCCACGCGGCCGTCTTCGGTGGAATGCTGCGCAACATCGTGCGCAAGGCCGAGGACGAATGGGCCGCCCGCGCCGTCGCCACCGCCTGATCACGCGGCCTTGGCCCGGCTCGTCAGGTGGCCCGGCCCGTCAGGTGGCCCGGCCCCGGATGCTATCCCCAGCACCGGCCCTGGATCGGCGGGNCGAGAGGAGGNTTCCGGGNCGGGNCCGCCGAGGGNGACGGATCGGGTCCAACGATCGGTCTCGTCGGGCCGGCAGCACCCGGCTCCTGGTCGGGTATCTCGATGTCGAACCAGACACGCTTGCCCCCGGGGGTCATCTCCACGCCCCAGGCCAGCGCCAGCGCCTCGACCAGCAGCAGGCCCCACCCCGACTCGGGCTCGGGTTTGTTCTCCGCGGCCGCGCCGGGCCGGGGCAGACGCGCGCCTTCCCGGTCCTCGACACTGATCCGCAGCCGACCGGGTTCCATCGACGCCCGCAGTACCAGATCACTGCGGGCGTGCAGCACCGCGTTCGTCACCACCTCGCTGACCAGCAGCGTCGCGTCCTCGACGGAGGTGATCCCGCATTCGGCGAGGACCGAACGCATCGCTGTCCGGGCCTCGCCTGCCGACGCGGCCACCGCGGGCAACGCGAGTTCGAGCAATGGCGGGTTCACGGCCTGCGTGGTGAGCACCACCATGGCGNNGTCGTCGTCGGTCCGGGCCGGGAGATCGGCGGCGATCAGGCACCGTTCGAGCAGCGTGCGGGCGGTCTCCTCGACGGGGCCCTCGCCGGGGCCGTTGACGGTGTCCGGACCGAACCAGCTACGCGCCGCGAAGTTCACCCTGCGCGCCCGGCGCCGCCGGTCCGCCCAGGAGCGGCGTTCCGGCACCCCGGGGGGTGGGCCGAGCGACGGGCCGGGGGCCCGCCGATCCGTCCCCGCCTTCCCGGTCCGTTCCGCCTTCTCGGTCCGTTCCGCCTTCTCGGTCCGTTCCGCCTTCTCGGTCCGTTCCGCGCTCATGCCCTCGCCCTCGCCTCCGGCCGCCACGTCGGCACCCGCTGCGACTTCGACCGCCTCGAGGCCTACCGCGGCAGCCCGGGCCCGCTGTGTGGTAAGACCGCGTCGAAGATTGTCCAGGCCGTCCACGAGCGGTCGGCGTCGCGACTCCACCAGGCCGTCGGTGAACATCACCAACGCCGATCCGGGTGGAAGCGCGACGGTCGTCTCGCTGAACATCGCCCCCTCGCAGACTCCCAGCGGGAGCCCGGGGTCGAGCACCAGATAGTCGGGGTCCTCGTCGGGAAGGATCACCAACGGCGCGAGATGGCCGGCACTCGCGATCGTCGCCCGGCCGGTGTTCCGGTCATAGACGGCGTACATACAGGTCGCGAGCTGGAGACCGGGCAGCAGGCCGACGACCCGGTCGAGCCGGGTCAGCACCTCGACGGGGCTCCAATCCTCCAGGGCGTAGGCGCGCAGCGCCGCCCGCAGCTGGCCCATCACCGCCGCGGCATGCAGGCCGCGGCCCATCACGTCACCGATGGCCACCCCGACCCGTCCCCCGGCGAGCGGTATGACATCGTAGAGATCGCCTCCCACCTCCGTGCCTGCCGTCCCCGGCCGGTACTCCATCGCGATCTCGACCCCGTCGAGTGCGGGGGGATGCGCCGGCAGGAGCGACCGTTGCAGGGTCAGCGCGGACTCCTGTGCCTCGCGGAAGCGTTGTGCGTTCTCCAGCGCGACGGCCCCCCGCCGGGCGAAGTCCTCCAGCAGGTTCACCTCCGCTCCGGAGTAGAAGCCGGTGCTGCGCCCGACGGTGATCGCGCCGAGGATCCGGCCGTGCGCCGGCAACGGGACGGTGACGGTTGGACCGCTCTGGATCCGGCGGAACTGCTGGTAGGCGAGCTCGTACGGGAACAGCGGCACCGGGCGCAGCTCGTCGAAGTCCGGCAGACAGTACGTCTGGCCCTCACGCATGACGACGCCCGGCGGGAATTCGTCCGCGAGCTGGGGCGGCCGCGTGGCGACAATCGCCCGCATAATCTTGCCGACTTTCGGGTCGTGGAAGACCGAGGCACCGAGCCTGACCTGGTCACCCTCGCGCAGCCACACCAGGGCGCCCGTGCCGAGGCGGGGCACGGCGAGTCCGGCGATCAGATCGACGACCCGATCGGGGTCGAGGGAGGTGCCGAGGACGAGACCGGCATCGGCCAGGAAGGACGGATCGGAGCCGCCCGATCCGTCGTCATGGNCNCCCCGAGCACCGTGACACAGCGCGCGGACGGCCTCCCGCGCGGCCCGCAGACCTGCGGACGCCGACCGCCGCACCTGATCGGACCTCCGCGACTCACTGACGAACCCTGATATACCGGGCGNTTGGGGCGAACTCCCGGTGGATGGTTCCGACGTCACGGGCACACCATCACATCCCCGACCGAATCCGATTCCCGGTACCGCTCCGTAACAGCCAGTCACCCGGTCCATCTGCGGAAGTCTAGTTCGGATATCGGATATCACGCATCGGGGGAACGTCGACCCGAGCCGCAACCAGCACCCCATCGCCCTACCTTCGCCCCCACCGACCGAGTTTGATGCTGGACAGGCATCGCCCGACCGAGGAACACGCGCTCCGCCGCGCCGTCCCGACGCGGCGGAGCGGTCCCTGGATAGGCGCACAACAGGGAGCATCTGTCCTAAAAGGACCAGAAAAGCCAGAAGGAGCCAGATGAGGACACATCATTCTGTTGAGGGCCACTCCACAAAGGCACCCTCATCTACCAAGAGAGATAAAATATCTTATTTCTGCCCTCGATCTAGTGTCCAGCGCGGCCACCGAAGCGACGCGGGCGAGGGCAATGAGAACACCGAGGGGAACGAGGGCGCCGAGGCCAGCAAGGACAACAGCGCGGGAGCCGGCGACGCCGGGGAACTGGATCGCCCGAATGGCGCCGACGGCCGGGGGCGGTCGCCCGGCCAGGACGGGACGTGGTGGCGCCGGGCCGTCCTGTACGAGGTGTACCTTCGCAGTTTCGCCGATTCCGATGGCGACGGGATCGGCGATCTGGAGGGGCTACGGCGGCATCTGCCCGTGCTGGCGGAACTCGGCGTCGACGCGATCTGGATCACGCCCTTCTACTCGTCCCCCATGGCCGATCACGGGTACGACGTCGCCGACCATCGCGGCGTGGATCCGCTCTTCGGTGACCTCGCGGACCTCGACGCCGTGCTCGCCGACGCCGCCGAGACCGGGCTCGCCGTGCTGATCGATCTCGTGCCGAACCACTCGAGCTCGGCGCATCCGGCGTTCCAGGCGGCGCTCGCGTCCGCGCCGGGCAGTCCCGAGCGGGGGCTCTACATCTTCCGCGACGGCCGAGGCCCCGGCGGCGAGCAGCCTCCGAACAACTGGGAATCGGTGTTCGGTGGATCGGCCTGGACGCGGGTGGCGGACGGCCAGTGGTACCTGCACCTGTTCGACGCCGAGCAGCCCGACTGGAACTGGGATCATCCCGCCGTCCGCGCGGACCATGCCGCGACGCTGCGGTTCTGGCTCGATCGAGGGGTCGACGGGTTCCGGATCGACGTGACCCACGGGCTGGTGAAGGACACCGAGCTACGGGACAACCCGCCCGGCGCCCGGTTGGCTCCGGACAGCGGGTTCCGCGAGGAGCACGAGCCCCGGGTCTGGGACCAGGACGGGGTGCACGAGATCTACCGCGAGTGGCGCGCGATCACCGACGAGTACACCGCCCGCGACGGGCGTCCCAGGGTCCTGATCGGGGAGACCTGGGTGCGCGACCCGGCCCGGCTCGCCCGCTACGTGCGACCGGACGAGCTGCACCTGACGTTCTCGTTCTCCCTGCTGAGCATCCCCTGGTCGGCGGCGGCCTGGCGGGCCGCCATCGACGCCGAACGCGCCGCGCTGACGGCGGTCGGCGCGCCGGGCACCTGGGTGCTCGCCAACCACGACGTGGTGCGGCCGGCGACCCGTTACGGCGGCGGTCCCACGGGGACCCGCCGCGCGCGCGCCGCTCTGCTCACGCTGCTCGCGCTGCCCGGCACCGCGGTGCTGTACCAGGGCGACGAGCTGGCGCTGCCGCAGGCCGAGGTGCCGCCTGCCGCCCGTCGCGACCCGATCTGGACGCGGTCCGGGGGGACGTCGCCGGGCCGGGACGGCGCCCGGATCCCCCTGCCGTGGTCGGGGGACGCGCCCCCCTACGGATTCACCTCGGCCGGCGCCGACCCGTGGTTGCCGCAACCCGCCGACTGGGCGGACCTCGCGGTCCTCGCGCAGGCGGCCGACCCGATGTCGACCTGGCTGCTTGTGCGCAGCGCGCTCGCCCTGCGCCGCGCCCTCCCCCACCTGCGTGGCGACGACCTGCGCTGGCGGAACGACTCCCCGGCCGGATGCCTGGCCTTCGACCGCCCCGCGCCGGCAGGCTCGTCGGTGCCCCCGACCCCGCCCACCTCGGTGGGGTCGGCCAGTATGACATGCGTGACGACGACCGAGGGGGAGGCGACGATTCCGCTGCCCGGACGGCTGGTGCTCGCCAGCGGACCGGTGGGGTACGACGGCGCGACCCTGACGCTGCCCCCCGACACGACGGCGTGGATCGCACCCCGCGACGGCTGAGAACACCCGTCGCCCGGATCGGACCGCACCGTCGTGCCGCAGAATGGACGGGTGAACCAGTCTCCTCCGCGCACTCTCCCGATCAGCTCCTTCTACGACGCCGCCGGCGGCGAACCGACGTTCCGGAAGCTGGTCGCCCGGTTCTACCAGGGTGTGGCGAACGATCCGGTACTGCGCCCGCTCTACCCGGAAGAGGATCTGACCGGCGCTGAGGAGCGCCTGCGCATGTTCCTCATCCAGTACTGGGGTGGCCCGACCGACTACCAGGAGCAGCGCGGGCATCCTCGGCTACGGAGGCGGCACGCCCCGTTCGCGATCGGCCCGACGCAGCGGGACGCCTGGCTGAAGATCATGCGGGCCGCGGTCGACTCCCTGGACCTGCCGCCCGATCTCGACAGGCAGCTCTGGGACTATCTGTCGATGGCGGCGAATTCGCTGCAGAACCGACCCGACTGACCGCTCGGTGCCCGCGGGCACCGGCCGGCCCGGGTGCGCCCTCAGTCCCGGGTGAGCTTGCGGTGGGTGACGCGGTGCGGGCGGGCCGCCTCCTGCCCGAGACGGTCGATCTTGTTGGTCTCGTAGTCGGCGAAGTTCCCCTCGAACCAGAACCAGCGCGCCGGGTCCTCGTCGGTTCCTTCCCAGGCCAGGATGTGGGTGGCGACCCGGTCGAGGAACCAGCGGTCGTGGGAGATGACCACGGCGCAGCCGGCGAACTCCAGCAGCGCGTCCTCCAGGGAGCGCAGCGTCTCCACGTCGAGGTCGTTGGTGGGCTCGTCGAGAAGCAGGACGTTGCCGCCACGCTTGAGGGTGAGCGCGAGGTTCAGCCGGTTACGCTCCCCACCGGACAGCACACCGACGGGCTTCTGCTGGTCCGGCCCCTTGAACCCGAATGACGACACGTACGCCCGGCTCGGGAAGTCGACCTTGCCGACGACGATGTGGTCGAGGCCGTCGGAGACGACCTGCCAGACGTTCTTCTTCGGGTCCAGGCCCGAGCGGGTCTGGTCGACATAGGCGATGTCGACGGTGTCGCCGATGACGAGCTCTCCGGCGTCCGGCGCCTCCTGGCCGGTCAACATCTTGAACAGGGTCGTCTTACCGATGCCGTTGGGGCCGATCACGCCGATGATGCCGCCGCGCGGCAGGGTGAACGACAGGTTGTCGATGAGAAGNCGGTCATCGAAGCCCTTGGTGAGCCCCTTGGCCTCGATGACCTGGTTGCCGAGCCGGGGGCCGGGCGGGATCTGGATGTCCTCGAAGTCGCGCGGGCGCGCCCGGTCCGCCTCGGCGGCCAGCTCCTCGTAGCGGGCGAGACGCGACTTGCTCTTGGTCTGGCGGGCCTTCGGGTTGGACCGGACCCACTCGAGTTCCTGGGCGAGCACCCGGCGCCGCTTGGCGTCCTTCTGGCCTTCGACCTTCAGCCGGGCCGCCTTGTTCTCCAGGTAGGTGGTGTAGTTGCCCTCGTAGGGCAAGGCACGGCCCCGGTCGAGCTCGAGGATCCAGCCGGCGACGTTGTCCAGGAAGTACCGGTCGTGGGTGACGGCCAGCACGGCGCCCGCATAGCGGGCGAGGTGCTGCTCCAGCCAGGCGACGCTCTCGGCGTCGAGGTGGTTGGTCGGCTCGTCGAGCAGGAGTAGGTCGGGAGCCTCAAGCAGGAGCTTGCACAGCGCGACCCGGCGGCGCTCACCGCCGGAGAGCAGGGTGACGTCGGCATCGCCGGGCGGCAGCCGCAGCGCGTCCATGGCCTGGTCGAGCTGGCTGTCGAGCTCCCAGGCGTTCGCGGCCTCGATCTTGTCGATAAGCTCGGCCTGCTCGGCGAGGAGGGAGTCGAAGTCCGCGTCGGGCGCGGACATCTTCTCGTTGATCTCCTCGTAGCGGGCGAGCACCCGGCGGATCTCGCGCACGCCGTCCTCGACGTTGCCGCGGACGTCCTTGGTCTCGTCCAGCGGGGGTTCCTGGGCGAGCATGCCGACCGTGTAGCCGGGGCTCAGGGTCGCCTCGCCGTTACTCGGCTGATCGAGGCCGGCCATGATCTTGAGCAGGGACGACTTCCCCGCGCCGTTCGGGCCGACTACCCCGATCTTGGCTCCGGGGAGGAACGACAGGGTCACATCATCGAGGATGACCTTGTCGCCATGGGCCTTGCGCGCTTTGCGCATCTGGAAGACGTACTGCGCCATGCCATCAACCCTAGGGCATCGCGCCCGCGTTCCTCACAGCGGTGATCGGTGGCCCGTCGGCCGACGTCGGGGACCGGCGGATCATCGGATGCCGTCCGGCCCCCGGACGGCATCCGGTGGGTACCACACCACAAAGAAGGGCACGGACTGTGGAGGCGGCCACTGTGGGGGGCGACCACTGCGTGGGGGGCGACCACTGAAACGTGGGGGCGTGGAGGCGACCACTGAAACGGAGATGACGAGCACGGGGAGGACGGCATGCTCGCGAGTGACCATCGGCTCGGGCTGGCGGCCGAGGCGTTCATCTTCGGATATCCCCTGGTCAGCAACGTCCGGCTGAGCGTACGGACGGCGGCTGAGGGAATCGGGCCAATCCGGCCCGCCGGGTACAACGCCTTCGCTCACGAGACGGAACCGCCCGCGCCACTGTCCTGCTTCGTCAGCGTCGACAACGACGCCCTGTGCTCGGTGGCCGAGGTCGACCTCACGCCGGGTCCGCTGGTCCTGCGGATCCCCGACACGCCGGATCGTTACAGCGTTATGATCTTCATGGACGCCTGGCGGAACAACTTCGCCTACGTGGGACGGCGAACCACCGGCGGACGAGGTGGGCGCTATCTGCTCGTCCCGCCGGGCTGGACGGGCAGCGCGCCCGCGTCGCTGGCCCGCATCGAGGCACCGACCCGGCTGCTGACGCTGATCAACCGGTTCGGCTTCGACGGCCCGGCGGACATCGCGGCGGTGTCCCGGCTGCAGGAGGAACTGGACCTGAGCCCGCTGGATTCCGAGGCCCGCCGCGCGGAGGGACCGCCGGAACACTCGAAGAGGGTCTGTGACGACCTCCGGTTCTGGGAGGAGCTGCGCATCTGGCTGCGCGCCTATCCTCCGTCGCGGGCCGAGGCCGAGTACGCCCGCCACTTCACCTCGCTCGGGATCCTCGACGATCCTTCGCCGTACGTCGACCCCAACCCGGGCCTCGCCTGGTCCCTGCGCACCGGGCTGCGCGCCGGCCGCGACAAGCTCGAACGGGTGGCGCACGCCGGCCGGGCGCTGACGAACGGCTGGGTGAGCACCCCGCATGCCCTCGACTTCAACCTGGACCGACTCGGACCGGGCACGATCGACGATCCGGCCTGGCGGATAAGCGATCGGGCACAGGCCCGTCTCGCCCGGGCGATGGCCGCCCGACTGCCGCGGGGTGCGACACACGGCTATGAGGAGATCCAGGCGAGCCGTGCCATCGACACGGACGGCCGCCAGCTGAGCGGGGCCCACCGGTACCTGCTGGAGCTGGTGCCGCCGCCGCAGGCCGCGTTCTGGTCGCTGACGATGTACGACGCGCCCGAGTACTACCTCGTCGAGAATCCCCTGCACCGGTATTCCCTGCGGAGCGGCGACCGCGATCTGCGCCGCGGTCCGGACGGCTCGGTGCGCATCCTGCTCCAGAGTGATCCCCCGGAGGACGGCGGGCCGCTTGACAACTGGCTGCCCGCGGCGGTCGGCGATTTCCGGCCCGTCCTACGGATCTACGAGCCGGGGGCCGACGTCCTCGACGGAACGTACGTGCTCCCTCCCATCCGCCGCATCGACCGATCACCGGGCCAGCCGATCATCAGGACGACCGTTCACCGGGGCGTCGGGGCGCCGGGGCAGGCAGGTCACCCGGGCGGGCAGGTCAGCCTCGACGATCATCGATGATGATGCGCAGCGGCGGCCGACGTCCCTCGCCGACCTCATCGACCTCCCCGAGGGATCCGAGCACGGTGACCGGCGGGCCGGCAGCCGGCCGGGAACCGTCCGGCCGGGAACCGTCCCGTGCGGCCAGCCGCACGGGCAACACCTGCTGATCGAGGAAATGTTCCCGTCCGGAAGGGCTCGTCGCGTAGTAGGCCACGGTGATGGAGGTGCCCCGACCGTCCCGCACGGTGCTTGCCGACGGACGGCCGAGGGATCCGGAATGCACCCGGGACCGACCGGAGTCGTTGCGGTCAGTCACGATTCCGGTGCTGTCCATGCCGCCAGCGATGTTGGCAATACTGGTGATACTGATGACATCGGTGGTATCNAGGCCGTCCGCGTCGACGGTGAGGATCATCGAGGTGGGGATCCGCGGATGGACCGGAATCGACAGGCGGCGGACACCCTCGGTGAGCACGACGCGGGCGGAACGGGCGCCCGCGGGCGCGGCATCCACTCTCAGGGTCNNNNCCNCNCGCCTGCCGCTCCTGACCGCCAGCCGTTCGACCCGCGCGGTGGAGGGCGAGGCG
Source organism: Frankia sp. CeD (assembly GCF_000732115.1). NCBI lineage: Bacteria > Bacillati > Actinomycetota > Actinomycetes > Frankiales > Frankiaceae > Frankia > Frankia sp. CeD. The sequence goes on from NZ_JPGU01000013.1 coordinate 62,369, forward strand.
GGTGAGCGGTCGTAGGCCGATGCCAGGCGGAGCAGATAGGCCGGGCGGTCCGCGTGGTCAGCGGCCACGATGAGATCGTCGACCCCCCGCGACACGGCGAACAGCACAGGATCTTCGAGCTTCGGCCCGTTCGCGGTCACCGGAGTGGGATGCCCGAGAAACGGCGGGTTCGCCGCGACGAACACGAGCGGATCGCCCGGCAGCCGGTCCAGCATCGCGCTGAGGTCACGGTCGTGCCCGGTGAGCGTGAGGTTGGCGCGCACCGCCCCGACCAGGACGACGGCCGTGAGCGCCAGGATGGCGGCGCCGGTCCCCGCGACGGCGATGAGCCCGAGTCTTCGCCCGCGGGCGAAGACGGCTTCGCCGGCCCTGACCAGGCCCTCCGCGCCGAGGTGGACGAGCGGGATGAGCACCGGGACCAGGTAGAAAGGGCCGACGTAGCGGATGCCGCCCCACAACTCGGCCGCGTTCCACGCGCCCCAGAAGCCGACGTATCCGCCCAGGAAGAGCAGCCCNCCCGCACCCAGGAGCGCGGCGGGTGCGGACAGCTGCCGCCGAGCCGCCACGACGATCGCGCAGCCGGCCAGCACCACTCCCCCGCAGGCCCAGCCGCCGAACAGCCACAGGTGGTCGCCGACCGACCGCAGCCCTTCGAGCAAGCCGAAGTCGTGCCTGCCGTCGCCGGGATACAGCTTGCGCACCCCGAAGCCGAGCTTGTCGTCGGGTTCAAGGAGCGTGAACGGCAGCCGCAACGGGTCACCGGTGGCAGCGGCGTTGCTGAGCAGGACAAGCGCCACGGGCGCGGCGAGCCCGCAAAGCAGCCACCGGCCCAGCCAGCAGCGCCCGCCCGTGGAGGTCAGGAGCAGCCAGATCGCGAGCGGAGCCAGGAGCAGGACGACGTCATACGGCCGCACCGCCGCCGCCACGCCGAGGGCGAGGCCCGCGACGACCACCGGTGCCGCCCGTCGGCGGCGCCGTCCCCGCAACACCCCCAGAACGGTCACCTGCAGCAGCACCAGGGTCGGCAAGTAGCTCAGCACCATCGCGCTCTGCAGGATCACCAGCGGGGAGAGGGCGAGCAGGGTCGCCGCCAACGCCGCGGTCCGCCGGCTACCGAACAGCTCGACGCCCAGCAGGTAGGTGACGACGACCGCCGCCATGACGATCATTGCAAGCGCCGGATCGATGCTTCCCGTCAGCACGATGCCGATTGCGAAGATCGCGGGTACGAAGGGCGTGTACTTCAACACGTAGTGATCGCCGACAACGGTTCCCAGCCACGGCAGGTAGGACCGTGCCGGGTCCGGGGCGGGCGGGAACAGGCGGCCCTCGGCGAGGGTCCTGGCATGCAGGAGGTAGATGCCCTCGTCGTTGTTGACCGACAGGAACGGGAACACGGTGTGCCGGAGGACGACGGCGACCGCCGCGCTCAGAACGGCGAGCACCATCACGTACCGAGCGGGCCCCGAGATGCTCGCGAGACGAACGCGCAGCCGCTGGACGGGAGTCCGCCGACCGCGAGCGGCGTCGGAGGCCGGCGGCCCGGCCGGCGGTTGTTCTCCGTCCGGCCGGGACCGCGGCGTGTCGTTCCGGGGCTCGGCGTCACCCCCGAGCCCAGTGTTACCCCCGAGCCCAGTGTTACCCCTGGGCACGGCGTCACCCCTGGGCGCGGCGACGACCACCGATCCGGGTGTCCCGTGCGCAAGGCCGCTCTCCAAGCCGGGACTCACGACAACCTGCGCATCGATGACGTCGAAGGGCGCCTGCGGCTCTGTCCCGGGTTCGACGGAGACAGGCCCCGTCTGCCCCATCTCGTGCCGGCTGCTCATCCACGGCACGGTACCCAGCGCCCTCGGCCGCAGCGGACGCAGGTCGGTCCGACTCGCCCTCCAGGTCCCCACCATCGGCTGGACGGTCAGGACAGGTCATGGGAGGAGGGAAACGACTGCCAGGGGGAATCGCCGACCGTCACCGCGGACGGGCGCGGTTCGCCGGGCGCCGCACCCGCGCCCTGGAGCCGCCCGGAACCCTCCGGCGGTCCCTCGGCCATCGACGCCATGGCCGTCGCGGCGGATGCCGCTCCGGCCGCATCCGCATCCGCATCCGCACCGGCGACCGGGAAGCCGGCCAGAGCGCCGTGCTCGGATCCCACCAGAGCGGATCCCANCAGAGCGGACGGATCACTGGGAACATCCGTCGCGGCCGCCGCCACCACCGCGGAGCCCGGGCGACGGGCAAGTCGCTCCGAGCGAGCCGCATGCCAGGTGAGCTCGGTTCCGACCGCATCCGCGTCGATCTCGTAGGTANCCCGCCGTTCCCCTTCGCCCGTCTCGAACGACCGCTGCCGCAGCCTGCCGTAGACGAGCGCGCGATCACCCCGGACGAGGCTGGCAGCGACGTTGTCCGCGAGCTGGCGCCAGCAGGAGACCCGCAGGAACAGCGTGGTTCCGTCGACCCAGCGGCTCTCGGAACGATCGAACCGGCGGGGCGTCGATGCGAGGCGGAAGGNGCATATCGACGCACCGTTGGCCGTCATCCGATGATCCGGATCGTCGACCAGGTTGCCGACAAGCGTGATGGTCGTCTCGAGCATGGCGTGCTCCTCGGGTCAGGGACGGATCCGCCGGGCTGGCCGCGAACGGCCTCTCCCACAGTGAGCCGTCACGGCGACTTCGGAAACCCTCGGTTGGTCGCCTGTGGATAACGAGGGTTCGCCCACAGGCCACGCATCCACGGACCCACGCGCACCGGCACGCCGACGCTCGGACCCCACGCCGGTCCGCGACGCATCCCGTCTGCCCACCTGCCACGGACGCCTCAGCGTCGTACCTCGGCCTTCCCAGGAGCTTGACCTTCCCAGGAGACGGCGCGTCCCCGCGTGTTCGATGCCTGGTCGAACCTTGCTACCCTGTTGTAGCTCCCCGGTGGGCCCATCCCCTGCAAGCGCGCCCGTAGCTCAGTGGATAGAGCGAGTGCCTTCTAAGCACCAGGTCGCAGGTTCGATCCCTGCCGGGCGCACTCGGGGATCAGGCTCGCATGCTGCGCCTTTTCGATCCCCTCGTCAGGCCTGCCGGGGGGCCGAGCCCCCCGACACCCCCACGTGCAGCAACCGGTGTAGCAACGAGTCAGGGTCGGGGCCCGGTCAGGTGGCCGTCGAGCCGGCCCAGAGCCCGCCGCTTCTCCCCCATCGAGGCGTGCGCGTAGATCGTCATCGTCACCTCGATCGCCGAGTGGCCCGCGATGTCACGGACGATGTGCGGCGGCACGCCGAGGTCCAGGAGCAGCGTCACGCAGGTGTGCCGCAGCCCGTGGAACACGACCCCGTCGAGCCCGGCCGCCTGACGCAGCGGCATCCAGAAGCGGCGCAGGTTGTCCGGTTCGATCGCCGTTCCGATCTTCGTGGTGAAGACGTGGTCCGTCGTCACCCAGCGGTCGCCGGCCGCGTCCCGTTCCGCCTGCTGGAGCTTGCGATGCTCGGTGAGTGCGTCGGCCACCAGGCCCAGGAGCGACAGCGTGCGCTCCGAGTCCTCCGTCTTCGGCGGCAGCAGCCGCAGCTCCCCGCCGACCCGCTGGAGCGTGTGCCGAATCGTCAGCGTCTCCCGGTCGGTGTCGATGTCCGACCACTGGAGCCCGAGCAGCTCCCCGCGGCGCATCCCGAGGAACAGCGCCAGGACCAGCAGCGCATACAGCCGATTGCCGGCAGCTTCATCGAGAAGCCGGTGTGCCTGCTCGACGGTCAGACCCCGGTCGACGTTGTAACGAGGGGTCGAGACCTGGACGAGCTTCGCCACGTTCCGTCGGATCAGTTCCTCGCGCACCGCCGCCTGGAGCGCGTTGCGGAGCACGGCATGCACGACCTGAACCTGACGCTTCGATGGACGGCGGTTGCAGCACTGGCCGACCGCGCAGCAGCGCCGTTCCTGTTCCGGCCGCGCCTTGTCCCTGCCCATTTCGCAGCACCGGCAGGTGGTTTCCGTCCGCCGGATGAACTGCCGGACGTCCGCACCGCTCAGCCTGTTCAGCCGCTTCTTCCCGAGCCCCGGGATGAGGTACAGCCGAACCGCCTTCTCATAGGTGACATAGGTGTTCGGCTGACGGTTCGGCTTCACCGTCTGCGCGAGCCAGACCGTCAGGAAGCGTTCGACGGTCCATCCGGTGGCGTCCGCCGGAATGCCCTGATCCGAGTTGGCCTGAAGCTCCGTGAGCTTGCCGCGGACGATCTCTTCCGACTTGCCGTAGACCGGCCGCCGCTTGGTCGTCCCGTCAGGCATCAGGACGTAGGCCGCGCCGACCCACAGGCCGTCTCCGCGCTGGTAGATGGAGCCCTGGCCGTTGGCGCGCTTCCTGCGCTCCTTGCGCCGGCCGTTCGACGAGCCGGGGGTGGTACTGGGCATGGGTGACTTCTCCTTGCCGGAAGAACGGGACAGGTTCACGCCGGCCGCGGGCGACGTTGCCCGGTTCCGGTGGCGTTCCGTTCTCTGGCGTTGGAATGGTCTGCCGGGGCGCCGGCCGCGTCCAGGGCGCCTACGGCGTCGCTACGCGATCGGCCTTCGGCCGACCCTGGACCCGTCCGACACCCTGACAGCTTGAAACGCCACCAGAGAACGGAAGAAAAATGTGGTTAGAGCAGGCAGGACTGCCGTTACGGACGGCTGATGTTCGCCGCCGCCGGATCCGTCGATGGATTTCCGTTCGCCGGGACCATTGCCGGAAGTCCAGGCACCTGGCGGAACACGAGCACCGCGTTCACGTCGCCGTAGTGCTCGGTGAAGAAGGCATCCGCGGGAAGGTTCGCGAGGATCGCCGCCAGGTCGCCGACGTCCGCGCCGGGCCGGATCGTCAGCTCGTGGTCACCGGTGTTGGTCTTGTGGGTCGCGACGAGCGGGGAGTCTCCGCCGGGGGTGCGCCACGCGCCGAAGTTGCCAGACGAGAAGATGTTCACAGGACTTCTCTCCTTTCCCGGAGCGGCAACACCTCCTTACGCGGGTCCTGCACCGCCACCACCACAACCCCGGGCGCCCGACCCTGGGAAAGCAGCAGCGGCAACGCCGCCCCGATCCGCTTCTTCACCTCCCGGTCGGTCACATACGCCGTCAGGGAAGCGATCTCATCGACCACCACGACGATCAGCGGCTCACCGACCGTCGGGACGTGCAGCCGGGTGGTTCCCGCGAGCCGGAAGGTCCGGTCCCGCATGACGCTCACCGCGTCGTCGAGGAGATCCGCGATCGCGTCGGTGTCGGTCGCGAACCGGGCGAACAGCGGCTCCCCGAACGCCAGTTCCATCCCGCCCTTCGGGTCGCACACCCACAGCTCCACCAGCCCCGCCCGCACCGCCGGACCGAGACCGCGGACGAGCGACCACAGCACCGAGCCTTTACCCGCCCCGGTCGCCCCCGCGACGAGCACGTGAGTTCCCCGGACCGGCAACGTCCAGGGACGGCCGTCCTCGCACCGTCCGACGGGCACCGCCGACAGCCCGGCGAGCAGCCGCGACGCACGCCCGCCACGGCGGACGAGAGCGGAGGGAACAGCTCCGGAAGGGTCAGAGCCGGCAGGGTCAGAGCCGGCATCGTCGGCGGAGTCGTCCGGATCGGTGGTGTCGTCCAGGTCCGGCGGAGTGACCGGCCGGGTCAGCGGATCCCGATGGTGGAAGGAGACCCGGACGAACCGAAACGTCTCCGCCCGCACCTGGCAGCGCCGAGCCCGGAACACGTGCCGCAAGGCTTCGGCCTGCTCCGCCCACTCCGCAGGGGTCTGCCCCGGCAGCAGCTCCACCCGCAGCACGTCCACCGACCGCGACGAACGGATCTTCCGAATCCGCGGGAAGTACTCGTCGAACGTCACCTGATCACCGGTCGACGTCGGCATGCGGATCGCCAGGTCGGTGTGCACCATCGCCGGCTTCCAGCGCCACCGGTAGACGAACGTCAGCCGCGCCCGTCCCCACNCCCNCCAGGCCACTGGCCCGAAGGACCGCGGATGCACCCGCCACCACGCGACCGCCACCAGGACCAAGGCCGCGACGAGCACGGCCAGGCCGACGAGCCCCACCCGGTTCACCACCAGAAGCAGGCCGACCACGAACGCCACGGCGACGCGGTGACGCCAGCAGCCCCGCGCGCCAGCCACAGCAGCTTGCCGGCCACCGCCACCAGCAGCATCCACACCGGCACGCGCACCTTGTCGACCCGCGAGGGAACCCGCGGGAATCGCTGGTCACCGTTGATTCTGGACATGGCAATACCACCTGTTTTCGAGCGCACGAAACACAGACCGACGGGATTGACGAACGAAGAGGGAAAGGCGAGAAACGGGAATTCGTTTCCTCGTGATGCCGACGACCGGCGGGAAAANTACGCGGCGCGCGGCCCGGCCATGTCGTCAGCCGGAGCCGCTACCGCCACCGCCGCCGCTTCGGCGGATTCCGTGGCTTCCTGGGATTCGAACTGGAACTTCTCGTAGGCGATCAGGTAGTCGTTGACCGCCGCGAGCAGCTTGTACGCGAAGTCGACATGCCGGGCGTCCGGTTCCCGCCCCAGCGCCGACACGCTCAGGCTCACCCGCCCCGCGTCCACGACCAGGATCGGCGCGCGGTCGGGGTAGGTGTGGCAGGTCACCAACCAGTCCGCGCCGACGGACAGGCCGAGCGTCGCGTACGACTGCTTCGGCTCGCCGCTCACGCCGCCGCCCCCGTCCGCCGCAGCGGGCCGACCTGCCGCAGGCCCACCGCGCGCAGGGCGTACCCCTGCTTGGGGAACTTCGCGTTGATGTCCACCCACGGTGTGATCGTCAGCCCCTCGAACTGCACCGGCCGGAACGGCGTGCCCGGCATCGCCTCCGGCAGGACCGGCTGCACCGCGGCGGCGACCTTCACCTTCAGCTCCGCCTGCCGGGCCGCCGGGTCGGGGTCCAGCACGCGGACCGCCCAGACCCGCTCGCCGGTGTTCGGGTCGCGCTCCTGTGGATCGGGAGCGTTCGCCTTTACCTTGTCGTAGTCGTTCGCCGCCTCCACGCCGAGGACGAACGCCCCCGCCGGGAACACGTCCTCGAAACGCACCGGAATGCGTCGCGGTATCGCCATAGTCCGTCTACCTCCGTAGGGTCAGCCCCGCCACCGGAAGTCCGGTTTCTGTCGGGCAGCACCTACTCTGAACCGCTCACGAACCGATCGCCAAGCGCTTTCGTATCTATGTATACGGAGTGCGGATGGAAATTATCCGGTGACCGTCTAGAATGCGTTTCCACGACAACGTTATCTTTGACGAGTGACAAGCGAACGGGGGGTTCCGCCGTACACGGCGCGAGGCAAGGTCGAGGGTGAGAACTGGCAGGCTGTCGCCGACGCCCTCAACGCCAGGATGAACCAGAAGCGGATGGGACAGCAAGCACTCGCCACCGCATCCGGCGTGTCCGTCGCGACGCTTCGCCAACTCCAGCGCGGAGCCCACGGCCGCCGGGTCCAGGACGCCACGCTGGCCGCCATCGCCCGCGCCCTGGACTGGCCGGACGACCACCTGGTCCGCGTGCTCGTTCCCGGCAAGCAGCCGGAGCAGCCGGCAGCAGCGACATCAGGCCGCCGCGCGGGCCGAGGAGGGGCAGGAACCGGCACCGACCGGCAGATTCTCGCCGTCCTGCTCCGGATCGAACAGCGTCTCGCCGACCTCTCGGAGCGCATCGCGCCCGCCGGAGCAGCCGGAGCGACCCAGCCCGGCCGCGCCCGAGGCAACGACGACGGGCCGACCCCGGCGGAGTAGTTCCCGCCCGAGCCGGCCCGTCGAGGTCCGGAACGTCGCCGAGTCAATCAGCCCGGCGCTGTGGTGCTGGCCACCGGTACTCCGATCGCGTCGAGCACGGTCCGGCGGACCGCTTCGAAGGCTTCGGCCTGCCCCGCCCGGAAGGCCGCCCGCTCCCCACGGGTCATCCACCGCGAGTCGGGCCGGGTCAGGCCCAGGGCGAGCGCCGTCCGCACGGCCGCNCCTCCGCATCCCCGCCGGGACGGGCCCGGATCCTCGCCCCCGACTCCCGCCGCCGCACTGTCGCCATCCGGCAGCCGGTAGACGAGCACCACGTCGACATCGCCGAACGATTCGGAGTACTTCAACCCGCCCGGCATCCGGGACACGGCCCGCATGAGATCCGCCGAGTCCGAGCCCGGCTGGACGACGAGCGCCCACTCGTCCGGCCCCCACGGCATCATCACGACCGCCGACAGCATCTCCCCCGCACCACCGGCGCCGTCACCGGCCGCGGGCACCGGCGGAAGGAACGGACCCGACCGGGCCGCCGCACTCACGGCCACCGCCGACGGTCCGCGAAGCGCGCTGCCAGATCATCGGACCTATACCTCGTCCAGTCGACGGCCGCCGGCCGCACGTCGTGGACGAAGAAGCGGAGCGAGGTGACCTGGTAGTCGTGCCAGCCCTGTTCGATCGCGAACAGATCCGCCGCTGTCGCCCCGGGGAAGGTGATGACCGTGTCCCGTACCCGGCGGTCCCCGCCCGGCTCGAAGCGGACGATGCCGAACAGCAGCGGACCCGGGTCACCTCCACTCCCCCTGTCGAACATCACGATCCGTCCTCCACTGGTCGGTGGCGTGCGACAAAGCGCCGGAACCGGCCCGCAACAGGTGTCCGTCGCGCAGCGGAACCGACGCCCGCCCACCGTCCAACCGGACAGCCGGTCACGGAAGGCCGCCGGCCGTATACACCGAGACTTCCGATCTATACGGAGACCGGATATGCTCTGCGCGCCCGATCGAGGACAGACGGTCGGAGCACCTACCGTCCGGAGGCCGCCATGGTGTCCGTCCGTCGTCCGTTNCCCCAGNCCCCGCCGGGACTCTGGGAGCGACCCGAGATGGCCGACGCACTCGCCCGCCGCGACATCGGCACCGTCTTCAAGATCTACCGCCAGTGGACCGGCGCCACCCAGACGCAGATAGCCGCCGTGTGCGGCCTGCCGCAGTCCCACGTCAGCGACATCATGAACGGCCGCCGCCAGGTCACGAGCCTGGAGATCTTCGAGCGCATCGCCGACGGCATCGGCATCCCCCGCGGACGCATCGGGCTTGCCGAAAGACCGGGCGCCGTCCCCGAGCCCCGGACCGAGCCCGGGTCGCCGGCCGCGGACGTGCCGAGCGATGTCGTGCGCGTCTACCCCAGCCGCGCCGCCGTTCCCGCCGAGCTGTNGCGGACGCTGTTCGCCGGTGCGCGTCACCAGGTCGACGTCCTCGTCATCGCTGGCCTGTTCCTCCCCGACGGGCACGCCGACTTCACCGCCGTTCTCCGCCGCAAAGGCGCCGAAGGCGTGAACATCCGCTACGCCCTGGGGGACCCGGACTCCCCCGCCGTCGCCCTGCGAGGCGACGAGGAGGGCATCGGTGACGGACTCGCCGCCCGAACCCGGATCACCCTCACCTACCTGGCATCGTTGCGCGACGCGCCCGGAATCGAGCTGCGGCTACACGCCACCACGCTCTACAACTCCATCTACCGTTTCGACGGCGACATGCTGGTGAACACCCACGTCTACGGCGCCCCCGCCGCGCACTCCCCCGTCATGCACCTACGCGCCCAGCCNGGCGGACTCTTCGACCACTACGCCGCCAGCTTCGAACGCATCTGGGCCACCACCGAAGGAGCCTGACCCTCTTGGCACGGATCGACTACTTCAACGACCCGAACGCCCCCAAGGCGAACAGCGTCGTCCCGTCCGTCACCGCCGTGGTCACCGACGAGGCCGGGCGGATCCTCATGGTCCACAAGACCGACAACAACCTGTGGGCCCTGCCCGGCGGCGGCATGGACCTCGGCGAGTCCATCACCGACGCCGCCGTCCGCGAGACCAAGGAAGAGACCGGCATCGACATCGAGGTGACCGGACTCATCGGGGTCTACACCAACCCCCGGCATGTCCTGGCCTACGACGACGGCGAGGTCCGCCAGCAGTTCTCGCTCTGCTTCACCACCCGCAATCTTGGCGGAGAGCTACGCACCTCGAGCGAGACGAAGGAGGTCAAGTTCGTCGCGCCCGAGGACCTGGACGGGCTGAACATCCACCCATCGATGCGCCTCCGCATCGATCACTACCTGGAGAACCGGGCCACGCCCTNCCTCGGCTGAACCGCCACGAGCCGTGCGGTCGTGCGTTCCACGGTGGCTTGCAGGTCCGCCCGAGCCCGGGTGACCGACCGGTGGACGATCGAGCCGTCGCCGTAGCGGGACAGGATCTCCGCGATCCGTTCGTCGAAGGTGAACCGCTGGCCCTGTGGCCCCGTCGTCATATCCGCGGCGCACAGCGCGTCCATCACCGGCGACACCTCCAGCTCCCACGCGGAGAGCTCCGCCGTCAGCCCCCGCTCCTCGGCTTCATACCGGGCACACGAGTGATGCGCGACCAGCGCGCACAGCCGCTTCGGCGCATCGTGGGATTCGAGGAACCGGGCGCCGTCCACGGGGTGGAACCGTAGGTGACCGATCGGCGGGGCGTACCCGATGTCATGCAGCCAGGCCGCCGCGACGAGCAGGTCACGCTCCTCCGGATCGACGGCCGCGGACACCTCCCAAGCAGCCGCCGCCACGGCCTGCACATGCCGCCACCGATCCCCCAACGGGGTCAGCAGCTCGCTCGCCAACCGCTCAGCAACCGCTACCTCCACCCGATCACGGTACGGCGAGCACCACCAGCCCGTCAGCGAGAGCCCGAGACTGCCGAATTACCCGAGTTAGGATCAAGTCGCGGTGCGGGCCGCGCCGCGCGACCGCCTGCGCGCGGCCTGGCGGCCGTGCTCGCCGGGCCCGTCGCACCCCGCACCGCGTAGACCATCCGAGGCGTTCGACGAAGGGCGCCGGTCGTCAGCGTGGGGTGAACCAGCCGGGGCACGGAACGCGGTTCTGCGGACGTTCGTCGCGCACGCCGGTGGGCAGCCGCAAAAAACGAGCAGAGGGCACGCCAGCCGACAGCCCCATCACCAGTGCCAGGGCGCTTCGCTCCTCCGACAGCCCGACCCGCCCGGCCTGCCAGCGACGAGCCTGTCTGCGGTCACCATTCGAGATCGTTTTGGCTTCGACCAGGTTGCTTCCGATCGCACCACGCCGTTAGACGCCTACAGAGGGCGGCACCGCCCTTGGCCTGACATGTCGTACCCAGATGGCAGACTGCTCCCGTGAGTTTCGATCTTGTGAGCTGGGAAGGCGAGCGACCAGCAGACAATCTGGCCGCAGGGTCCGCGTTCAACGAGATGTTCCAGCGCTACGACGACGACCCGGAGACGCCCGCCACGGACCTCATCGCCGCCTACTGTGAGGCTTTGACGCACCGGTGGCCGGATGACGACACCGCCCCGTGGTCGGTCACACCCCAGCCGTCCGGGCCATTCCTCTACCTCTGCGTCGTGTGGAGCATGGCCGAGGAGGTGTCCGCCTACACAGCCGAACTCGCGGCATCAATGCGTCTGGTCTGCTACGACCCCCAGGAGGAGATGCTGCTGCCGTAGTCGATGCTGCCGAGATGGCCGCGCTCTTTTGGGCGCACTTCCTCCATCCGTCAGGGAGCAGGCCGCAGTGGACGGCAGCCAGAGTGGCAGCCAAGCCCGCGAACACCAGCGGACGGTCACGGACTCGGCGGACGAGACCGAGCCTGTGACCGGCACCGGCGGACGGTCACGGACTCGGCGGACGAGACCGAGCCTGTGACCGGCACCGGCGGGCGACCACGGACACCGGCAGACGAACCACCGAAGATCTCTTATCCGCGGGTTACTCACTTCGCCATCCAGAGCCGACGGACGAGCCGGATGTTAGCGCAGACTGCCGGCTTTCTGCGAGTTCAATTCAAATGTCGTCAAAGAATCTTCGGTTAACTATGGCCTTTTCGTGCTGGACGATCTCCACCTTGACTCCAAGGTTGTATTCACGGAGGAGGTCACAGAGTCTATCCCCGTCGATCAGATCAACCGGAGGAGCGCCGTCGCGGGTTGCCTCCTTTTGAGCGGCAGAGGTGAACGATCCCGTCGTGATCAGAAGCCCTTTATCTCCCCTGCCCGCCATCGCCCCCCGGAAATCTCGGACAGCGCTCGGAGAAACACTTCCCTTGTACCGCTTACATTGGAAGAATACCGGGAAGCTGACGAGCGAGAGACGGTAGATTCCCAGCCCATCGATGCCACCATCGCCGGTGCCGCCGGTGACATTGACGCTGATAAACCCGGCCTCCCGGAGGAGCCGGCGAGCAAGGCGCTCGAATGCGTCGGGCGGCATCGCCATCACCGCTTCGAGCAATTCCTCTTTCCAGGCGATTTCCTGGTCTTTTTCTCCGTCGTCCGACGTCGCCTGTTCGTAGGTGGCCTTGGGTTCTGAATCGGCCGGCTTGCGCGCCTTCTCGGCACGTTCAGCGGCCCAAGCACGCTTGGCTTCAGCATGGATCTTGGGAATATCTGCCCTGTCAACGGAGCGCCCTGGTTCCGACAACGTCCAAACGCCACGACTGCTATTGTCGGTCAAGCCCATCATCTTCAGATAGGTACGAGCCCAGGCCAACCGATACTCGATCTCCGTCCGCGGCCCGTCTCCATGTAGCTGATCTTGCTGCTCTGGGCTAAACTTCTCCAGCTCGATGACTCGTTCATTAATCTCCGAGATCGCGCCGGACCCTCCAAGATCGCGCAGTGCGTTGATCGTCGGCCAGAGCAGCTGATCGTATGTCGGCACACCGACGTCAGGGCTCGTCACCCGGCGCACCCCTCCCCGATACTCGCGTAACACGATCTTAGAACGTCGCGCGACTTCCCCTGTACGCGCGGGGTGGCGACCGTCTCGGCATGGCCCGCGTCCGTTCCCAGGCCGGGAGTTGGGGACTGANGTTGCGGGCACAAGCGAACGTGAACGCCACTGCACTCGTGGAGACAGCGGAGCGCAGCCCACTCCTGAGAAGTGGCGGCGGTATGGGCATCTACACAGCCGGGCCAGCGAACAACGACGGACGTCAGCGGATGGAGGCCGAGGTGGCCAGGTCGTCAAGCAGCCTGTATAGGCTTTCGCGAACGCGCACGGACGGATGGTACCGATCTTGTAATCGGACGGTCGGGAGTCCCGCCAGGTGTAGCTACCGCTGTAGCAACGACCGCGGACGTTGACACCATCTCCCGGGCGCGGCTCGCAAGCCACCCGACTCACAGCGACACCCTCTCGCTCCGTCACCAGTCCTGTGGACCGGAAACGCGTCCCAGCGCCTCGCTGCTACCACCACCCCGTCTCCCACCGAACCGGCCGCCCGCTAGCGGGTCGGTGTCCGGCGGTCAAGGGGGCGGATACGACCGTAGCTCCATGCCGCCGTCCGGGACAAGCCCGCCCACGCCCCCGCAATTCGTCCCGGAACAGGCCTTCAAAGCCAGGGACGAGACGTTCGGCGACGCTGTTCTCGCAGGTCGCGGGCCCGCAACCCCCTCCGGCGGGCATAACCGACCTATCCGGCCTTTGCGACTTATCAGGATGAAGACGTAGTTTCGCTCACGGAAATGAACANCNCCGCGCNCCGCATCGGCCGGGACCGCTGCGCTGTCCCTGCCAGGCGCGACCGCCATGACAGCAGCGACGCTCTGACGCAGAGATCAACGAAGCTGTTCCGCGGGCAAGTCAGCCTTTGCTCTCCTCGGGTCGGTTGGCGGCCCAGGAGGCACGGCTGATCGCGTGGACGTTGTTCGCCTTCCACGGGCCGACGTCGGCGATCTCACGGAAGGTCATCCCGAGCTTGCGGGCAATCATGTTCATGCCCGCGTTCTCCTGATGCGTTGCGGTGATCAGCTCGTCGACGTCGAGGTGGGCGAACCCGAAGTCGAGCGCCGCCGTGATCGCTTCGGTGCCCAGGCCTTGGCCCCAGCGGTCGCGGCGGATCGACACCGCGACCTCCACGCCTGGCCAGCCCTGGGCGAAGTAGGTGCCGGCGCGGCCGAGGAACTCCCCGCTGGCCCGGTCCTCGACCGCCCACATGCCGTGCCCGCGGATCGCCCACATGCCGATCAGATGGGTGACCAGCCGCTCGGTGCCGGCCCGGTCGAACGTGCCGTCCAGGTAGCGCATCGTCTCCGGGTCCGCGTTCATCGCCGCGTACGGGTCGAGGTCGACGACCTTCCAGCCGCGCAGCACCAGCCGTTCGGTGAGCACGGTGGGGATGGTGACGACGGTCGGGGTTCCGTAGTGGAGGGTCATGGTCACGCCTGGCCCGTGGTCAGTTCGAGGCGGGGGCGNGCCTGCCAGCGGTCCCAGAAGTCACGGACGGGNTCGACGGNGGGGNGGCCGGNGAACGCTATGGCGATCTCTGCGACCCGGTCGGAGACCGAGGCGGTGGGCCGGGTGTCGAGCATGTCGACGACCTTCCCGGCCATGGTCGCGGCTTCGTCGATCTCGGGCTGTTCGCGGGCGGTGAGGCTGGCCGCGAGCGCGAGCAGCGCGTGGCCGTAGTCCTCGAACCCGCCCGCCTGGCCTCCTTCGTAGGCGGCGAGCGCGGCTCGGGCTATCGGCTCGGCCTCGACGCCACCGCCGATCCGGGTCAGGACCCCGGCGTACATCATCTCGGCGGCGGCCGGGCCGAACGGGCTGATCCCGGGCTGCAGCGGCAGGTCCGTGACCGACGTGCGCATCCGGTTCAACGCCGCCCGGGTGCCCTCGACGTCGCCGAGCGCGCCAAGGGCCCGCGCCTCGTAGCTGGCGATCCGGGCCCGGGTGTACGGGTTGTCCGCCACGACCGCGGTCTTCCGAGCCGAGACGGCGGCTTCCTGGTAGCGGCGGCCGTAGAACGCCAGCGTCGTCACCATCTCCCCGACCGACGCGGTCAGCACCACGTCGTCGGTCTGGCTCGCGTGGTCTTCGGCGAGGCGGATGAACCGGCGCGAAGCCAGGGTGTCTCCGAGGTTGAACGACAGCCGCGACAGCATGTAGGAGGCGTAGCCGGCGGCGACGGTGAGCCTGGTCTGCGGGCGGGCCCGGCCACTGCCGTTCATCAGGTGGTGGTGCGCCGACTTCCACGTCTTCCACACCTTCGGCGCGAGCCGCTGGTGCGGTTCGACGGTGAACGCGACGGTGTGCGCGTTGATCGCGTCGTCGATCTCGTCGAGGGTCAGCACATCGGGGGCGGACGAGGTCCACTCCCGGTACATCTGGGCGGCGACGAGGCTCGCGGCGGCGAGTTCGAACGCCTGCCGACGGTTGGCGTCCACGGGTTCCTCCTGCCTGCTCGGGTCGAGCCCCAGGTCCCGGGCCCGCTTCTCCCTGACAGCTTCGTCCCGCAATCGCCGGATGGCTCCCGCTGCGGCCAACGCCGTGTCCAGCGCGTCCGCGAGGTCCGCGGACGGGATCTCCTGGCCGTTGACGGCCCGAGAGATCTGCTGGCGTTTGAAGCCGGTGCGGGCTTCGAGCCGGCTGTTGTTGGTCCGATGCTGATCACGCAGTGTCCGCAGCAGATCGGCCAGGTTGGCGAGTGCGTCGTTTCGCTGACCAGCTTGCACCTTCGGCCTCCCCGTCGACGCCTTCGCAGGTGGGTGCAACGAGCTGTTGCATGCACGCAACGAGCCGTTGCGTTCTGTTGCTCCGTTTGGGCGCAGTGTGTCATGGGTGCTGCGCGCGGTGAACACGCCGATCCGGTCCCGTCCGTTCCACCAGCTCAGGGCGGATGAACCCCGGGTCGTGTCGTGTCGCCGCTTCTGCTCCCGCCGGGCCTGGGCCGAGTCGTGCGGCCCGGGTTCGGCGGGCTCCACCCGTCCACACCGATCGCATCGTTTCGAGGAACCCGTGTCTGTTGCGCCCACCGGCATGCCTGTCCCGGCCGTCCCACGATGGCGGCGCCCGTCCACGCTCGACCCGACGGTGCCCGATGCCGTCGAAGTCGCCCTCGACGGGCACCGTGTGTTGATCAGGTCGAGTCTGGGCCCGTCGGTGCGGACCACCCCCGGCGCGTTCGGGGACTTCGTCCGTGCGGTCAAGCGGGGCGAGTACGACGACCTGCTCGGCGAGGTGGCGTGATGCCTGCTTCCACGCAGGCGTCGATCGCGCTGCTGCACACGGCCATGGTCGACCTTGTCCTGGCGAAGGAGCCCGTCTCCGCCCCGGTCGTAGCCGCGTTGAGGGCCGTGCCCCGGGACCTGTTCCTGCCCGACGCCGGCACCGAGGAGGCCTACAAGGACGACGCCGTCGTCACGAAATGGGATGTCTACGGGGCACCGCTCAGCGCGGTGTCGCGGCCCTCCACCGTCGCGGCGACGCTCGAGCAGCTCCGGGTCGAACCCGGCCAGCGGATCCTGGAGATCGGTTCCGGTGGCTACACCGCGGCGCTGCTGGCTGAGCTGACTGGGCCAACCGGCCACGTCACCACCATCGACATCGACCAGTCCGTAGTCCACCGCACCCACGCCTGCCTGGACAAAGCCGGCTACACCGACGTCACGGCACTGATCAACGACGGGTACTTCGGGTTCCCGCTCCGCGCCCCCTACGACCGGCTCCGCAGATGACCTGCCGAGCCTGGACCTGTGGCTGGCCACCGTGCAGCCCACCTACGGCCGGCTCCACGGCACCGACGCATCCGCAGGAGCCGAACTGCCTGCGGATGCGTCGGCCGGGGTGTCTGCCTGCTGGTCGGACGACAGCCTCGCCTTCCTGGCCTTCACCCCGACGGGCGGGACCGGCGTGGAGATCGGGGTTGTCGCGTACGGCCCCGACCGGTACCGGCTCGCGGACCTGCTCACCCACGACGTCCGCGTGTGGGACGCCGAGCGGCGCGGTGGCCCGGACCCCACCATCCGCGTCTACCCCACCGATGCCGGCCGCGCCTCGGCGCCGGCCGGACGGCTCCTCACGAAACCATCAGCCCAGCTCCTGATCACCTGGGGCTGAGACCCCACCATCCGACGATCGCGAGAGGAGAACGGTGTTGAGCGACGCGCACGGGCATCAACAACCGCCCGAAGCCGACGGGGAAGCACGCGCCTGAGGATCTGCGGGCCCGCCTCGTGGATGACCTCGTCGCGGCGGGNTCGATCAAAANGAAGGAGGTCGAGGCCGCGTTCCGCGCGGTGCCGCGGCACCTGTTCGCTCCCGAGGTGTCGCTCCAGGACGCCTACGCCGACGACATCGTGCGGACCAAGCAGGACCAGCACGGCATCACCGTCAGCTCGGTCTCCGCTCCCTGGCTGCAGGCCACGATGCTCGAACAGGCCGGGATCAGCCCCGGCATGCGGGTCCTCGAAGTCGGCTCCGGGGGCTACAACGCCGCCCTGATCGCGGAACTCGTCGGCCCGACCGGTGCGGTGACGACCATGGACATCGACGCCGACGTCACCGAACGAGCCCACCACTGCCTCGCAGCGGCAGGCTACGACCAGGTCCACGTCGTGCTGGCCGACGCCGAGCACGGCGTCCCCGAGCACGCGCCCTACGACCGGATCATCGTCACCGCGGGCGCCTGGGACATCCCACCCGCCTGGACCGATCAGCTCGCCCCAGACGGCCGGATCGTCGTTCCCCTGCGGATGCGGGGGCTGAGCCGGACGGTCGCGCTCACCCCCCGCGACGGCGTTCTGGTCAGTCTCGACCATCAGATGGCCGGCTTCGTGCCCGTGCGCGGCGACGGCGCCCATCCCGAACGCCTCGTCCCGCTTCACGATGCCGACGTGGGCCTGCGGTTCGACGAGCAGGCTCCCGAACTCGACGCCGCCGCACTGCGGGCCGCGCTACTCTCCCCGCGGGTCGAGGCGTGGTCGGGAGTGCGGTTCGGCGGGATGGAACCGTTCGACGGGCTGCTGCTGTGGCTTGCCAGCAGCCTCGACGACTACGGCTTGCTCTCCCGCGCCCGTTCCCCGACCGCTCGAGAGCTCGTCGACCCCGTCTCCCCGATCGGCACGCCCACCGCCGTGGAAGCGGACAGCTTCGCCTACCTCACCCTGCGAAAGGTCGAGGACGGCGACGACACCTACGAGTTCGGCGCCTACGCCCACGGTCCCCACGCCGCCCGCCTCGCCGGCCTGGTCGTCACGCAGGTCCAGGCCTGGAACCGAACCCACCGCGACGCGTCGCCGGCCACGATCAGCGTCCACCCGGCCACAACTCCGGCAGAGGCACTTCCGCCCGGCCGGGTGATCGCCAAGCGCCACCGCATCGTCGTCCTGAGCTGGTCCTGACCAACACAGCGACGCGTTCACCACCCCTTCCGAAGGAAAGGCATCGCCATGACTCCTGCCCACACAACCGCCCCGGCCCCGCTCCCCCTCGCCGGCGACTACGACCTAGACGTCGAGATCGTCGACGGCGGACCCGTCATCCCCGAGCTGCTGCGCTCCACCAGCGACAACTGCGGCAAGACCTGCTCGTCGGCCTGCACCAGCTGCAAGCAGAACTGAACCTCCGCCGCTGAGAGGTGCGTGATGTACCGCAGCCTTGACGTTCCGCTGCTACGGATGGCCGTGGTCCCCACCGATGTCGACCTGCCCCCATGGCCAGACCTCGACGACACCACCGACGGCGCCGTAGCCGGCTGGACGGATTGGCTGCGGGACATCTGGGCGCGGCCCGTGTTCGCCGACGCGATGACACTCGCCAGCCCTTCACTGGCGGCGCGGGTCGCATCGGTCCTCGACGGGCAGTGCCACGATCGGCGGACCGCCCGGCGGGCTGTCACTGCGACAGCCCGCTACGTACTGCGGATGGTCGGGCGCGCCACTCCATTCGGCCTGTTCGCCGGTGTCGGGCCCGCGGATTTCGGCCCGCGGGCCCGCGTCCGGCTCGGCGACGACCACCGGGTTCGCGCCCGGCCGGGCGGCGCCTGGCTCGCCGCGCTCGCCGACGACCTGGAAGCGTTCGACACGCTGCTGCGACGGCTGCCGGTCACCGCCGACGGAATACCAGTCGCCCGAGGCGACCGACTGTTCATCGGCCCTGTCGCCCGGTCCGGCGACGACGCCGGGCCGGAGTCGGTGGTCGAGGTGTCGGTGCGCCGCACCCGGGCTGTGGAGGCGGCGTTGCTCCACGCGGTCAGCTCGCTGCCCGTCCCCGAGCTGGTCGCTCGCCTCGCCGCCGACAAACCCGCTCCCGCCGCCGGCCAGATCGAGACTATGGTGATCGAGTTGGTCCGCCGCCGGTTCCTGCACACGCCCCTACGCCCGGCGACAACCATCACCGATCCACTCAGTGAAGTCGCCGACCAGCTGGCCGCAGCCCGGATTGACGACCTGCCCCCACTCGCCGGCCGTCTCAACGTGATCCGCGACCTACAAGACCTGCTCGCCCACCACGACAACACGCGCTCCGCCTCGCACCGTCGCACGCTGCGCACGCAGGCAGAGGCGCTTCAACGGCGCGTTGTTCCCAGCGCTGACCCGGACCTCGACGTAGGCCTCGTGTTGAACGCGGACGTGGTCCTGCCGGCGGCTGTCGCCGAGGAGGCTGGGGCCGCCGCTCGGGCGCTCGCCCGGCTCACAGGGCCGACCGCCGTTCCCCCGGAGTGGGCGGACTGGCACGAAGCCTTCCTGGAACGCTACGGTCCCGCCGCCCTCGTCCCACTGCTGGAAGCCGTCAACCCTGACACCGGCCTCGGTCTGCCCGCCACCTTCCGCGGCTCCACACGCTCCCACCGCCCCCGCGGGAACGCGGCCCGCGATCAGCGCCTGGCCGCCCTCACGCAGCGGGCGGCCCTGGACGGCGCGCTCGAGGCACGCCTCGGCGACGCCGCCATCGCGGCTCTGGCCGGCGACACCGCACCGGACCGGGTTCCACCGCACGCCGAACTCATCGCCGAGGTCCACGCCAACGACCTGCCGGCCTTGTCCCGCGGCCTGTTCACCCTGCGTGTGACCGGAGGCGGACGCGCCGCCGCAACCACCACTGGCCGCTTCCTGCACCTGCTCGACCCCGCGTCCTTCGACCGGTTCCGCGACATCTACGCCGCCCTACCCACCATGCGGGCCGGCGCGACAGCCGCGCAGGTGTCCTGTCCGCCGCTTCCCGCAGCCACCGTCGGCGTGGCCCGATCACCGCGGCTCACCGACACGGTGATCACGCTTGCCGAGCATCACGACGCCGGTCCGTGCGTGCTGCGTCCAGCCGATCTGGCTGTCGGTGCCGACGCTGAGGGGCTTTACCTGGTGTCGCTGCCCGACCGGCGTCTCGTCGAGCCGTCCGCCGCGCACGCGGTGGAGTTCCGGTACCACNNCCNCCCGCTGGCACGGTTCCTGTGCGAGCTGCCCACCGCACGCCTCGCCGTCTCCATCCCCTTCTCCTGGGGCACCGCCGGTGGGCTGCCGTTCCTGCCCCGGCTCGTCCATCGGCGCACTGTGCTCGCCCCGGCCCGCTGGCACCTCACAGCCGCCGACCTGCCCGGCCGCGCCGCGTCGGCGCAGGAATGGCGCGAGGCGCTGGCCCGCTGGGGCGGCACGATCCCAGTGCCCACGCGGGTCCAGCTCGTCGAGACCGACAACCGGTTGCGTCTCGACCTGCACGTTGAGGCTCACCTGGCCCTGCTACGCGATCACCTGCACCGCCACGGCTCCGCTCGGCTCGACGAGGACGCCGCTCCAGAAGCCTTCGGCTGGCTCGACGGCCACGCCCACGAACTGGTCANCCCGCTGGCCNCCACCGCCGCACCCCTGCCGGGGCCGGCACCGGAGCGCCTCGCGGCAACCGTGCCCGCTGCTCGGTCGGATGCCCAGCTACCCGGTGTGTCGCCGTGGCTGTCGGCCCGGCTCTACGGCCNCCCCGACCGGGCCACCGATCTCCTCGCCCGCCTCCACGACCTCTTGGACGCGTGGCCCGACCCGCCCGCGTGGTGGTTCCTGCCGTACCGGGACACCGAGCCCCACCTGCGGCTACGCCTCGCCGTCAACGAGCCCCGCGGCTACGGGCTGGCGGCCACGCGGCTGGGAACCTGGGCTGCGGTACAGCGCGAGGCCGGACTGCTGTCGCACCTTCACCTCGACACCTACCAACCGGAGACCGGCCGCTACGGCTATGGCCCGGCGATGACCGCCGCCGAAGGCGTCTTCNCCGCCGNCTCCGCCGCTGCCCTCGCCGCCCGCCGTCTCGCCGCCAGCGCCCGCCTGTCCGTCGGAGCGCTCACCGTCGCCGGCCTGGTCGATATGGCCATCGCCTTCACCGGCGCGTTGTCCACCGGCATGCGGTGGCTTCGTGACGTGCTGCCCCACGAGCCTGCCCGCGTCCCACGGGCGGAACGCACCACCACGTTGCACCTGGCCAACCCCGCAGATAGCTTCGCTCATCTGCGGGCCGTTCCCGGGGCGGACGCCGTGCTGTCCGCCTGGCAGCCGCGGGCCACAGCACTGGCCGCCTACCGAAACGCCCTCGCCGCACAGCGCCCACCTGACCAAGCCTTGGCCTCTCTGCTGCACCTGCACGTCGTCCGAACCCTCGGCCTGAACCCCGCCGCCGAACAGACCTGCATCGCCCTCGCCCGAGCCACAGCCGCACGCGCCCTCGCGACCACGGAAGCGACCGTCTCATGATCGACCACGACCAGTCCGCCGCCACCGCAGCCAGCCTCACCAACCCGGCCTGTCACGAGCTCGGGCAGACCGCGCAGTCGCTCGCCGACGGAGCGGCCGGCATCGCACTCCTGTACGCCGAACGAGCGCACGCCAGCGCCGAGCGCTGGGAGTCCGTCCAGACGTGGCTGACCGCAGCCACCGCCGGCCACCTCAGCGTGGCGACGAACAGCTCTCTCTACGCCGGCGCTCCGGCGGTCGCCTTCGCCGTCCACACCGCCGCCGGACAGACCCGCCGCTACACCGCCGCGCGCACCGCGCTCGATCAGACCGTCGCCACCATCGCCCACCGCCGCGTTGACGCCGCCAACGCCCGCATCGACCGAGGCGAACCGGTCCAGTTCACCGAGTACGACGTCATCAGCGGGCTCACCGGCATTGGCGCCCACCTCCTCGCCCACGCCCCCGGCGACGACGCCCTCGGCCGCATCCTCACCTACCTCGTCCGCCTCACCACACCTCTCAACCTCGACGGAGAGGAACTCCCCGGCTGGTGGTGCAGCCACGACCCGTCCCAGGGCAACACTGCCGAATTCGCCGGTGGACACGCCAACCTCGGCATGGCCCACGGCGCCGCCGGCCCACTGGCCCTGCTCTCGCTCGCCACACGCGCCGGGATACGCGTCCACGGCCAGACCAACGCCATCAACGCACTGTGCGCCTTCTATGACCAATGGCGCCACGACTCCCCCAGCGGTCCGTCCTGGCCACAGTGGATCACCCGCGCCGATCAGCAGGCCGCGAGACCGGCCCAGCCCGGCCCCGCCCGTCCGAGCTGGTGCTATGGCACCCCCGGAATCGCCCGCGCCCTCCAACTCGCCGGCATCGCCGTCGGTGACACCACCCGCCAGAACGCCGCCGAACAGGCACTCGCAGCCTGCCTCACCGACTCCACCCAACTCGCCCACCTCACCGAAGCCGGACTGTGCCACGGATGGGCAGGCCTCTACCAAACCGTCGCCCGCGCCGCCGCCGACGCCACCACCGAGACCCTCAGCCGCCACCTGCCGACACTCGCCGCTTCCCTCCTGCTCTGCGCCCTTTCGAGCAGCGGGCGGGCTGATGGGCTCCTCGAAGGAGACGCCGGCATCGCCCTCGTCCTCCACAGCGTCGCCACCGGCGCACCGGCCACCGGATGGGACAGATGCCTGCTGATCCACTGACCGTCCCCAGCCGAGACATCGGCACCGAACAGGCCGTACTCGCGGTGCTGGCCGGCATCCCGCTACCCACTGCGGCAGCCCATGCCGCCTTGCCTCCCGACCAGCTCGCCGCAGCCGTAGCCACCTACCAGGCGGCAGGTCGCGCCGCGCTCGCAGTCCAAGGCGCCGCCTGGTTCCAGGTACGCGTCACGTTCCCCGACCCAGCGGACGCAGAGACCGCCGCAGCCACCCACCTGGCACCCGTCCTGCGCCACGCCCAGGCCACCGACTCTGTCGACTCCTGGTGGTTCGTGCGCAAGTCGCCCGACTGGCGGCTACGGCTCTCCCCAGCCAGCGGCCAATCTGTGGCGGAGCTCCGTGCCACCCTCCGCCCCGCCTTCGACGACCTGACCGCGGCCGGAACGATCCACACCTGGACGGAAGGGATCTACGAGCCGGAGGAGTACGCCCTCGGCGGCGAGATCGGCACCGACGTCGCGCACCGGCTGTTCACCGCCGACAGCGGGCACGTCCTCGACCGCATCCACAGCGAGATCACCAGCAGGACCCCGCCGACTCTCGGCCGCCGCGAACTGTCGATACTGTTGATCGGCACACTCATGCGCACCGCGGGCCTGGACTGGTACGAACGCGGCGACGTCTTCGACCGCGTCAGCCGCCTACGCCCTCCACCAGCAACATCACCCACCGCTGCTGAAATTCAACGGCTGGCCACCGCTCTACGCAGGCTGCTGACCGCCGACACCGACCCGGCAGGCGACCTGTTCGGCGCGGACCGACCGCTGGCCAACCTGGGAATCTGGGCCAGCGCCTTTCACAATGCCGGTCGGGCCCTTGGCCAGGCCGCATACGCCGGGACCCTGCGCCGCGGGCTACGCGACGTCCTCGGCCACCATGTGATCTTCCACTGGAACCGCCTCGGCCTGAATGCCGAGACCCAGGGCGTACTCGCCGCCACAGCGCGCGAGACAATCCTCCGCGCTCCCGCACTCCCCGAAGCGCTAACGCCGCAGGCACGCTGATGTGGCCGCCGCCGAACGACGCAGACACCGTCACCCGCATGCGCGCAGCGCACGAACGCGCCAGCGCCGCCCTCCGGGTCACGGTCGACCGGACCCAGGCTGAGGAAGCGTGGGGCTTCGCCGGACGAACCCTCGGCCGACCGGTAATGACCCCCGACAGCCCAGGCTGGCTACGGATCGCCGCCACCGAAGCCGGACAGCAGATCACCACGTTCTGGGACGGCGGACGCACCGCACAGCAGGCGCTGCCAGCATCCATCCCACGCCCAGCGCTACGCGCGATCCACGACCATCACCACGACGGCTGGGACTACCGCGCCGAGCTATACGACCGCGTCCACGTCCGACCTCTCGCCGTCACGACCGTGCCGCGGCGGCTCACCGACTCACCGAAAGGGCAATGGTTCCAGGCACTGCGCCGTTCCTTCCGCATCCTCGCCACGGTCTCCACCGACCGGCGCACCATCGAGCAGTCCTACCTCGACGACGTCATGCCCAGGATGCTCGGCGAACCGATCACCACCGAGGCGCCCGCACCGTGGGTAACCGCGCACGGAGACCTGCACTGGGCCAACCTCTGCGGCCCCACCCTCTGCATGATCGATTGGGAAGGCTGGGGCCTGGCACCCTCCGGCTACGACGCCGCCACCCTCTACTGCCACAGCTTGCTCATGCCAACNCTCGCCGCACAGGTTCAGGCGCGCTTCGCAGACGCGCTCTCCACCGAGAGCGGCCGGTACGCCGAACTGGCCGTCATCGCCGAGCTACTCGACACCGTCCCCTCCGGCACCGGTATCGATCATGCGGGGCTGCTGCGTATCCGCGCCACACATCTTCTCCGCCGCGCCATACCCCGCCCGAGAGAAGGCACCGTCACGAGGCCAGGTCAGACATGACCCACCGCAACGGCCATGCTCGGGAACAGCTCCACTGGGCAGCGTTCCGGGCCTGCGCTGGGGCCGAGTATCTGCCCCCAATGCCTGGCGGACGGTGGTGGACAGCTCTGGACCCCCAGGGCTCGCCAGAACTGGCCCACGAGAAATCTCATCGCCACTGTGCCGGGAGGTGAAGCTGTCTCGCACCCGGTGGAGACCTGCAGGCAAGTCTCGCTATTAAGCGGAGGATCCCACATCAGCCAGAAGATGATCTGACGGTGATCTGACTGTTGTTGCGTATGCAACTTCTGTCAGATCACCGTCAGATCTCTACGGCCCTGGTCTATCTGCCCCGTGGCTGCGCTCCGGACAGCCTCCGCAACCCACGATGGCTCGTCGTCCCAAGCTTGCCCGGTCCGGCGAGCTCAACCTGTCCGCCGAGCCCGCGAAGTTCGAATGTTCCACTCGGAGGCCAGGAAGATCGCCGAGTAGGGGCGTCACCCGGAGGGTCGGTCCGCCGTCGATGGTTCGCATGCTGCCTGATCAACGACCATCTGGGCAGGCTTCCTTGTCAGCNCCCGTCGATGCCCTCCCGTCTTCAAGGACACTGACGGGCCCGCCGTGCTCAAGGGTCAGCGCGCCAGCACTGTCCAGATGCCGGCCGCTACGAAGACGGTTGACCCGCTGAACTGTCCGGATTCCAACGCGTGCTGGAGACGCGGCGGTCCGGGGCCGGAAGGGGCGGCGGCGTCCACCGGAGNCTCGCGGGATAACCAGTCTCGATCTGTCGTGACCGCGAGAAATCGTCGGAACGTGAGGATACGGTAGCTGAGCGCAAGGTTGTTCCTGGTTCGGAGGGGGTGCCGGTGGCCACGCGGCGGGGGCTATTCGCCGAGTTGCAGTACCAGGCAGCGCAGGCCGAGAAGCGGCAGCGGCAGCAGAGGGCTGCGGCCCACCGTGCACTCCTTGCCGCTGAAAAGGAAGCCGCGCAGAAGGCTCGGGCCGCTGAGCGCGCAGCCGCCGCGGCGGCCAAGGCGTCCACGAAAGAACAGGCCCGCTTGCTGAAGGAAGCGGGCCTGCTGTACGTCGCGGCGCGATTGAGCGAGGTCGGTTCGCTGAATGCCGATCTCGCGAGCACATTCGAAGAGATCGACGGCATTCTGGCCACGGCGCTCCTGGTCGACAGCTATGTTGATCTCGAGGCTTTGAAAGTCACGACCGTCGTGCATCCACCGTTCGAGCCCGGTGCTCTCGCAGTCCCGACACCGCCCGTTGCTGCTCCTGTGTACCCGGCGGAACCCGTCTACCAGGAGCCGCAAGTACCGGGAGTCCTATTCGGGGCGAAGAAANAACATGCCCAGGCGATCGCTCAAGCTCAGACCACGCACGAGCAGGCGCTGCGGCGGTGGCGGGAACAGGNGTCAGCGATACGGACGGCGCATGTCTCCGCTCTGGACCAGCGGCAGCGTGCCGAGGACGCTCGCCTGGCGAAGCTCGCCGCGGCGCGGGCGGTCCACGTCGAAGCGTGTCGTCGGAGAGACGCCGACGCCGACGAGCGGAACCGGGGACTCACCAGACTGATCAATGATCTCGCCTTCGACGTCGAGGCGGCGATCCGCGAGTACGTCGGGATCGTCCTGTCGAACTCCGCCTACCCGGATGCATTTCCAGTCACTCACGACTACGAGTTCGATCTCTCCAGCAGGGAGCTGCGTCTGGCAGCCGCTGTCCCTGAACCATCCGCAGTCCCCTCGGTCAAGGAGTACAAGTACGCCCCGAGGAAGGACGAGATCTCGTCGACCAAGCTGCCGGCGACGGTCCAGAAGGACCGCTACGCGAGCGCCGTCTTCCAGACCGCCGTACGCACGCTGCACGACGTCTTCGGCGCCGACCGCCAAGGAAAGATCCACTCGATTGCCCTGACGGTCGGGGTCGACCGGATCTCGCCTGCGACCGGGCTTCCGGAGACCATCCCGCTCGCGATCGTCGCTGCAGACCGCGCAACGTTCCGCAAGTTCCGGCTCGACCAGGACGAGATCGTCCCTCAGAAGACCCTCGAGTACCTCGGCGCGGCGCTGTCCCCTTCGCCGTTCACTCTCAAGCCCGCCGACGCCTCCCGCGGCATCAGGCAGCGTGGGCAGTGACCATGCGGTTCAACCCACCGCCAGGCTGGCCCACACCCCCCGAAGGCTGGACTCCCCCACCAGGTTGGGTTCCAGACCCATCTTGGCCCAGGCCGCCCCACGGATGGCAGCTCTGGCTTCCGGGGCCCACCGTCACGTCGCTCGGGACCGGCGACGACCTTCTCATCCGATCGGAACCCGGAGTCCAGGAGTTCTCGCTCGAAGGCGCATCCATGTCATCCGGATCCGAGACCAGCGAGATGCCGGTCGACAGCGCCGCGCTGATGGCTCGCATCACTGAACTAGAGAAGGCGCTCGCCGCTACCCAGGCTGGCTCCCGTGAGATCATCGAGCTCAGCGATCAGCGGGCCCTCCAGGACGTTGGCATATACCGATATCACCACCCGCTCGAGAACGCCGCCGCCTATAAGGGACGCCTTGAAGAGATCGACACGCATATCGCCGAGTTTGTGAAGTCCGGCACGGCGATCCTTGCCGCGGATCTGTTCACCTTCAACGGCTCGCTCGCCAAGGGGCGCCGACTCGTCGCCGACCTGTCCAAGCTGATGCTGCTCGCCTACAACGCCGAGGCAGCCAACTGCGTCCGCTCCTTGCGCGCCGGCAACATCACAACCGCCAAGAAGCGGCTGGAACGAACCGTGGCGTCGATCGAGAAGCTCGGCGCGATCATGGAGATGCGGATCAATCCTGACTACCACTCCCTACGGATCGCCGAACTCGAACTCACCGCCGACTTCCGAATGAAGATCCAAGAAGAACGACAGAGAGAGCGGGAGCGACGCGCACAGCTAGCCGAGGAACGCAAAGCTCAAGAGGAACTCGCCACCGAGAAGGAACGCCTCAAGAAGGAACGTGCCCACTACGCAAGCGCGCTCGAAACTCTCCGCGCCCAGGGCGACGACGCTGCTGCAGACGAACTCGCTGGCCGACTGGCGGACATCGATCAGGCCATCGAGAAGAGCGACTACAGGATCGCGAACATCCGCGCCGGATACGTCTACGTCATCTCCAACATCGGCGTATTCGGCCCGCACGTCGTCAAGATCGGCCTGACCCGACGCCTCGATCCGATGGACCGGGTCCGCGAGCTCGGTGACGCCTCCGTTCCATTCCGGTACGACGTCCACGCACTCTATTTCTCCAAAGACGCTGTCACCCTCGAAAACGAACTCCACCAAGCATTCGCCGACCGGCGCGTGAACTTCGCGAACCCGCGCCGCGAGTTCTTTTTCGCCACCCCATCAGAAGTACGGAACGTCCTCCTAGAAAAGACCGAAGGGGGCCTACTCCAATTCACCGAAGAACCCGAAGCACTCGAGTATCTTCAAAGCCTACGGTACTGGCCTGACCACGCCCAACTTCCAACGACTGCCAGCCGAGCTACCGGAACCTGACCCGCCATGCAGAACCGGGCGGTGATCGCCACACCGACGAACGCTCCGCCAGCTCAGTCGACGTCCCAGGCTTCCCAGGAGACCACCCAATCGGCTGGCCGCCGAGAGAGCGCTTCACCCCCGGCGGTAAGAAATTGGTTGAGGGCCTCCATCGCCACGCGAGAGTGTTCGGATGCGTGCTGATCGTATATCTCGCGGCATTCCACGTAGATGGTGGTCTCGAGGGAGAAGGTCTTGCTCCCGTGACCAGTTCTCGCTCGCACCAGTTTCCGGATCCGCTTCCGTAGCTCCGCCTGCTGGTCCCCCGGAACACTGCGCACCTCCGCGAACCCCTGTTCGCAGACGACATCAGCCGCGAGCTGCGCGACCAACGAGAGTCTTCGGTCCGCGCGCGGCGTCGGGTAGAAGCGGTCGATCAACGTCAGACAGCGGCGGCAGGTCGGGGCGAAGGCCACCCGGCCGTCCTCCCTCAGCGGGCCGCCCTCACCGCCGACCATCACAGCCCACACACTGCCACACAGCGTGGTCTCGGCCCAGCGAGGCGCCAGGAGTTCCTCCCTGACATAGTGGGCTGCCGTCGGCGAGAGATGCGGTCTCGACGAGTCAAAATAGAAGTCGTGGACCGCNCCTCGGCCAGACGACTCCAAGTCCGCCAGGCGAGCCAGATGAATCACGTCACCGCCGCTGGTGACGGTGAGAAGCATCGACCTTCCGCCCACGTCAACTGCGTTAACGCCAAATTTCGATACCGTCATAGATGCATTGTCTACCATACGGAGGCAACCTCGACCGGCCAGCCAGCAGAAGCGTGAACTCGGGGTCGGATCGCGGTTGGAGTACTGGTCACAATGA
Organism: Frankia sp. CeD; assembly: GCF_000732115.1. NCBI lineage: Bacteria > Bacillati > Actinomycetota > Actinomycetes > Frankiales > Frankiaceae > Frankia > Frankia sp. CeD. The sequence continues at coordinate 91,360 of NZ_JPGU01000013.1, forward strand.
GCGGGCCCCCTGGGTGGCCGCTCTGGAGCCTCGCCAGGCGGGCGCGTGGTCGGATCGGTGGGAAGCCGCGACATAGTGGACCGGCGCAACGACGACGCCGGCCGGCACCGAAAGCGAGAGTCCCAAAGGATGGGAATAGCGCCGACCAGCGGTTTCACACCGGCAGCCTGGCTGTGGAGGGCCGGTTTGAGCTGACTTCACTTGCTTGAAGTGGTTCGGTGGGCGGGCGTGGCGCGTCCCGCCGAACTACGTAGATGAGGGAGGGTCTTCAGCGAGGCGGACGCGGTGGCCTTCTGCGGTGTAGCCGAAGTCATGTTCGTCGTCGTCGCGGAAGCGTTTGTAGAACCATTCGGGTACTCGAGCTGGGTCTAGACGGGTGCGGAGGACGCCGTCCTGTACGTCGCGGGCCACGTTGCGTAGGCGGTGCCATTCGGTGTCGAGCACGGGGCCGGGACGTCCGTTGTTCAGCTCGGCGTTGACGACCTTGGCGAGTCGTTCGCGTTCGTCGGCCACCTTGCGTTGGCTGGACCAGATCTCGTAGGCGATCTGGTAGGCGGCCAGGGACGGGACGAAGAAGCTGAGGAGGGTGTCGAGCAGTGTGGCGTTCGCGACCGCGAGACCGGCGATCAGACCGATGGTGGTCCACAGGATTGCTGCGGCGGCGATGAGGTGGCTGTATCGGCGGCGGAGGCGGGCGTCCCAGGCGAGGTTCTGTTCCTGGGCGATGAAGACGTCGTAGGGGNGGNGGACGTCGTGGGTGGGGTCATACCAGCCGTCGGTGATGCGTTTGTCCTTTTTTCCCCCGCGGGAGAGTTGGCGTGCGAGGCGGCGGACGTCTGGTTCGGGGATCGGGTCGCCGGCGACGGTGGCGCGCCATGGTAGGTGGAACAGGGCGGTGTCGAACATCTCCTGGAGCAGGGCGCCTTGGCGGGCGGTGTTCCCGGAGAGGCCCTTGAGCAGGAACGCTGAGACGACGAACCAGAAGAACCCGACGATCGAGACCACGGTCCGGCCATGCCCGATCAGCGTGATCAGGACACCGGCGGCGGCCAGTGCGGTGGCTGCGACGGCGCGGACGGCTTCGAGGAGCTGTCCACGTTGGTGGCTTGCCGCCGCGGCACGCTGTAGGAGCAGCATGTCGTCGTCGAGCTGCCGCTCGTGGATGGCCCGGGACGGTATCCCACGGATGCCGGCGGGGCCGGNAGAGAGNTTCATGGCTTNGTCATTNGGTTNCCNAAGAGCTTCCTCCACTCGTCGTAGGCGGCACGGTCTTGGCCTTCGTCCTCCAGGTCGACCGCGCGCTCGGCGATTACACGGGCCTGGTTGAGCGCGTTGGCCGCAGCGAGTTTCTGAGTCGTGTTCATGACGGCGTTGACCTCGCCACCGAGACCGGCGGGGNCGGGNCATTCATCGCCGATGNGT
>NZ_JPGU01000013.1:92787-97888 GCF_000732115.1 Frankia sp. CeD
GCGGTGGCCAGGAACAACACGATCTCGTCCTGGTAGCGCCCGAACGGTGGCTTCACCAGGGACTGGGCCATGGCCTCCAGCAGGAAGGATGGCGAGACTGGTTCGCCGAGTTCACGGTTGATTCCTTTGATCATTTTGACGAAGGGCACGTACTTCCCGTCGCAGTCGGCGTTCTTGGCGATGCTCAGCTCGTGGTGGCGCTTGGGGTTGGTCGCGATCCAGTCGCCCGCTGAGGGATTGGGGATGTAGTAGCCGCCATCCTTCCGTTTGAAGGCGGGGACCACGTCGATGGACATGACTTCGTCGTCGGCGCCGTAGGGGATGACGACCGCCATGCCGTCGCGGGCGGCGGCGCTCCACTTCTGGCGCAGCAGGGTCTCCAGCGCGTTGATGACCTGGATGGGGGCCTGGTCACGGAAGCCGGCCTGGGAGCCGTCGGAGTCGAGGACGACGAAGATATCGATATCCTTGAGCTTCTTCGTCTTGGTATCGCGCCGGTAGCTACCGGTGAGGAAGTCGTCAGCGAGGTCCCAGTGCGACGTGACGAAGTCGCGGATGGTCTCGTGTCGCGCCTTGGCCAGGTTCTGCTCGGTCTGGGTGATCTCCAGATTGTGCTTGAGCTTGGCGAAGGCGTCGTCGATGTATGCCATAGCGGTGTCCCTGCTCGTGGTCTCAGGCGTGGTAGTACCGCATGCCGGTCGAGGCGTGCGGGGCGGAGCCGAGGGTGCCGAAAGTGATGCCGCGCAGGCCGTCGGTGCTCGCCCGCTGGCCGGGGCCCCAACCTGGTTGCGGCGTGCGGGGCCCGTTGAAGGTGCAGAACAGTCGGTAGGTGGTGCCGGTGGGCACCCGGTCGAGCTTGGCGCGGAACCGGGCGAGCCGGGCGCGGGAGGCGGTGAATTCGGCGTTGCCGTCACCGGAGGCGTTGTAGGACACCGGGAACTCGACCACCGGCACCACGGCGCCCGAGGGCTGGTGACATTCAAGGACGACCGCGTCGAGGGAGCCCTCCTCGACCCAGGCTTTGATCGCGTTCTCGTTCTGCACCCAGTCGCGGTTCAGCCGGTCCATGTTGATCCCGAGGTCGGCAAGGATGTCGGTGATGGCGCCGAGGATGATGTCNGTCAGGTGCGTGGCGGTGTGGGTCCGGGTGTAGCTGTAGGTATAGGTGGAAGTCATCGCTGGGTCACCGCCCGGCGGAGGGCCTCACGGTCGATCAGCGGACCTGAGCTGTCGGCCTTCGTCTCCTCAGCGGGCGGGGCAGCGTCCGACAGCCGAGCGTGCCCAGCCGCAGCGGCTTTCACCTGACTCATGCAGCGGGGCGGGCGACGGGAGGTAGATCATGAAGTCGTCGGCGCCCGCCGCGCCGGGGACGGGGTTGAGGTTCTCCTCCAGGGTCAGCGCCGCCGCGCCAGACACCGTAGTGATCTCGCAGTGCACCTTGCCGGCCACCAGGGTGACCGGGTGCTTGTTCAGGTGCCCTCCCGCGATCAGCATCCGCCCGACCGCCTCGGCTGCCGACATCGCCCGTCCCGCCTCGTCGCGCGACAGTGAGGAGGACTGCGCCACGGTGTCCGCTATGAGGTCCGTGATTACCGTCCAGGTCGCGCTGGCGCTGCGCACGGGCGAGGCTGCCACCTCCCTAGTGCGCCGCACGGGACACCTCCGGCTGGCGCGTCTCCGCAACGGCGTTGTGCACTGCGGCGGCCAAGTCGTCCTCGGTGAGGCTGCCTGGGTCGAGCACCGTCTCCATCCGCTGGGCCAGGGCTTCGAAGACGACCTTGCGCGTGCGGCGGCCGTCCAGTCCGTCTGCGGCCTCGGCGATGCGGCGCATCGCTGAGGAGCGGGCCAGATCACCCAGGGCCGGGTACTTGTCGGCGAGTGTGAGTAGCGTGGAGGCCAGGATCTCCCGTAGCGCCTCCGGCTCCGGGAACGGGACGAGGATGGCGGCGTCGGAGCGGGACAGGAACGCCTCGTCCAGAGCGGTGGTGAAGTTGCTGGTCGCGACGAAGAACAGGTGCGGGTGCTCGGCGGCATTGAGATCCAACGCCGTGAACACCGCGTCGGTGGCACGGTGGACGTCGGCCGGGTTGGCGGCCAACGACGCCGCCGAGCGGGCAACCGCCATCGACTCGACCTCGTCCAGGATCACCACGGTCGGCATCCCGTCCGACGCCAGACCCGGCACATACTCGCCAAGCAGCTCGCTGACCCGCTGCTGCGACTGCCCATGCTCGGCGCTCATCAGCCCATGCGGGTTGATCTCAATCCGCCGCACCTCGCCGCCGCGAACGAAGCGCGCGACCTGCGCCGGCAGACCGCGCGCCAGGGTGGTCTTGCCGGTGCCGGGCGGCCCGTAGAGCGTGCACAACCCGTGCAACGCCGTCACCGCGAACGGCAGATCAGGTCGCACGAGCAGCGACAACAAGGTGTGGTTGCGCAACCGCTCCTTGATCGTCTCCGGCACCACGATGGCGTCCCACAGTGCGGCCTCCGCCGAGTCGGCCGCGACCACCTTCTCCGACAGCACGCACTCCTGAAGCTTCATCCCTCGACTCCGTCCCCCACACACAGCAGGTCACCTCAGATTTGAACAAGATCTTCTCAGATATCGGTAGACTACACGACGGGGAAGCGGCGCAACTCGGCACACTTCACTCGGGCGCGTCCTGCTCGGGCCGAGCTAGTTGACCGCCCGGTAACGAAGGTGTGCCTAAGATGCGAGCGGAGCATCAAGATCGAGAATCGTCCGCTGATCGGCGGACACCGACTGGCGCGGAGACGAGCGACGTGAACGATCCGCAACTGGACCCCGGTGACATCGCGGCCCTGTTCGATCGGGCCAGACTGCGGATGGCGCGTGAACTTCGCGGTCTTACCCAGGTGCAGCTGGCGCGAGAAGTCGGCTCCGTCACCGCGGCCTCGGTCAGCCAGTTCGAGAACGGNCACACCAANCCCGCCACATCGACGCTTTGCCGCCTCGCGGTCGCGTTGCGGGTGCCGCCGAGCTTCTTCGCAGCGCCGGCCCGCCCTCCCGCGCAGGACCAGGTCAAAGGGTTCTTTCGCAGCCTTCGATCAACTTCTCCGCGAGATCGTCAGCAAGCTCTAGCCTACGTGCACCTTGCGCGGGAACTCGCGCTCGAGCTCGAGAAGCACGTCGCGCTGCCCGACCTCAACCTGCCACGCCTTCCGGTCGACAAACAGCCGCTTCAGTCCGCCGACATCGAGCAAGCGGCAGCTCAGGTTCGTGGCCATTGGAACCTGCCACGGGGTCCAGTTCTCGATGTTGTACGACTACTTGAGACGAACGGGATCGTTGCCGTTCGTTTTCGCGTCAGCATTGAAAAAGTGGACGCATTTTGCGTTAATTTCCCTGACCGACCCGTCGTCGCCCTTGGTGCCGATAAGGGCCTGCGTGACCGCTCCCGCTTCGATGCAGCCCATGAACTCGGCCATCTAGTTTTGCACGGATTCTCGGGAGAAATTGGAGACAAGACCACGGAGGGGCAAGCCCACGAGTTCGCCGCTTCGTTCCTCATGCCGGCCGACGACATCAAACCCGAACTCCCAGATCGACTTGACTGGCCCGCATTTCTCCATTTGAAAGCAAAATGGCATGTCTCGCTTGCAGCCCTTCTGGTGAGGGCGAGGACGCTCGGGGTCATGAATGAACACACTTACGCACAGGGATGGAAAGCCTTGTCTGCACGTGGATGGAGGAAGGTAGAGCCGGGTCCGCTGGNAAACCCGGAGGTTCCAGTGCTTCTACAGCGCGCACTAGAACTCATGGAGACGACCGGCCTCTCCTTTGGAGATTTTATCAACCGCTCCGGACTCCCGGAAACAGACGTTAGAACTCTGCTAAGTCGGGATATCACCGAACGCCCTCGAGTGGTGCTCTGATTTCCTCGAATTCCGAGCGGGACAGGCGGGCCGGTCGCCCTCCAGCGACAAACAATTGCGACCCGCGCGAGGATTCAGCCGTCGACCGAAAGGAGGCGCTTCACGATTTCATCGGCCGCGAAGTCAGGACGACTGGCGACGCAGCGTGCCCGATCTTCCCTATGAGAGGACATGCGGGAGCTGACTATTGTAGCGGGGGGACTACATTGCACCACCGTGGCGGTCGCCCGGATCGGTGAAGCGTTCCTACTGTTCGGCCGACGGTCTAGTCCGGCGGCGTGTGTGCGCAGGTGANCTCGGATTTTTCGGCACGGCGCGACACGTTGCGGTACGCCCGGATACGCAGTGTTTCGTCTTGTTATCGAGTGCTCGGAGTACGGGCCCCCCGAGCATCGTGGTAGCCGCGAGGCAGTCACGACCAACCTCGGCCTGATGGGTGGGCTCACCTGGCAACTGTCGGGTTGGCCACCCGGAAACGCCCCACAGCCGTCCTGACGGCTACCGCCGACTCAAGGACTTGATGGTCATAACCAACCTGAAGAACACAGGCCAACCGCATCGACGACCGTCACCGAGGGCGACCGACTGCTTTGAAACCAGACGGGGCTCGAACCGACACACCGCGTCGGCTACCTGCCATTTCACGGTTGAGCGGGTCGATCGAGTCGATAGATCATGACTATTTATGCAGGTCATACGATGCGTAACGTTGCGTGGTGGACCATGTGTACCAGCATCCGAACCGATCGATCTTGGTTGCTGGCCCTGAATTTACTGTCCGGCCGGTCGCTACCCGGGCTCTCACCAGGAAGGATGCCCAGTGACCGCACCGGTCACTATGTCATCTAGCGAATCGTAAGAGTTCGGTGATGGCGTGGGTGGGCGGGCCGAAGGCCCGGCCGGTGTTGCCGGTCGGGTGGTTTTCGGCTTGTGGGTGGGGTTAGGGCTCGGGCCCGTCGGGTGGGCCGTCCTGGGGTGGGTCGGTGCTGGGAGGGCTGCCGGTCTGGGTGGTGGTCTGCCAGGTGAGGAAGGGTTCGAGGGCGGGGCCGGCGGGTGCTTTCCCGCCGGCTGTGGCGCAGGCGTTCAGGTAGCCGGTCAGGAACGCGAGGGGTTCACGGCCGTTACGCTCCGCGGTGGCGACGATGGTCCAGACCCGGGCGGCGAGGTGCGCGGCCCACTCAGCGTGTGCGCCGTAGTAGTT
>NZ_JPGU01000014.1:0-36906 GCF_000732115.1 Frankia sp. CeD
GGGCTGTTCCCCGTGCCGCGGGGGATCCCAGGGGCGCTGGGGGCGCCGCCGTCGCCTGCCGCGCCGGGGGGCGCGGCGGGCGACGGCACCGGTGCGGGCGACGGGGCCGGTGCGGGCGCCGACGGCCGTACGGCCGCGGAGGTCCTCGACGCGCCACAGCTCTTCGAGCCGGCGGCGTCCTATGAGGTCCGGGATGCCTTCGCCGAACTCGTCCGCCGGGATCTGCTCGGCCCGTGGGGCGGCGAGCGCGAGCAGTTCCACCCCAGGGCGATGGGCCCGCGCGAGCGGTACCTCGTCGGCATGCTCGGGCCGAAGCCGGCTCCGCGCGGTGCCCGGGAGGCCGCCGCCGCGGACGTCGTCGCCGACACGGAGACGGCTGTGCAGGGCGACGCGGACGCCGACCTGCCGGAGATCGCCACCCCGCAGAACCGGGGGCGGATCTGGGCGTCGTCGATGGGACTCTCCTTCGCCGTGCCGGCCGGAACTGACGTGCCGGCCGGAACCGACGGCACGGATCCGGTCGACGTCCTCGCCGTCACGGCGGCCTGGGGGCATTACACCAAGCGGGAGGTGGAGGACGACGAGGGCCGCAAGCGCAGCGCGTGGACCCGCGAACCGGTGGTCTTCGCGAACCGGGAGATCCGCCTGGACGATCACCTGGGCGCCGGTTCTCGGCGGATGCCGCTCGTCGGCGACGACGAGACCGGGGTCTTCCTCGTCGTCGCCGTCCGCGAGCGCGGTGCCCGTCGCGTCGTCGAGCTGACGCTGGTCAACAGCCAACCGGAGCCGCACTCGTCCGCGGACACGGCGTGGCTGTTCCAGCCGACGCTGTCGGTGACCGCGCTGGACGGCGCGCGCGCCGTCTTCCTGCCCGTCGACGATCCCGCGGACGAGTGGTCCGGCCCCGGTCTCGGTTTCGGCCCCGGCCCCGGCTCCCCCGGGGGCGGCGCGCCGCTCGCCGGCGCGCCGCCCCTCGACGCGGATCACGAGGATCTGCATCTCCAGCTGCTGTACCGGGGGGAGCGTCGCTACGCGACCGGTCGCAATGTCGCGGTGCATCCGCACGTCCGGCCCGGTGAGCGGTGCGCCCACCGGCTGGAGACCACCTGGCTGCCCACCTACGACGTGCCGGCGACGGTCGCGCCCGCCGGGCCCGGCACGCCGCTGGCCGGGGTCGAACTGGCCATGGACACTCTCGCCGTGGCCGGGCCCGCCGCCCTGCGGCGCGGGTTGACGCCCCTCGCCGACGGTTACGCATCCTGGCTCGACGAGCGCGAGGCCGAGGTCGCGGGCCTGCCGGCGCGGCTGCGCCCGGCCGCTCGCACGGCAATCGGCGACGCCCGCCGAGCGGCGGACCGTATCCGGGCCGGTATCGCCCTGCTCACCGACCAGGACCAGCCGCGCCACCGCGAGGCGCTGGCCGCGTTCCAGTTCGCCAACGAGGCGATGGCCGCCCAGCGCCGGCACACGGCGATCGCCCGGCTGCGCGACGAGCAGGGGCTGGACTACGCTGCGGCCGCCGCTGCTGTGCGGGCCCGGGGCGCGGGGGAGGCCTCCTGGCGGCCGTTCCAGCTCGGCTTCGTGCTGCTCAACCTGCCCTCCCTGACCGACCCGGCGCACCCGGAGCGGGCCGCGGACGCCACCGCCGTCGTCGACCTGCTGTTCTTCCCCACCGGCGGCGGCAAGACCGAGGCCTACCTCGGCCTGACCGCCTACACCTTCGCGATCCGCCGCCTACAGGGGACCGTCGGCACCGGCGCCGCGGCCCGCTCCGGCGAGGCCGGGGTCGCCGTCCTCATGCGGTACACGCTGCGGCTGCTCACCGCCCAGCAGTTCCAGCGGGCCGCCACCCTGGTCTGCGCCGCCGAGGTGCAGCGCCGTGCGAACCCGGCGACCTGGGGTGCCACGCCGTTCCGCATCGGTCTGTGGGTCGGCGGCGGGGTGTCCCCGAACCGGTTCGAGGACGCCCGCGACCAGGTCGGCGAGGCGCGCGAGGCCGGCGACGGCAAGCGGGCCAACGTCCTGCAGACCCTGGGCTGCCCGTGGTGCGGCAGCGCGCTCGGGGCCCATACCGACGCCCACGTCGACGAGGACCTCCGCCGGGTGCTGCTGTACTGCCCGAACGGCGAGGGGGCCGACGCCTGCCCGTTCTCCCGGCGGGCGGCGCCCGACGAGGGCCTGCCGGTGCTCACCGTCGACGAGGAGATCTACCGCTACGCCCCGAGCCTGGTCATCGCCACCGTCGACAAACTCGCCCAGCTGCCCTGGCGCGGCGAGGCGGGGATCCTGTTCGGCCGGGTGAGCCGACGCTGTCCCCGACACGGGTACCGCCACGACGACCTCGACGCCCGCACCGGCTGCGGCGAGCGTCACCACAGCCGCGGCAGGCGGCCCGCCGTGACCAGCGAGCCGGTCGTCCGGCTGCGCCCGCCCGATCTGATCATTCAGGACGAGCTGCATCTGATCTCCGGTGCGCTCGGCACCACCGTCGGCCTGTTCGAGAGCGCGGTCGACGAGCTGTGCACCTGGCCGGTCCCGGCCGGCGCGCTCACCGGCCCGAAGATCGTGGCCTCGACGGCGACCACCAGGCGGGCTCGCGACCAGGTGCTCGGCGTCTTCGGCCGCGGCCTCGCCGTCTTCCCGCCCCAGGTGATCGACGTGACCGATACGTTCTTCTCCCGGCGGGTCCCGGTCACCCCCGCCACCCCGGGCCGGCGCTACCTCGGCGTCTGCGCGCACGGGACGAGGATGAAGTCCGCCGAGATCCGCCTCGCCGAGATCCTGCTCCTCGCCGGCCAGACCCTGTTCGACCGGCACGGCNCCCCCGCCGAGCCCTATCTGACCCTCGTCGGCTACTTCAACGCCACTCGCGAGCTCGCCGGCATGCGCCGCTACCTCGACGACGACGTCACCACCCGGGTGCGTACCCACGGCCGGCGCAAGGGGCTCGCCAACCGCATCGTCACCGGTACCGGCATGCTCGCGATCTCGGAGCTGACCTCCCGGGTCTCGTCGGCGGACATCAGCGAGGTGCTGGGCCGCCTGGAGATCCCCTTCGACCCCGAGCTCGACACCTCCGCGCGGCGGGAGGCCGTCGCCGAGAACGTCCGCGCATCGTTCCGGAGCAGGGAGCGGGACCGGCGGGCACCGCACCCCCTCGCCGAGCGCACCCGCGCCCGGAGCAACCAGGACCGGATCCCGGTCGACGTGGTGCTCGCGACTTCGATGCTCCAGGTCGGGGTGGACGTCTCCCGGTTCGGGCTGATGGCCGTGATCGGCCAGCCGAAGAACACCGCCGAGTACATCCAGGCGTCCTCCCGGGTCGGCCGGGACGCCGGCCGCCCGGGTCTTGTCGTCACCCTGTACAACTGGGCCCGGCCGCGGGATCTCGCTCACTACGAGGACTTCGAGTACTACCATGCGACCTTCTACCGGCAGGTGGAGGCGCTGTCCGTGACCCCGTTCNCCNGCCGCTCCCTCGACCGGACCGCCACCGGCACGTTCGTCGCCGCCGTCCGGCACGCCGACGAGGCGAACACTCGCAACGTCAACGCCCACGACGTGGACCTCGCCGGCCCGACGGTCAGTGGAGTGATCGACCGGCTGCTGGCCCGCGCCGAGGCCGTCGCCGGGCCGCGCGGCCGGGAGTACCTCGAAGAACGGATCCGGCAGCTGATCGAGAGGTGGGAGCTGACGAGGACGGGCCCGTCCCGCATCGGTTATCGCACGGCCGGGGGACAGCAGCGGGTCACCGGCCTGCTGGAGCCCGCCGGGCACGTCCGCTGGGACGTTCTCACCGTCGCCCAGTCGATGCGGGAGACCGAGCGCGAGATCAACCTGCTGGTGCCCGGCCCCGCCGAGATCTTCACCCCCGCCTACGGCGAGCCGGGCTGGGCGTTCGGCGCGCCGCCGGACGCCGACGGTACCGGTGAGATCGGCAGCAGCGGTGAGATCGGCAGCAGCGAGGTGGACGACAGGGACGAGGTGGACGACGAGGCCGCCCCGGTCGGGGACGAGCTGGGGGAGACGGCCTTCGCGGCGGCACGGGCGGGCCGTCCGGCGCGGTCGGCCCGCGCAGCGCTCCCGGGGAGGGGTATCTGATGGTCACGGCGTTCCACCGGCGGGTCGGCGCGGTCCGGCCCAGCCACCTGATGTTCACCAGCGGTGTCGGCGCGCTCGTCGACCTGCCGAACTTCTCCGCGATCGTCCGCGGCGTTGACGACTGGGACTACCGCAACGTCCCCGAGTACCAGCCGATCGTCGAGCCGCGGTTGCTCGCCGCCGTGCGGCGGCTGTACGACCGGGGCGTCACCGAGCTGCGCCCGGCCCCATGGGCGGAGACCGATGCGGGCGACCGCAGCGGGCAGGGCGCCCGCATCGGCGTGCCCACCGTGCCGTTCCCGAACTGGCTGCGCTGCACCGCCTGCAACGAGCTGGACGTGATCGCCTCCCGCGCGTTCGGGTTCGAGAACCCGTGGCTGACCCGGCCCCAGGACGCCCGCTTCTTCCACGGCACCTGCGGGCGGAAGAAGACCGGCCGCCGGCCGCTCGCGGTGGCGGCCCGTTTCGTGCTCGCCTGCACCGCGGGTCATCTCGACGACTTCCCCTACCCGATGTTCGTGCACCGGGGCGCGCAGTGCGCCAGGGCGAGTCATCCCCGGCTGCGGATGGAGGACCGTGGCGGCAACCTCGGCGCCAACGTCGAGATCCGGTGCGTGAACTGCGACGCCCGGCGCAACATCCGGGAGGCCATGGGTCGTCGCGGTGCGGGGCACCTGCCACGCTGCCGGGGCCGCCATCCCCACCTGGGGACCTTCGCCGATGGCGGGTGCCCGCAGGAGTCCCGCCTGCTCGTCGTCGGCGCCTCCAACCAGTGGTTCGCCCAGACGCTGTCGGTGCTGTCGGTGCCGCGGACTGGCGCCAGCGAGCTGGCGGTCAAGGTCGAACAGCACTGGGAGGTCTTCGAAAAGATCAACAATATGGCGATTCTGGACTTTGCCCGCTCAGCGCCGATCCCGGTGTTCCGTCAGCTGGAGAAGTGGTCGAACGCCGAGATCTGGGCCGCGGTCGAGCGGCATCGCGCCGCGATCGAAACCGGCCCGGCCCCGGGTTCCGACGCCGACGGCGAGCGGGCCTACCCGGATCTGCGCACCCCGGAATGGGAGATCTTCTCCTCCGCCGTCCTCCCGGAACCCACCGACGATTTCGCCCTGCGCCGCGAGCCCGGCGGTGTGCCGGCACCGCTTGCCGGCTGCTACGCCGACGTCGTGCAGGCCGAACGCCTGCGGGAGGTACGGGCGCTGACCGGGTTCACCCGGCTGGACGCGCCCGACCCGGACGACCCCGACCTCGTCATCCGGGCGCCGCTGGCCCGTGGGCCGGCTTCCTGGGTACCGGCGAGCGAGGTCCGCGGCGAGGGCATGTTCCTGCGGGTGCCCGAGGAGATCCTCGGCCCGTGGGCGCGCCGCGTCGCGGACAGTGTCGCGATGCGCGAGCACCGCGACGCCTACAGCCGATTCCGGGTGAACCGCTACTCCGACCGGATCGCCGGGGACTTCGACCCCATGCAGGGCTGGCCCGGGGAGCGCTTCCTCGCCCTGCACACCCTGTCCCACCTGCTTATCCGGACTATCGCGCTGGAGTGCGGCTACAGCTCGGCCAGCCTGAGCGAACGCATCTACGCCGGGGACGACGGCGACCCGCGCGGCGGCATCCTCATCTACACGGCCGTCCCGGACGCGGAGGGCACCCTGGGCGGGCTGGTGTCGCTGGCCGAGCCCGACCAGCTGCTCCGGCTGACCCGCCGGGCCCTCGCCGACGCCCGGCACTGCTCGTCCGATCCGCTGTGCGCCGAGCGGCTGCCGTCGGCGCCCGCCGACTTCCTGCACGGAGCCGCCTGCCACGTCTGCCTGTTCGTGTCCGAGACGACCTGCGAGCGTGGCAACCGCTTCCTCGACCGCCGGTTCGTCGTGCCCCTCGGAGACGAGCCGCAGGACCGCGCCCTCGCCCTGTTCGGCGGGCTGCCGTGAACGGGCTGCCGGTGAAGACCAGCGGCCGGGACACGGCGAGCTCCGCGGCTGTCACGGCCACGGCCACGGCCACGGCCACGGCCGCAGACACGGCCACGGTCACCGCCACCGACATCGCCCGGCTGGCCGGAGTCGGGCGGGCCGCGGTCAGTAACTGGCGGCGCCGGTTCGCCGACTTTCCCGCACCCGTCGGGGGGACGTCGACCAGCCCGCTGTTCGCGCTGGCCTCCGTGGCGGACTGGCTCGCCCGGCATGACCGACCGTTCCAGGTCGAGGCGGCCGACCAGGTGTGGCAGCGGATCCGGGGGGCCGTCGATGATCCACGCCTCGGTGAGGTGACCGGCCATCTCGGGGGTTTCCTCATTTATCGTCAGCGGGATCCCGCGGGCGCCACGGCACTGCTCGGGGAGAGCGACGCGGTGGCGGCCGTATCCCTGGAACCGGCGATCGCCCGCGCCGTGCCGGAGCTTCCCGGTGGTTTCCCCGATACCTGGGAGACCGGGTGGGTGGCGATCGCCCGGGTCGCCGCCGAGGCGGCGGACCGGCACGGCCACGCGGAGCTCTTCGACGCGCTGCGCGCCCGCTACCGCGAGGTCTGCTCCCGGCAGGTGGCGGAGCCTCCGCGGGCGGTCGGGGAGCTGATGGTGACCCTCGCCGGCCTGCGCGGCCGGTCGGGGGCCGCCACGGTGCTCGACCCGGCCTGCGGGATCGGCGGGCTGTTGGAGGCCGCCCGGGCCGCGGGGGCGGGCCGCCTGCTCGGCCAGGATGTCAACCCGACGATGGCGCGGGTGAGCGCCGTCGGACTGCTGCTGCGGGGTGGTGACGCGCGGATCGTCGCGGGCGATTCGCTGCTCGCCGGCACCTTCGCCGGGGAACGGGCCGACGCGGTCCTGTGCGCCCCGCCGTTCGGGCAGCGTTCCTGGGGCTACGACGAGCTGCTCGGCGCGCCGTGGTGGCGCCACGGTGTTCCACCGCGGGGGGAACCCGAGCTGGCCTGGGTGCAGTACTGCCTGGCGCACGCCCGGGACGGCGCGCAGGTGCTGGTCATCATGCCGGCGGCCGCCGCGTCGCGCCGTGCCGGGCGCCGCATCAGGGCGAACCTGCTGCGCGCCGGGGAGTTGCGCGCCGTGCTGGGGCTGCCGCCCGGTCTGTTCCCGGCGGGATCGGCCCCGGATCTGTGGGTGCTCCGCCGCGGGGCCGGCCCCGATGCCGGTGCCGGTTCCGATGCCGGTGCCGGCGGGGCCGGGGCGACGCCCGCTCAGGTGCTGCTGGGCCTGGCGCGCGATGAGATCGCCGTCGTCGAAGCGGCCTGGGCGTTGTTCGTCGCCGCTGGCGGGTTCGGCGGCGACACCGCCGCCCAGGCGGACCAGGTGGCCGACGACGCCGATCTGCCGGCGGGATTCCGGCGGATATGCGTTGCGGACCTCCTCGACGACGAGGTCGACGTGAGCCCGCGACGCTACATCGACCATCCTCCGGAAAGAACCGCTGTCGGTGAATTTCCCGCGGTCGGTGAATTCCCCGCTGTCCGGGAGGATTTCCTGGCGACGGTGGCCTCGTTGTCCTCGGCGGTTCCCCTCCTGACCCCACCGAGGGGATCCGGACCGGCGGACCGGCCGGCTTCGTTGAGCGTCACGTCGAGCGTCACGATCGGTGAGTTGGCAAAAGCCGGATCGTTGACGATCCTGATGGCCCCGTTGCAGACCAGGGCCGGGGTCGGTGACCTGCCGTTGCTCACCGCGGGCGATGTCCGGCATGGGCGGGGCCCGTCGAGCCGGACGGAGGAACTGGCCGGAATGCTCGTTCTCCGGCCCGGCGACGTCGTCTGTGTGACGGCGTCGGGGGAGAGCACGGCCCGAGTCGTCGAGGACGCGGGCGCCGTTCTCGGGCCGCGGGTGGTGCTCCTGCGGGGCGATCCCGACCGGCTCGATCCGTACTTCCTGGCCGGGATCCTGCGGGCGGCAGGCCATCGGGCGCACGGGCGATCCGGTGGTGGCGCGGATGCCCAGGCCGCCGGTCGCTCGGGTGGATCGTCGCCGCGCGCCGACCCGCGGCGGGTCCGGATACCGGTTCTCCCGCTGGCCGAACAGCGTTCCCGGGGGCTCGACTTCCAGCGCCTCACGATGGTCGAGAAGTCGCTGCGCAACGCGGTGGAACTGGCCGAGACCATCGTCCGGCTCGGTCATCTCGGAATCGCCGACGGAAGCCTGCGGGGCGGGGAGACAGGTCCCGGGTAATGACACCCCTGCCCGGTACACAGGTCCGGCCGAAGCCTTCTCCTGGTGACGCTGAAGGCGGCGCGGTGCAGCCCGGATCAGCAACTCGACAATGCCGTGGCCGGCCGACAATGCCGTGGCCGATGCCGTTTCCGGGTGGGGGTAGTGTTCCCGGGGATCGGGCGGGAAGGGACGGGGGCACGGTGGCCGCGCGGTGGATGATCGACAGGCGGTATGAGCTCGAGGCTGTTCCATTGGCCAAGGGCGGAATGGGTGAGGTCTGGGTCGGCCGGGATGTGAAACTCGACCGGGAGATCGCGGTCAAGTTCGTCCGTTTTCCCGACGGCCAGCCCGACCAGGAGCTGATCCGCCGGTTCATCCGGGAGTCCCGCATCACCGCCCGCCTGCTGCATCCGGGGGTGCCGGCGGTGTACGACGCGGGTACCCACGAGGAGCGTCCCTACCTGGTCATGCAGCGGGTGCACGGCCTCAGCGTGGCGGATCTCGTCGCCGAGCAAGGCGCGCTGCCCGTCGGCTGGGCCGCCGCGATTGCCGCCCAGGTGGCCTCGGTGCTCGCGGTGGCGCATCGGGCGTCGCTCGTGCACCGCGACCTCAAACCGGCGAATCTGATGCTGGAGCCGGACGGTACCGTGAAGGTGCTGGACTTCGGGCTTGCCGTTGCGCTCGACCGGACCAACCTGTCGAAGATCACGGTGACCGGCCAGCACCTCGGCAGCCCTGCCTACATGGCGCCCGAGCAGGTGCTTGCCGGCCTGAGCACGCCCGCCACCGACATCTACGCGCTGGGTGCCACGCTGTTCGAGATGTTGACCGGTCAGCGGCTGTTCGCCGGTGCGTCGTCCTACACGGTGATGAACAAGCAGGTCGAGGAGGTCCCGGCGCGGGTGCGGTCGCTGCGCGCCGACGTGCCGCGCGGCCTCGACGAGCTGGTCGCCGCGATGCTGAGCAAGGCACCGGAGGATCGCCCGTGCGGCGTGGAGAAGGTGTACGCGGCGTTGATCGGATCCGTGGTGGACCTCGGCCCGCTTCCCGGGGCCGTCGACGACGCCGTGGACAACCCGGTACGGATGTACGCGGCGGTCGCGGGCCGGGTGGTACCGCGCGGGGCGGCCCGGAACACCGCCGCCTCCACACGGGGATCCGCCGCTGGACCGCCCGGGGAATCCGGTGGCGGGGTCGGGCGGTCCGAGCTTCGTCGTGCCCGGGACGAGGCTCGGACGTTGGCCCGGGCTTCCCGCTACAGCCAGGCCGCCGGTGTGCTGGCGGCGGCGGTGGACCGGGCCGGTCGTGCCCTCGGCCACGACAGCGCGGACGTGCTCGCGCTCCGTCTCGATCTGGCGGACCACCTGTTCGAGGGCGGTGACTTCCGCCGCGCCGTGGACGGCTACCGCACGCTTCTCGTCGATCTCGTCCACCGGGACGCTCCGGACAGCGAGCGGGTTCTGCGCTGCCGTCTGCGGGAGGCGACCTGCCGGGCCCTGATCGGTGAGACCGGCCAGGCGCTCGAACAGCTTCGTGGGCTGCTGGAGGACGAGATCAGGGTGTTCGGTGCGGACGACGCCCAGGTCTTCGAGCTGCGACGGCAGATCGGGCTGTTGCAGCTCGGCGCCGGCCATCGGGCGTCGGCCACCGAGACCCTATCGGCGCTGCTCGCCGATCTGCTCAGGGTCTGGGGGATGGAGCATCCGATGGTGCCCGTCGTCCGGGAGCTGCTGGCCGGTGCCGTCGGTTGATCGACGGCGGAATCGACCGTCACGAGCGTCCCATCCCGTCTGTTGTGAGGTTGTGGCGGGGGACACGCCGGGGCGGGGCGGCACCGTACAGTCGGACGGTGACGAAGCCGGAAAGCCCCGTGGCGTACGATCCCGGTTCCCAGGCTGGTCCCCATCCCGGTCCCCAGGCATCGCCACCGCCCGCTTCGGGCGCCGCACCGGCGGGTCCGTTCGTCCCNGGCGGNTTTGTCCCGGGCGAAGTGGTCGTGCACCGGTCGTTCACCACCAAGCGGCTCGTCTTCGTCCGCGCGGGTCACGTGGTCGGCCACGATGAGCGCGGCCTGCGGCTGTGGATCCCGCACGGCTGCCCGATGGCCGTCGAGCTGAGCACGGACGGTCGCGGCCTGCGCGACATGCCGTTCGCCGAATGGATCCGCCAATCTACGGTGCTGGTGACGAGGCCCTGGCCTGGGCCGAACATCCTCATGCTGATCCCGCCGGCGGGCGCACACTCGGTGTGGTGGTTCTGGGACCGGCAGGGGCGGNTCGCCCGTTGGTACATCAATCTCGAGGCACCCGCCGTGGCCTGGCGCTACGACGGACTCGTCGGGGTGGATACGACCGACCACGACCTCGACCTGTGGGTCTGCCCGGACCGGACCTGGCAGTGGAAGGACGAGCACGAGCTCGCGGAACGGCTCGCGTTTCCCGAGCACTACTGGGTCACCGACGCGGCGGCGGTGCGGGCCGAGGGCGAGCGGCTGCTGCGGCTCGTCGAGGCGAGGGCGTTCCCGTTCGACGGCACCTGGTGCGATTTCCAGCCGGACCCGTCCTGGCGCACACCGGATACCCTGCCTCCCGGCTGGGACCGCCCGCGGGCGCCGGGTACGACCGAAACNGGCCCGCGCTGAGGGCGATGTCAACAGCCGGCTACGCCGAGAAGGCCCACCCTGACCAGCGGGCCACCGTCACGATGATTGCCGGCCCGGCGGGCGGGGCAGCCTGGTACTGGTCATATCGGGCGATGAGCAGTTCGACGGCGGGGGCGTGTCCGGGTTCTCCCGCCCGGACGATGCGGGCCTCGCCGTCGGCGCGCGCCCACCACAGCCGCGACCAGTCGTCGTCGTAGGCGTCGACGAGCAGGCTGACCTGAGGATTCTCGGTGATGTTGCGCAGGCGCCGCAGACCCCCGAGCGTGCTCTTCGGTTTGTGATCGACTGCGGTGACGACGCTGGCGGCGCCCGCGTTCACGGCGCCCGCGTTCACGGCGCCCGCGTTCACGGCGAAGGTGACGGGCACGATGTGTGGACGTCCGTCGCCACCGGCGGTGGCGAGCCGGGCGACCCGCGCCGCGGNGAACCGGGNGCGGGCCTCGACGTCGGTCAGCCGCACGGTCCCACCGTAGGATCCCACCGGATGGAGGCGACCACAGGGGGCGGGACGCGATGCGTCGTCCATGCGCCAGACTGGTCAGATGTCCGCCACCCTCGTCGCGTCCGGCCTCACCGTCACCCGCGGTGGGGCGACCGTCCTCGACGGCGTCTCCCTCACCGTCGCGCCCGGCGACCGTCTCGGCGTGGTGGGGCCCAACGGCGTCGGTAAGTCGACGCTGTTGCGTGCCCTCGCCGGGCAGGTGACGCCCGACGCGGGCCGGGTGGATCTCGCGCCGCCGACCGCCAACGTCGGCCTGCTCCCCCAGGAACCCGACCGCAACCCCGGGGAGACCCTGCGGGCCTTCCTCGCCCGTCGCACCGGCGTCGCCGCGGCGCAGGCCGAGCTCGACGCCGCGACCGAGGCGTTGGCCCTGGGCATGTCCGGGGTCTCTGGCACGTCCGGGGCTTCTGGCACGTCCGGGGCTTCTGGCACGTCCGGGGCTCCTGGCATGTCCGGGGTCGACGACC
This sequence comes from Frankia sp. CeD, assembly GCF_000732115.1. Lineage (NCBI taxonomy): Bacteria > Bacillati > Actinomycetota > Actinomycetes > Frankiales > Frankiaceae > Frankia > Frankia sp. CeD. The sequence goes on from NZ_JPGU01000014.1 coordinate 11,880, forward strand.
GCTACAGCGTCGCCCTGGAGCGGTGGCTGGCGATCGGCGCGGCCGACCTCGACGCCCGCGCCGAAGAGGTGTGCGCCGATCTCGGTCTGCCCGCGGGCGCGCTCGACAGCCCGACGACGGCGTTGTCCGGCGGGCAGGCCGCCCGGGGATCGCTGGCCGGCGTCCTGCTGTCCCGGTTCGACATCACCCTGCTCGACGAGCCCACCAACGACCTCGACTTCGACGGGCTGGAACGGCTCGAGCGGTTCGTCCAAGGCGTGCCCGGGGCGCTGGTCGTCGTCAGCCACGACCGCGAGTTCCTCGACCGCACCATCGACACCGTCGCCGAACTCGATCCGCACCGGCACGGCCTCACCCTCTTCGCTGGCGGATGGACGGCGTACCTGCAGGCCCGCGAGGTCGTGCGGCGTCAAGCCCGGGAGCGGTACGAGGAGTACGCCGGCCAGCGAGCCGATCTCGTCGCCCAGGCGCAACGCCAGCGGGAGCAGGCGGTGCGGGGTTCGGTGCGGGCGAAGCGGCGGATGCCCGACGGTGACCGGGCTGCCAAGGGAGCCCGGATCGAGGCGGCGACGAAGAGCGCGGCCAGGGTCCGGTCCATCGAGTCCCGCATCGACCGGTTGGCGGAGGTCGAGGAGCCCCGCAAGGAATGGCAGCTGCGCATGTCGATCGCCGCCGCGCCCCGGTCGGGCGATGTCGTCGCGACATTGACCGGCGCGGTGGTGGCCCGGTCGGGCTTCACCCTGGGGCCGGTCGATCTGACGATCGCGTGGGCGGACCGGGTGGTGATCACCGGGCCGAACGGCGGGGGCAAGACGACCATGCTGGGTGCGCTGCTCGGCCGCATCCCCCTGGCCCGGGGGCACCAGGCACTCGGGTCCGGCGTGCGGCTCGGCGAGATCGACCAGGCCCGCGGCCTGTTCCGGGGTGAGGCCACGGCGCTGGCCGTCGCCGAGCGGGCGACCAGTTGGCCGGCGGGTGAGGTGCGCACCCTGTTCGCGAAGTTCGGTCTCGGCCCGGATCAGGTCACCCGGCCGGCGGCGTCCCTGTCGCCGGGAGAACGCACCCGGGCGGGGCTCGCGCTGCTGCAGGCGGTCGGCGTGAACTGCCTGGTGCTCGACGAACCCACCAACCACCTCGACCTTCCGGCGATCGATCAGCTCGAACAGGCGCTGGCCGGCTATGCGGGCACCCTGCTACTCGTCACCCATGATCGGCGCATGCTCGACACGGTCGCCGTGACCCGCCGGCTGCACGTCAACGGCGGCCTCGTCACCGAGAAGCCCCTCGTCACCGAGAAACCATTGTGACGGCTCGCCGAGAACGTCAGGCGCCGGTGTTCGGCCAGAACGCCGCATGGGGAAACGGGGAGTCCGTGGTGGTCGCGGAACCGAGCACGACGTTGTTCGGGGTGGCGGCGTTGCCCGTGCTCACCGGTCCTCCGAGGGTGCCCAGATCGGTCAGCCGGCCGCGGTACCAGCGGAACGCGTGGCTGCCCTGACCCGAGGGCACCGTCCCGCACACCACACCGTGATCATTGAGGCCGAGAAGCTCCAGCGGGCCGAGCGGTGAGGTGATCGGGATGCGGCGACCCGCGATCCACAGGAACCCGCCACCCGACGATCCGAGGCTGCGCACCAACACCTGACCGAGCCTGTTCACGGCGACCGCCTCGCTGTGCAGGTCACTGCCGAGGGTCCCGAGATCGGTCATGCGGCCGCCGTCCCACAGGAACGCGCGGGAATGGCCGTCCGAGGTCTCGCTGGTCCCCACGATCTGCCTGGCGTTGTNCACGTCGGCGACGACGGTCGAGGAACCGCCGAGGGTCCCGAGATCCGATATTGTGCCGGCCGACCAGAGAAACCCGTGGCTGGCGCCCTCCCGGGTGAGGCTGTTACCCACCACCCTTCCCTGCACCGTGACGGCCACGGCGGAACTCAACGGTCCGCCAAGCGTGCCCAGATCCGTCATCGTGCCGTTCGACCACCGGTAGGCGTGCTGCTCGCCCGTATTGGTGGTGCTGGTCCCCACGATGAATCCGGTGTCGCTGACGTCGACCGCGGTACTGGACTGTCCGCCCTGACTGGGGGTGCCGCCGAGGAATCCCAGCGACTGATAGACGCCACGGTTCCAGCGGAACGCCTCCCGGCTGTAACGCGTGGTGTTCTCGCCGACGACCACGCCGGCCTCGCTCACCGCGGCCGGCCGGCTGTTCCCCGGCAGGCCGCGCACCGTACCGCCGTGGTAGACGAACCCACTGAGCTCGGAGGATGAGGTCTGCCAGTAGCCCGCGAAAAGGCCTGCGGTGTTGCCGCCGGTGAGGAGACCGGAGGCCCCGGTCGGGGATGGAATGTCCACGACGGCGGGTCGGGTGGGCGCGGGTGGGGAGGACGGCGCCGCGGTGGCCGCGCCCGCCGCGGTGGCCGCGCCGAGGTAGCCGAGCGACCAGGGCGCGAGGGTCGTGGCCACCGTGGCGGCACGGATGAATGTCCTTCGATCGTTCATCGCGAAATGATCTCCTCTGGCCGGCTGCCACGGTCAGCCGTCGACGGTGATCGGCCGACGTCGGTCGACCGGCTGGAGGAGTTCGTGGAGCCATCACGCAATGCCAACTCTCCGAGGCCGGAGGATTGCAACATGATCTACCGTCGTCAATCAACGACACGCTGGCACCGTCGGCGGCTCACCCCATCGGCTTGGCGGTGACGGTCGGGTCAGGATGAAGCACGATGTTTCGCCACCAGGTCGGGCGCACCAGTGGGACACTGACCGGGTGAATGCGCTCGGGACGAGCCGTGACTCCGCGCCGGCAGCGATGCCCTCTGACGCCCGGCGGATCCTCGTCGTCGGCAGCGGCGGGGCGGGCAAGAGCACCCTGGCGCGTGAGCTCGCGCGCCAGACCGGACTGCCGCTCGTGCATCTCGACCGGTACTTCTGGCAACCGGGATGGGTCGGGACACCCACGGCGCAATGGCGGTCCGTCGTCGCCGACCTCGTCGCCGAGCCCGCATGGGTGATGGACGGGAACTACGGCGGCACGCTGGACCTGCGCATTCCCGCCGCCGACCTCATCGTGTTCCTGGACCTGCCGCGGCGGATCACCATCCCACGAGTACTGCGACGCTGGGCGCGGTGGCACGGGCGGAACCGTCCCGACCTCGCCGCGAACTGCCCGGAACGGCTCGACCTCGCTTTTCTCACCTGGCTGTGGAGATATCCGAGTACCAGCCGCAACCGTCTCGCCGACAGCATCGCCGAACACCACGCCGGACACCGGGTCGTTCGTCTGTGTNCCCCGCGTGAGGTTCGTCTCTGGCTGGCCGCCGTGGCCTATTCGGGAGTTCCAGCGGCCCGCCCGTGACGGCCACCGGCCGTCACCGGGCCGTTACCCGTCCGTCGGCTGGCCGTCACCCGGCCGTCGCCGGTGAATGTGGGGGGACCTGAGCACGGTCTGCGGTCCCTGGACCGTGCCTTGCTCCCCACAATGTGGCCGGACAATGTGGCCGGCGTCGGTGCTTCCCGCGCCGAGGGTTCCCCTCGGTGGTGGGTATGACGGTACCGGGCACCTGTGTGCCATGTTGGCGTAGCGTGCTCGCTCGGGCTCCGCCGGATGTCGGGGGACCACGCCGGACGCCTGGCTGACCCGGGCATGACCCGGCTTGGAGACCGGATCGGAGACCCGAATAGAACCCGGACATGATCTGACGACCGTGACGCGAAGGGCCGATAGTGAGCGCAGTGATAATCGACGGCAAGGCCGTCGCCCGCAGAGTGCGTGAGAACGTGGCCAGGGAGGTCGCTGAGTTCCGCGACCGGACCGGCATCCAGCCCGGCCTCGCGACCGTGCTCGTGGGTGACGACCCCGCGTCCGCCGTGTACGTCGGTGGCAAGCGTCGGGCCTGTGTCGAGGCCGGCATGGCCGACCTGCATCAACACCTGCCGGCCGACACCTCCCAGGAGAAGGTCGCGGCGCTCTTGGATGATCTTGCCGCCGATCCGGCCGTGTCGGGTATTCTGCTGCAGCTTCCGGTGCCCGAAGGCTTGGACGGGGCCGCGCTCGTCGGCCGGATCCCACCCGGGAAGGACGTTGACGGGCTCACCACCGCCAGCGTCGGTCTGCTCGCCCGGGGTCTGCCGGGTCTGCGGCCCTGCACACCGTCCGGGATCATCGAGTTGCTGGACTCCTACGACGTCGAGTTGTCCGGTACGCCCACGGTCGTCGTCGGTCGTTCGGAGCTGGTCGGTCGTCCGGTGGCAGCGCTGCTGGTGGGACGTAACGCGACCCTAACGATCTGTCACTCCCGTACACGGGACCTGGCGGCGGTCTGCCGCGGCGCCGACGTGCTCGTCGTCGCAGCGGGAAAGCAGGCGATCATCGGCGCCGACGCGGTGAAGCCGGGCGCCACCGTCATCGACGTCGGCATGCACCGGACCCCGCAGGGCCTGCGTGGCGACGTGGATTTCGAGGCGGTGCGCGAGGTGGCCGGGAAATTGACCCCGGTGCCGGGCGGGGTGGGGCCGATGACGATCGCGATGCTGCTGCGCAACACCCTGCTCGCTGCGCAGGCCGCCACCGGGACGGACGGTCCGGGCTGACGGTCCGGGCTGACGGTCCGGGCTGACGGTCATCGCGAGCCGCTTACCGCACCGAGTCACCCCGGGCTTGCGGGTCACATCCCTGACGTGAAGGTTTTCANCGGTTCTTCGCCAGCCGGCCGGTGGGGCCTACGAGTTCTGTCGGTGGCATGCGCCAGAATCGCCATCGTTGGGCAGGATGTGCGTTCGGCGTGGGGAGACGGGCATGACCAGCGGGGACGAGTCCGAGGTCAGGGACAGCGGCGGGTCGGNGGCACGGGCGCAGACCCCGCCAGCGCCAGCAGCACCGCCCCCGCCGGGGCCGGCTGTCGCCGGGGACGGCAACGGCACCCTGGCGGATTCCGCTNCCGGCCCCGCCGGTTCCGGTGGCCGTCCGGCGCGCGCCCGCCGGCCACGCATCGTCTACGTCTTCGCGGTCTTGGCCGTCGGCTGGCTCCTGCTCGGCGGCGTCGGCGGGTCCTACCAGGGCAAGCTCGGTGAGGTCCAGAAGAACGACAATGCCGCCTACCTCCCGAACTCGGCCGAGTCGACCAAGGTCGACACCGCGTCGCGGCAGTTTCGCTCCGTGCGGACGATTCCCGGCTTCGTCGTCTACGACCGCCAGGGCGGGCTGACCGCGCAGGACAAAGCCAAGATCACCGCCGACGTGAGGTCCTTCGCCGGGATTCACGGGGTGGACGCCGGCCAGCTCGGGCCGCCCCAGTTCGCCCGCAACGGCGCTGTGGCCGCCGTGGCCGTGCCGCTCGTCGCCCAGGACGGCGGCCGCGAGGTCAAGGGTGATGAGCTCGTCGACGTCGAGAAGGCCGTCGTCGCGGCCGCCCGCGACGGGGCACCGGCCGGTCTCGCCGTGCACCCGGCCGGGCCGGGGGGTCTGCTCGTCGCCTTCATCGAGGCATTCTCCGGCCTCGACGGGCTGTTGCTGCTCGCCGCGGGCCTCGTCGTCGTGGGCATCCTGCTGCTCGTCTATCGCAGCCCGGTGTTGTGGTTCTTCCCGCTGTTCAGCGCGGTGCTCGCGCTCGGCGTCTCGGCGCTGATCATCTATCCGTTGGCCAAGAACAACGTCCTCACCCTCAACGGACAGGGCCAGGGCATCCTGTCGGTGCTGGTCATCGGCGCCGGCACCGACTACGCGCTGCTGCTGGTGAGCCGCTATCGGGAGGAGCTGCACGCCTACCCCAGCCGGATCCAGGCGATGATCGTGGCCTGGCGGGGCGCCGCTCCGGCGATTACCGCCTCGGCGGTAACGGTGATCCTCGGCCTGCTCTGCCTGAGCCTCGGGGAACTGAACTCCACCCGCAGCCTCGGGCCGGTGGCGGCGATCGGCATCGCCTGCACAGCCCTGATCATGCTGATCTTCCTGCCGGTGTTCCTGGTGATCGCCGGGCGCTGGATCTTCTGGCCTCGCATTCCCCGCGTCGATCACCAGGCCGACCTCGCCGGTCACGGTCTCTGGGCACGCTTCGCCGGAGGCCTCGTCCGCCGGGCCCGGTGGGCCTGGATCGTCACGACGGTCGTGTTGCTGGCCTGCTCGTCCCTGATCGTCACCCTGAAGGTCGACGGCCTGTCGACGACGGACAGCCTGACGGGGCGGCCGGAGGCGATCGTCGGCCAGGAGATCTTCGACGCCAACTTCAGCCAGGGGCAGGGCGCCCCGGCCGTCATCATCACCAACACCGTTGCCGCCGCGGACGTCATCGCCGCCGTCCGGAAGGTCGACGGCGTCGCCACCGCTCCCGGCTCGGTCTGCGTGGAGGTCGACTACGCCAAACTCGCCGCCCGGTTGGCGTCCGGTGGACGTCCGGCGGCGAGGGGTTCCGACGGATGCGCCCCGAAGTCGGTCCAGGTCGCCCCGGTTGACGGTCGAATCGCCATCGACGCCGCCATCGTCCACCGTTATGACACCGTCGAGGCTTACAACACGATCACTGCGATCCGACGGGTCGTCCGGGAGGTGCCCGGGGCGAACGCCCTGGTCGGTGGCCAGTCGGCGATCAATCTCGACACCCAGAACGCCTCGCGCCACGATCGCAACCTGATCATCCCGATCGTGCTGGTCGTCATCCTCCTCGTGCTCGGCGTCCTGTTGCGGGCGCTGCTCGCCCCGGTCCTCCTGATCGCGACGGTGGTGCTCTCGTTTGCCGCGACGCTGGGCGTGAGCGCGGTGGTGTTCAACCACGTCTTCGGGTTCGCCAACGCGGATCCCGGCTTCCCGCTGTTTGCGTTCATCTTCCTCGTCGCCCTGGGGATCGACTACAACATCTTCCTGATGACCAGGGTCCGGGAGGAGACCCTCATCCACGGCACCCGTAGCGGCATCGTGCGCGGCCTCGCGGTCACGGGCGGGGTCATCACCTCGGCCGGGATCGTCCTCGCCGGGACGTTCGCCGTGCTCGGCGTCCTCCCGCTGGTCTTCCTGGCCCAGGTGGGTTTCTCGGTGGCCTTCGGGGTGCTGCTGGACACGGTTCTGGTCCGCTCGGTCCTCGTGCCGGCGCTGAGCCATGACCTCGGTCCGAAGATCTGGTGGCCCTCGAAGCTCTCCTGACACGCACTCGCCCGGCCCGGCCTCCGCGCCAGGACCGAAGCCAACGCACGCTGTCGGCCCCCTGTCCTCGACGGAGGGTGCCGGACCCAGCCGCACGGGAACGGACTTTCGATGCCGGTGAGGCGGGGCCGGGGACACCACGCGGGCAGCGGGGCTGGCCGCCGGGCCTTACGGGCCTTACGGGCCGCTACGAGACACGCACGGGCATCGATGCCCAGCCGCGGACCGTGGAGGTACGGGCTTGGACGGCGTTGTCCCAGGCGATTTCCCAGTCGAGGAAGCGGGTGAGGACCTCGTCCAGGGCCACCTTGCCCTCGATGCGGGCCAGTGCGGCGCCGAGGCAGTGGTGGATGCCGTAGCCGAAGCTCAGGTGGCGGCCGATCTCGCGGTGGATGTCGAACTCCTCTATCGAGCCGCGGCCGCACCGGTAGGTCTGCCGGTCGGTCAGGTGGTCAGGTGATCTTTTCCAGCTGGACCGGTAGCCCGTCCCGTGGAACAGGCAGCGGGAAACGGTCTAATGAGATCCGGTAGCCCGGTGCCAGGCTCCACCGGTACCGCAGCAGCATCTGGTGCAGGATCGCCTTCACCTGCTGACCGGCGAAGTGCAGACCGATGCAGGTATGTGGCCCGCCACCGAACGGTTGCCAGGCGTAGGGATGTACCTTGTCCTCGCGACGGTGGTCCGCGAACCGCTCCGGGTCGAACCGTTCCGGGCTCGGCCAGTACTCCGGCATCTGGTGGGTGAAGGCGAGCGCGAGGGCGGCCACGGTACCGGCGGGCACCGTGACGCCGAGCACGTCGATGTCTTTCACTGTGGCGCGCAGGAGGATCGGCACCGGCGTGACCAGGCGCAGCGCCTCCTTCATGACCAGAGCGAGTGACGGCAGCCGATCGAGGTCGGCATGGTCCACCGCTGGCGTGCCGAGGGCGAGCGACTCCTCGCGGCACCGCTGCTGCCACTCCGGATGCCGTGCCAAATAGTAGCTCATGCTGGTCATCGTGATCGTGGACGTGTCGTGCGCGGCCACCATCATCAGGATCATGTGGTTGACGACGTCGTCGTCGCTCAGCCTGCTGCCGTCCTCGGCCTCGGCGTGGCAGAGCCGGCTGAACATGTCGGTGCCGCTCCCGGCTCGTTTCGCGGGCACCCGCAGCCGCAGGAACTCCTCCAGGTACCGGCGCCCGGCCAAGCCACGCGACCAACGTAGCCCGGGTGCCGGCACGCGGACCACCGCGCCCGGCGCGCGGATGCAGGCGAACAGCGCGGCGTTGAACCGGTCGGCTTCCGGTCCCAGCCGTTCACCCATGAAGATCCGGGTCGCCAGTTCGAGGGTGAGCTGTTTGACCGCGGGATAAACCTGGAACCTCGCGCCCGGCCGCCACCCCGCGACGCCCCGTTCGATGGACGGGTTCATCCCGGCGAGATAGCCGCGCAGTCTGTCCGGGGCGAACGCGCCGGCGAGGATCCGACGGTGGTGGCGGTGCTCGTCGAAGTCGAGCATGCTCAATCCGCGCCGAAAGAACGGTCCGGCTATCCGTTGCTGCCCCGGGCCGTTCGCGAATGCCTGCTCATGGTTGCGCAGCGCCAAGCCGGTGGCGTCCGGGCCGAGCAGGCTCACCACCCGCAGCCCGAAGGTCCGCTCCCATGACACCGGGCCATACCGGTCGTAGCGCTGCCGCCAGTGCTGGGCAGGGTCATGCAGGTAGCGCAGGGTGTATCCCACCAGGGGCGGACCTCCGTCGCCCGGCACCGNNCCCCNGNANCCCCNCNCCGCCATGAAACCCCTCACCGCCACGACGCTCTCACATCCTATTTAAAGGTTGCGACGCATTAGACGCATCGGACGCATCGTAGGAACCGCCGCGCGGGGACAGTTCGGCGAGCTGGGCCCGTACCCAGGCGGTCACGTCCGCGGCCGTGGGGTCGGCGGTGAGCGAGGTGAACACCACCGGACGGGCACCGCGGGCCGCGGTCGCGTCCCGGGCCATGACGTCGAGGTCGGCGCCCACCAGGGGGGCCAGATCGGTCTTGTTGATGACCAGCAGGTCGCTGCCGGTCACCCCCGGTCCGCCCTTGCGGGGCACCTTGTCGCCCCCGGCGACGTCGACGACGAAGATCTGCCGGTCGATTAGCCCGTAGCTGAACGTCGCGGTGAGATTGTCACCACCGGACTCGACGAGGACCAGGTCCAGGGGGCCGGTGTCGGCCTCCAGGTCCTCGACCATGTCAAGGTTCGCGGTGATGTCGTCGCGAATCGCGGTGTGCGGGCAGCAGCCGGTCTCGACCGCGCGGATCCGCTCGGGATCGAGCACGCCGGCCCGGCGCAGGAAGTCGGCGTCCTCGGTGGTGTAGATGTCGTTCGTCACCACCCCGATGCGCAGGCTCGACGACAGGGCCCGGCACAGCGCGGCGACCAGGGCCGTCTTACCGCTGCCCACCGGGCCGCCGACCCCGATCCGCGGCGCCCGCCCGGCGCCGGCTGGCCCCGCGTCAGCTGGCCCCGTGCTGGCCCGCCCGTCAGTTCTCTGGAACTCCTCATGTCCGAGGTGCATCGTCGCGCTTCTCCCGTTCGAGGGGCCCGCCGGTGCTCACGCGGCGTGCAGGGCCGGCAGCGCGGTGCCGAGCTGGGCCCGTTCGAGGAACGCGCCCGGCATGGCGGTGAGCTCGGCGGGGGNGGGCTCGGNGCCGGCGCGGNCGAGCAGGTCACCCAACGCCGCGATCATCACGCCGTTGTCCGTGCACCGCCGGCGGGCCGGTATCCGCAGCCGGATGCCGGTCTGCTCGCAGCGGCTGGCCGCCAGCGCCCGCAGCCGGCTGTTCGCCGCGACCCCGCCGACGATGAGCAGGTCACCGATCCCGTGGTCGAGGCAGGCACGGACCGCCTTGGCGGTGAGCACGTCGACGACTGCCTCCTGGAAGGATGCGATCACATCGCCGGCCGGTACGGGGGAGTCGGGATGCGACTCGACCCATCGGGCGACGGCGGTCTTCAGCCCCGAGAACGAGAAGGTGTAGGGCGCGTCCGCCCGGCCGGTCAGCGGCCGGGGGAAGGCCAGCGCCGTCGCATCGTGGCCGACCGCGGCTCGGTCGACCGCGGGACCGCCCGGATAGGGCAGGCCGAGCACCCGGGCGACCTTGTCGAAGCACTCCCCGGCCGCGTCGTCAAGCGTGTCGCCGAGGTGGGTGATCGGGTCGCGAGCGAGGTCCCCCACCCGCAGCAGCGACGTGTGCCCGCCGGAGACGATCAGGGCGATGAGGGGATCGGGTAGCGGTTCGCCGTCGACGAGGTCCGCGGCGAGGTGACCGGCGAGATGGTGCACGCCGTAGAGGGGAACATCGAGCGCCGTGGCGTACGCCTTCGCCGCGGCCACCCCGACGTGCAGGGCGGTGGCGAGGCCGGGGCCGGCGGTGACCGCGACGGCGCCGATGTCCGCCACGAACAGCCCCGCCGAGGACAGCGCCGCGCGCACGCAGGGCACCAGCGCCTGCACGTGGGCCCGGGCGGCGATCTCGGGGACCNCCCCGCCGTAGCGGGCGTGCTGGTCCATGCTCGTCGACAGGGCCTCGCCCAGCAGCGTGCCGTTCCGGACGAGCCCCACCCCGGTCTCGTCGCAGGACGTCTCGATGCCCAGCACGACCGGGCCCTGCTCCGGCGGCATCCCCGCAGCCTCCTCGCGATAGTCGGTACCTGCGAGATTACGCCGGCGCGCGGTCCTCGCCGCGCCGGCGCGGACCCTCGTCATGCGGGTGCGGACCCTCGTCATGCGGGTGCGAGGTCCCCGTCCACGGACGGGGACGTCACCGAACAGGCGCGGCACCGACCGGCAAGGGCGGCGTGGTCGGGCTGCAGGGTGAACCCGACGGTGGTGGCGAGCCGACGCGCGACGTCGTCGAGCAGGTCCGCGGGCACGTCGAGGATCGTGCCGCAGGAGCGGCACCGGACGTGCAGGTGGGCGCCGCCGGTGAGGGCCGCCGCCAGGTGGTAGACGGCCGGCCCGTGGTCGGGGTGGACGTGGGTGACCAGGCCGAGGTCGCCGAGGGTCTCCACCGCGCGATAGACGGTGGTGCGGTGCATGCCCGGGACGATCGTCTCCGCCCGGGCGAAGACGTCGTCAACGGACAGGTGCTCGCTCGTGCCGGCGAGTACCTGGAGCACCGCCCGGCGGGCCGGGGTAACCCGCTCCCCGCGGGCGCGCAACGCGGCGATCCCGGCGGCGGACGGATCGCCACGCCGGCCGTCACGATCCGTCTGACTGTCCTTCACGATCCAGGTGTCCTTCACGATTCACGTGGCACAGTATCCCGCATGACCGTGCTCCCGATCCGCACCGTTGGTGATCCCGTTCTGCGCACTCCGACCACGCTGGTCACGGAGTTCGACACTGTGCTCGGTCGGCTGGTCACCGACATGATCGACACCATGTACGACGCGCCCGGGGTGGGGCTTGCCGCCCCGCAGATCGGGGTCGGGCTGCGCCTGTTCGTCTTCGACGTCGACTACGACCCGCGTGACGAGTCGGTACCACGGGTGCCGCGGGTGGTGGTGAACCCGGTGCTGGAACTCGGCCCGGACCCGGGGCGGCCCGGGGAGACCCAGCGGCCTGGCGGGATCCAGCGGCCCGGGGAGACCCAGCGGTCCGGGGAGACCCAGCAGCACGGCCCGGAGGGATGCCTGTCCGTCCCGGGGCTGCACTTCCCGACCACGCGGGCGCTGGCCGCGCGGGTCCGCGGGGTGGACGTTACGGGGCAGCCGGTCGAGTACGCCGGCGAGGGCCTGCTTGCGCGCTGCTTCCAGCACGAGGTCGACCATCTCGACGGGATCCTCTACGTCGACCGGCTGACCGGGGAGGCGCGCCGTGCCGCCGTCCAGGCACTGCGCGAGCCGCCGCCGACCCCGGAGCAGGCACGGGCGGCCGGCGAGTACCTGCGGTCGCTGCGCCGGTCAGCCGGGTCGGTCCGGTGACGGTTAGGGCCGATCGGGTCGGTCCGGTGACGGTCTGACGACGGTCGGGTCGCGCCGGTCGGGTCGCGCCGGGGACGGCCGCCGGTCGCCCGACGGGCTATCTTGGTATCCGCCTCGTCCTCGAGGATGCCACCGGCGAGTGCCCGTCTTCGAGGTGTCCCGTCTTCGAGGCGCCCCGTCCTCGATGTGTCCCATCCTGGAGATGCCCCGGTGAGTGGAGGAGTGGCTGCGGTGACCGAGGTCTCCGGCGGGCCGTACAAACGGCCGTTCCGGTTCAACATCCAGTGTTCCTCCCCCGCCGAGGTGAGCGCCCGGTCATGGGCCGACCTCGCCCACCGGGTCGAGGATCTCNGCTACGCGACGTTGACCGTCTCCGACCATCTCGACGAGCAGGTCGCGCCGATCGCGGCGCTGATGGCCGCGGCCGACGCGACGACGACGCTGCGGATCGGCGCGATGGTGTTCAGTAACGACTACCGCCATCCGGTGGTGCTGGCCAAGGAGGCGGCGACCCTCGACGCGCTGTCCGGCGGACGGTTCGAACTCGGCCTCGGCGCCGGCTGGATGACCTCCGACTACTCCCGAGCCGGTCTGCCGCTCGATCCGCCGGGGGTGCGCATCGGCCGGCTCGCCGAGTCCCTCGCCGTCATCAAGGGGATGTTCGCCGACGGACCGTTCACCTACAGCGGCACCCACTACCAGGTCGCCGGCCTGAACGGGACGCCGAAGCCGGTGCAGCGGCCCCNCCCGCCGATCGTGATCGGTGGTGGCGGGCGCCGGCTGCTGACCCTCGCCGCCCGTGAGGCCGACATCATCGGGCTGAACATGAACATGGCCGGCGGGGTGATCGACGCCTCGCTCGGCGCCAACGCGACGACGGCGGCGACCGAGGAGAAGGTCCGCTGGATCCGGGAGGCCGCCGGCGCCCGTTGGGACGATCTCACCCTTCAGGTCCGCGTCCACCTCGTCGTCGTCACCGACAACCGCACCCAGGTCGCCGAGCAGTTGGCCGCCGGGTTCGGGCTCACCTCCGAACAGGCGCTCGCGACCCCGCACGCGCTGTGCGGGTCGGTCGACGAGATCGTCGACGACCTCGTCGAGCGCCGCGAGCGCTTCGGCCTCAGCACGATCGGGGTCTCCCTGGACGCGTTGACCGCCATGGCGCCGGTCGTCGAACGTCTCGCCGGCACCTGAGCGGTCCGCCGCCCTCCCCCCGAGCCGTCGTCCCCCCGAGCCGTCGTCCGCTGTCCGTCCCCGTCGAGGAGCCATCGTTGGTCACGCACATGAAGTGGTGGGGCTGGGGCAAGGAGAGTGTCTCCTTCAGCCCCAGTGACAAGCCCGACCTCGCGCCGTTCATCCGTACGCACATCGGGCTCGACATCACCCGCCTGCCGGCCCAGCCACCGGCCTTCGCGGACCTGACGATCGCGGACCCCGTGCTGCCGGAGCCGCTGCGCGCCGCGCTTGTCGACGCCGCCGGCGCGGAGCACGTCACCACCGACGCACAGGCGCGGGTCGTGCACGCCTACGGCAAGAGCCTGCGTGACCTCGTCCGGGTTCGTAACCACGACCTCGGCCGACTGCCCGACGTCGTCGTCTACCCGGGAGACGAGGAGGCGGTCCGGGCGGTGCTGGCCGCGGCGCTGGCCGCGGACGCGGTCGTCATCCCGTTCGGCGGCGGCACCAACATCTCCGGCAGTCTCGAGGCGCCGCGCACCGAGACCCGCCCGGTGATCTCCGTCGACCTCGGCCGGCTCGACCGGGTGCTGGAGATCGACGCCGACGCCCGCCTCGCCCGCGTACAGGCCGGTGCCCTCGGCCCGGGTCTGGAGGAGCAGCTGGCCGCGCAGGGCTGGACGCTCGGCCACTTCCCGGACAGCTTCGCCCACTCCACCCTCGGCGGCTGGATCGCCACCCGCTCGTCGGGCATGCAGTCCGACAAGTACGGCGACATCGCGGAGATTACCAGGGCGGTGCGGGTCGTGACCCCCGCCGGGGTACTCGTCACCCGGCCCGTGCCCAGCCAGTCGACCGGCCCCAGCGTGCGGGAGATGATCCTCGGCAGCGAGGGGCGGCTCGGGATCATCACCGAGGCCACGGTGCAGGTGCATCGAGTGCCCGAGCAGCGCGTGATCCTCGGCTACTTCTTCCCGACCTGGGACGCGGCACTGCTGGCCATGCGGGAGATCGCCGCGAGCGAGGCCGCGCCGACGGTCACCCGGGTCTCCGACGCCAACGAGACGCGGTTCTCCTTCGCTACCCGCAAGCGCGGCTCCCTGGCCTCAAGTCTCGTCTCGGCCGGTATGAAGCAGTACCTGCGCCGGGTCCGCAGGTACGACCTCGACCAGATGTGCCTGTCGTTCATCGGCTTCGAGGGTTCACCCGCGCACGTCAAGGCCCAGCGCAAGCTGGTCGGGGCGATCGTCGCGCGCCGGGGCGGGATCTGTGTCGGCACCGGCCCGGGGCAGCTCTACGACCAGAAGAAGTTCGACACCCCGTACATCCGGGACTTCCTGCTCGGTCAGGGCGCGATGGCCGACGTGTCGGAGACGTCGACGTCCTGGTCGCAGCTCGGCCCGCTGTACCGGGGGGTGGTCGCGCGGGCGAACAAGGCGTTCGCCGAGATCGGTGTGACCGGTTGGATCATGTGCCACCTGTCGCACTCGTACCACTCCGGGGCCTGCCTGTACTTCACGTTCGCCTATGCCTCCCCGGTGACGCTGGAGGCGATCGACGGGTACGACACGGTGAAGTCCGCGATCCAGCAGGGCTTCATCGAGCATGCCGGCACCCTGTCCCACCACCACGCGGTCGGCGTCGAGCACGCGCGCTGGCTCGCCGACGACATCTCACCAGCCGGCGTGCGCCTGCTCACGGCGCTGTTCGACGGCATCGACCCGGGCCGCAACCTCAACCCCGGCAAGATCGTCCCAGGGGTGGACGTCGCCCCGGGCCTGGCGGATTCGGCGGGCCCGGATTCGGCGGGCCCGGATTCGGCGGGCCCGGATTCGGTGAGCCCGGCCGGGTCCGATCCGCGCTGAGATGCGCACGATCCTCGTCATTGGCATCGGTGCCGGCGACCCCGACCAGCTGACGATCCAGGCCGTCAAGGCGCTGAATCGGGCCGACGTCTTCTTCGTCCTGGACAAGGGGGCGGCGAAGGAGGACCTGGTCCGGCTGCGGCGGGAGATCCTCGACCGGCACGTCGAGGGGAACGGCTACCGGATCGTCGAGGCCCGTGACCCGAGCCGCGACCGGTCCTCGACGGACTACACCGCCGCCGTCGAGGACTGGCATTCCCGCCGGGCCGCACTGTACGAGCGGATGATGCTCGACGAGCTGGGCGAGGATGGCTGCGGGGCGTTCCTGGTCTGGGGTGATCCGTCGCTGTACGACAGCACGCTGCGCATCATCGACCGGATCGTGGCGCGGGGCGTGGTGCGGTTCGACTACGAGGTGATCCCGGGGATCACCAGCGTGCAGGCGCTCGCCGCCCGCCACCGGCTGATCCTGAACCGGATCGGCGGCCCGGTCGAGATCACGACCGGTCGCCGGCTCGCCGCCGGATTCCCGCCGGGGGTCGACGACGTCGTCGTCATGCTCGATGCCGAGAACACCTTCCTGACCCTGCCGGCCGACGACGTCGACATCTACTGGGGCGCCTACCTCGGCACCCCGGAGGAGGTCCTGCTGCACGGTCCGGTCGCCGAGGTCGGCGGGCTGATCGAGCGGACCCGCGCCGAGGCCCGCGAGCGTAAAGGCTGGATCATGGATACCTNCCTGCTCCGCCGCCGTGAGGAAAGTGGCCGGTGAGAACCGTGGAGACGGCAGGGGGAATGTCCGATGAAGCTGCACGAGGTGCGCGCCCGCCGGTCCGTCGAGGCGCCGCCCCGGCGTGACCAGCTTGCCTGGAAGATCGCCGAGGTCGCCGCCGAGCGGGTGCCGGTGCCGCCGGAGGTCGTCGAGATGATCGGCAACCGAATCATCGACAACGCGGCGGTCGCCGCGGCGGCGCTGACCCGCGGCCCGGTCGTCGCGGCCCGCGACCAGGCGCTCGCCCATCCGTACACCCCGGGAGCGACGGTCGTCGGCGTCGAGCGGGCAGTACGGGTGTCGCCGGAGTGGGCGGCCTGGGCGAACGGCGTCGCCGTGCGGGAACTGGACTTCCACGACACCTACCTGGCCGCGGACTACTCCCATCCGGGCGACAACATCCCCCCGGTGCTCGCCGTCGCGCAGCACACCGGCCGCGGCGGCGCCGAGCTGGTCCACGGGATCGCCACCGCGTACGAGATCCAGGTCGACCTGGTGACCGGCATCTGCCTGCACGAACACCGCATCGACCACATCGCCCACCTGGGCCCCTCCGCCGTCGCCGGGATCGGTGCCCTGCTCGGCCTGCCCCCCGAGCCGATCTACCAGGCCGTCGGCCAGGCGTTGCACACGACGACGACCACCCGTCAGGCCCGCAAGGGCGAGATCTCCACCTGGAAGGCGTACGCCCCGGCCTTCGCCGGCAAGACGGCGGTGGAGGCGGTCGACCGGGCGATGCGCGGCCAGACCTCGCCGGCGCCGATCTACGAGGGGGAGGACGGGGTCGTCGCCTGGCTGCTCGGCGGCCCGGACGCGGTGTACCGGGTGGCGCTGCCGGAACCCGGCGAGCCCCGTCGGGGCATCCTCGCCACCTATCCCAAGGAGCACTCCGCCGAGTACCAGAGCCAGGCGCTGATCGACCTGGCCCGCCGGCTGCGTACCCGGCTGCCCGGGGCCGGCTCGTCTCTCGGGGCCGGCTCGTCTCTCGGGGCCGGCTCGTCCACGGCCTCCTCCGAAGCCTCCTTCGAGGTCGACGTCGCGGCGATCCGCCAGATCGTCATCCACACCAGCCATCACACGCATCACGTGATCGGCACCGGCGCCGGGGATCCGCAGAAGACCGATCCGACCGCGAGCCGGGAGACGCTCGACCATTCGATCATGTATATCTTCGCGGTGGCGCTGCAGGACGGGACGTGGCACCACGAACGTTCCTACGCCCCCGAACGGGCCGCCCGGCCCGACACCGTCGCGCTGTGGCACCGGATCCGCACGGTGGAGGATCCGCAGTGGACCCGCCGTTACCACGCGACCGACCCGGCCGAGCGGGCCTTCGGCGGGCGGGTGGAGGTCACGCTCGTTGACGGGACGTCGATCGTGGACGAGATCGCCGTCGCCGACGCGCATCCGGCCGGGGCCCGGCCGTTCCGGCGTGCGGACTACGTCGCCAAGCTGCGTACGCTCGCCGAGGGGGTCGTGTCGGCCGCCGAACAGGACCGGTTCCTCGACCTGGTCGGCCGGCTCGACACCCTGACCCCGGCCGAGCTCGCCGGGCTGACCCTCGTCGCCGACGCGCTCGCCCTGGAAACGGGCGGGACGAGGGGGGTCTTCGCATGATGGTGCCGGCCGGCCGGCCCGTCGCGGACAAGCGGCGGATGCTGCGGGCGGGTCTCGCCTCCGGCCGCCTGCAACGCTGGCCGGGCGCGTTCGTCCCGCTGGTCGCGATGAGCATCGAACGGACCGGTTTCGACGGCGTCTACGTCTCGGGGGCGGCGCTGTCCGCGGCGCTGGGACTGCCCGACGTCGGGCTGACGACGCTGACCGAGGTCGCCGCGAGTGCCGGGCAGATCGCCCGGGTCACCGACCTGCCGACCCTCGTCGACGCCGACACGGGATTCGGTGAGCCGCTGAACGTGCACCGCACGATCGGGCTGCTCGAGGACGCCGGGCTCGCCGGCTGTCACCTGGAGGACCAGGTCAACCCGAAGCGCTGCGGCCACCTGGACGACAAGGCGGTCGTCGGGCGCGACGAGATGGTGCGCCGCCTGCGCGCCGCGGTGGCGGCCCGCCGCGACGACGCCTTCGTGCTCTGCGCCCGCACCGACGCCGTCGCCGTGGAGGGGCTGACCGCGGCGATTGACCGGGCCCGTGCCTACGTTGACGCCGGCGCTGACATGATCTTCCCGGAGGCGCTCGCCGACGAGCGGTCGTTCGCGGCGTTCCGGGCCGCCGTCGACGTGCCGATCCTCGCGAACATGACCGAGTTCGGGAAGTCGCCGCTGCTCACCGCGGCGCAGCTGACGGACCTCGGGGTCAATGCCGTCATCTATCCGGTGACGACGCTGCGCGTGGCGATGGGCGCGATCATCCGGGGGCTCGCGACGCTCGCCGCCGAGGGCACCCAGGCCGACCTGGTCCCGGCGATGCAGACCCGCGCGGAGCTCTACGACCTGCTCGACTACGCCGGCTACGGCGCCGCTGACATCCTTTGACATCCTTCCGGTGGAAGGCTGCCATCCGTCGCAGGACGGGGACCAGCGTCGCCNCCGCGGCCATCACACGATAGCCCGCCGGGGGCGTCCCGGACCTGTCAAGGTCGAAAGCGCTTATGGCGGTCACGCACCNCAGCCGGGGGNCGATCGCCTCAAGTTCCGCGCAGCTGTCGATGCCCCAGGAGACGGTCGCCCCGGCGGCTGCACCCCCGACGGGGCAGACTAGGCGGCATGGCGAGTGCGTCCACGACCCCCCCCGACCGCACCGGTGGCCTGCGCCTGCCGGTGACCGCCCCCTCCGCGGAGGGCGAGGTGGTCGAGCTCTGTCGGGAGATGCTCCGCTTCGAGTCGGTCAACCGCGGCAACGGCGACGGCAACGAGCGCCCGATCGCGGAGTACGTCGCGGCGAAGCTCGCGGAGGTGGGCCTTGAGCCGACCCTGCTGGAGTCGGCCCCGGGCCGCACCAGCGTGGTGACCCGGGTGGAGGGGGCGGATCCCTCGCGTGCGCCGCTGCTCGTCCACGGTCATCTCGACGTGGTGCCGGCGGATGCCAGCGAGTGGCGCCTGCCGCCGTTCGCTGGCGAGGAGGCCGACGGCTGCCTGTGGGGTCGGGGCGCGGTGGACATGAAGGACATGGACGCGATGACCCTCGCGGTCATCCGCGACATCGTCCGCACCGGCCGCAGGCCACCCCGGGACCTCGTCGTCGCCTTCGTCGCGGACGAGGAGGCCGGCGGCGTCCTCGGGGCGCGCTGGCTCGTCGAGAACCATCCCGACCTGTTTGCCGACTGCTCCGAGGCGATCAGCGAAGTCGGTGGGTTCTCCTACACCGTCTCCGACGACCTGCGCCTTTACCTCATCGAGACGGCGGAGAAGGGCATCGCCTGGATGAAGCTGACCGCTGCCGGCCGGGCCGGCCACGGTTCGATGATCAGCGATGACAACGCGGTGACGGCGCTGTGCGAGGCGGTGGCGAGGCTCGGCCGGCACACCTTCCCGCTGGTCATGACCCCGACGGTCCGGGTGTTCCTGAACTCCCTCGGGGAGGCGCTCGGCATCGAGTTCGACCTGGACGACCTGGAGGCGACCGTCGCGAAGCTCGGCCCGATCGCCCGGATGATCGGTGCCACGTTGCGTAACACCGCCAACCCGACCCAGCTCGAGGCCGGTCACAAGGTCAACGTGATCCCGGGCGAGGCCACCGCCTACGTCGATGGTCGCTATCTGCCCGGTCAGGAGGAGGAGTTCATCCGCCAGCTCGACGAGATCCTCGGGCCGGACATCCGTCGCGAATGGGTCGTCCACGACCAGGCGTTGGAGACCAGCTTCGACGGCGCGCTGGTGGAGGCGATGGCCGCGTCGCTGCGCGCCGAGGACCCGATTGCCCGGGCCGTGCCCTACATGCTCTCCGGCGGCACGGACGCGAAGTCCTTCTCCCGGCTCGGCATCCGCTGCTTCGGGTTCTCCCCGTTGCTGCTGCCGCCCGACCTGGACTTCTCCGGCATGTTCCACGGGGTGGACGAACGGGTGCCGCTCGACTCGCTGCGCTTCGGCGTCCGCGTCCTCGACCGCTTCCTGCACGCCTGCTGACCGGACCTGCCGGTACGGACCTGCCGGTACGGATCTGCTGACCTGAACCTGCCGGTACGGCTTGACGAGATGCCGCTGTCCGCGCGCGGGGCACCATCCGCGTAGGAGCCATCGTCGATGCATGACATGATGGGGGTATGGCTGGCGATCCGCTGTCCAGCATCGGCCTCGGAGCTCCGCTGGACGCGGACGCGGACCATCCCCGGGCCACCTACGCCTATCTCGTGCAGGTCAGCCGGGACGGCAGCGTATGGATCGCCGATCGGGCCGAGCCGTCCGGGGGCATCGAGGTCAGCGTGTTGTCCGCGCTGGAGGTCGCCCGGCAGGTTCTGCGTCGCCGGTTTGTGCAGCTGCGGGCCGATGACAGCGCCCATTGGAGCGATCACTGGTTCCGGGTCGACGTCTGGACGGTGGAGCGGTCCCGGAAGGCGGATACCGGCGACGCCGGAGCCGGCGCAACTGGAGCCGGCGCAACTGGAGCCGAGGTGCCGGCCGGATGGGCGTTGTCGGGACGGCATCTGCAGACCCGGGGGATCGCTCCGGACGTGGTCGAGGTGCGCACGCCCTCCCAGGTCCGCTGCCAGGTGGGCGGCTGTCAGGTGGGCAGATAGCCGGGCAGGCCGCCGGGGCGCCGACGGCGGCGCAGCACTACCCGCCGGGAGCCATCCGGGAACAGCCGTAGGCGTTCGAGCTCCCAGTGGCCGAACTCGGCGTGCATCGTGAGGATCTGGACGGCTGCCCGGCGGTCCGTACCCGGCGGCAGGTACAGCCGCTGGTACTCCAGCTCTACTCCATCCAATGCGGCCTGACCTCGTGGTTGCGAGCGGAGGATGACCGGCTGCGTGTGGTGTGGTGTGGCGTGGGATGGCGACCGATCATCGTGCGGTCCCTCTCTACGTTAACCGTATCGCCATCTTCTGGAAGGGCTTCTGGAAGCGCTCGCGAGATGATGCGGGCCCAGCGCGCCATCCACCGA
This sequence comes from Frankia sp. CeD, assembly GCF_000732115.1. Classification (NCBI taxonomy): domain Bacteria; kingdom Bacillati; phylum Actinomycetota; class Actinomycetes; order Frankiales; family Frankiaceae; genus Frankia; species Frankia sp. CeD. The sequence goes on from NZ_JPGU01000014.1 coordinate 32,850, forward strand.
CGCGCGGCCGGTGGTCAGGGCACGGCCGGTGGTCAGGGCACGTAGGAGAGGGTGAAGGCCAGCGTCGCGTAGAGGGTCATCGCGGCCGTGGTGGCGGCGAGCGTGAAGGTGAAGATCTCCCGCCGGGCGGTGACGAGCGCGGCGACCAGCAGGAACGGGAACGCCCCGTAGACGTACCGCTCGGCGGAGTCCAGGTTGCTGCCGGTCAGCACGGCAGCCAGGACCAGGGCGCTCCACACCGGGTACGACACTGGCAGCCGGCGCGCCATGACCACCAGCCCCACGAGCGCCAGGAGCAGCCACGGCACGTGCAGCGCCGTGCCCAGCTCGCCGGAGAAGGCGCCCCGCGCCGCGTCCCACAGCACCGCCAGCGGGTTCGAGCTGCTGCCGTGACGTGCCGCGTCGCGCTGCAGCGTGAACGGCGCCAGCCCGTCACCGTAGGAGTGCGCCGACCACAGCAGGTAGATGCCGGCGCCGGCCACCGGGGCGAGCACGGCGAGTAGTCGACGCAGCCCGTCGCGGGCGGTGAGCGTTCCAGCCGTAGGCGTGGTGGCCGGCGTGCCAGGGCCGGGGCCGGGGCCGAGCCGGCGGACGAGCGGCCAAGGCAGCCCCCGGGCCGCCTCGAGAAGCACCGGCACCGCGAGGATCAGACCGAGGGGGCGACACAGGCCGCCGAGCAGGCCGGCCACGGCCGCCAGTTCCCAGCGCCCGCTGCGGGCACCGAGGAACACCGCCACGGCCAGCAGCCCGGCGAGTGCCTCGGCGTACCCCATGACCAGGACGAAGGCGGGTGGAGCCAGCGCGGCGAGCCAGATGAGCCGGGTGGTCGCCTCCGGGGCGAACCCCTCGAACCGGGCGAGCCCCACCAGCAGCAGCGCGAAGACCAACGCGCACACGTTGACCACGACCAGGAGCACGACGCCGACGTGGGCGTCGGCTCCCGGCAGCTTCGACAACCCCCGCACGAGCAGCGGCAGCAGGGGAAAGAACCGGCGGCTCTCGGCCCCAGCGCCGCTGTACCCGACCTCGGCAATCGTCTTGTACCACCCGGCGTCCCAACCGAGCAGGTCGGTGGTGCTCAGCTGCGCGCCCTGCTGCCCGCGGGCGTTGTCGGCGATGTACCTGGTCAGCGCCAGGGCCGCACCGACCGCCAGCCGGGCCGCGAGCCAGGCGAGCACGACCTCGCGCAGTTGCCAGCGGTCCNCCCAGCGGGTGGCCGCATGCCGGCCGCCCATGCCGCCACCTACCCGATGATCATCCGGCAGGGCCTCGGTCGCGGTCAAGAGGCCNGGAACCGCAGCAGCGCGTAGTTCTCGTAGACCTTGGCCGGCAGACCCTGCTTCATGACCTCGTCCGCGAGTGGCCGGGCCTCCTGCAGGGTGGTGCGCACCACCGTGCACAGCTCCTCGTAGGTGCGGTATGACCCGGAACCGGCGAGAAAGACGGTGTGTTCCGGACCGGCCTCGGCGAGGGCGCGCCGGGCGATCGCGACCCCGTTGGCCGATTCGTTGCGCTGCTCGTAGTCGACCCAGTCGACCCGATCCGGCGGTGCGTAGGTCGGCACGACGTACACCTTCATCCAGTTCGGCACGGTACGGGCGAGGCCCGGTCCGAGCTGGTCCGGGCAGACCAGCATCACATCACCGGGCCGGGCGGTCCGCTCGAGGACCTGCGCGGCCTCGGTGGCCTGGCTCCGCTCCCGGTGGATGTCGGAGGTCCCGGCGAGCAGACCGGTCAGGGCGGCGACGGCGNCCNCTCCATGNAACNCCCGCCGATCGGTGATGATCGTCGCGCCGAGCCCGATGACCAGCAGGAACGGCACGAAGGCGGTGGCGGTGTACCGGTCGGCCCAGGCGTTGCCGACCACCTTGCCCGCCGTCACCGCGACGACGAGTGTGCCGGTGGCCAGCAGGAACAGGGTCCGACCCGGTTCGAGACCACGCAGATCGAGAAGGATGAACCGGCTACCCGCGGGCCGGCCGGCGATGCCGGCGGCGGCGAGACCGGTGATCAGGAACAGCAACAGGCGACCCAGGGTCGTCGGGCCGCCGGCCCACTGGCCGTAGGCGTGGGAGATCGCGGCATAGCTGGCGGGCTCGCCCCAGGGGGTGCNGGTGTGGGCAAGCTGGTCGAAGAAGTCGGGCAGCCACGGGGCGAAGACCAGCCCGCCACCGACGATGCCGAGCAGCCCGAAGACCGGCCCCCGCCGCTGCGGGGTGAGGAAACGGGTCGGTGTCCGGTGACTGTGGGGGGCGCCCCGGCCCCGGCTTCCCGGGCTTCCCGGGCTTCCCGGGGCGGAACGGTATCCGGGTACACCTGTCGGGCCCGGATCGTTCGCCGAGGCGGTCATGCCGCCCGGCACACCCGCCGGGTCCGCCGCGCCCGCCCCGCGCCGGATCTGGCGCGCGACCCACCACGGACGGGCCACCAGCAGCAGGACCAGCCACGTTCCGACCGTGAGCAGCAGGTAGAGGCACCAGTAATGGGTCAGCGCCAGGCCTCCCGCGCAGAGCGCCAGGGCGATCGTCGATCTGATCGACGGTGCCCGCAGGACGCGCTCCAACGCCAGTCNACCCAACGCGGTGAGCAACACGATGAGGCTGTACATCCGGGTCTCGGTCCCGAAGTACAACGCGAACGGCGACGTGAGGTACAGCACGACGCTGACCCGCGCCGCCCGCTCGCCGACCACGCGGCGGGCGAGCAGGAACAGCGGCCACGCCGCACCGATGTTGATCAGCGCGGACAGGGAGCGGACCGCGAAGGTGCCCTCGCCGAACGCTTTGATCCAGCCGTGGAGCACCAGGTAGTACAACGGCGGTGAGCCGTCCCGTAGCAGGCCGTCCCACATCGTGAAGGCCGACCCACGCAGGGGCAGGCGGGCGATGGCGACGCTCTGCGCCTCGTCCAGCCAGAGTGCCTGGCTGGCGGTGAACCGCACGATCACCGAGACGGCGAGGAGCACTCCCATCACCGCGGTGAAGATCCGTCCCGCACGGCCGGATGCGTTCCCGACCTGGTCGACCGGCTCGGGGATCTGCTCCGCCGGCCGGACCGCGACATCCGTCACGGTCAGTCCCTTCCGTCCACATTGACCGGACTGCGACGGGCCGGCCGGTAGACGATCGGCCGGCCGGGCAGGGCCGCATCCGGTACCAGTCTCGCGTGGCGCGCCCCTACGCCTCGATGATGTTCCGGATGGGTGATGGGACGCGGCCCGTCCCATCACCCATCCGATCCGTACCCGGTAATACCGGGTACGTCCCCGGCCATGCCGGCCGGCCCCGGAAGTGGAGCGGGCGCCGACGGTGAAACGCGCCCGACAACCTGCCCGACAACNTGCCCGACAACGCGCCTGACATTGTGGCGGCGTCCGTCGAACCCGTGCCCCGGACGAACCCGTCCCGGATGAATCCGTGCTCCGGACGAATCCTCCGTCAGGACCGGGCGATGCCCCGGGCCGGCGACGAAACCTCCTCGTGGTAATCCTCCTCGACGTTGACCTCCCACACATCGTGCTTGGTGCCGTCGATGATGTTCTGGACCGTGAGCATCGCGGTGAGCATCGAGTGGTCCTGATTGTTGTAACGGTGCATGCCGTTACGGCCGACCGGGTGGACGTTCGGCGTGTTCTCGGCCAGCCAGGCGCGGATGATATCGACGTTCTTCTTGTAGTGTAGGTCGTAGTATGGATATGCCTTCGGCATGCGTACGACGAAACCCTCTTCCACCTGCTGGGCCCTGATCAGACCCAGCTCGACGAGTTCTTTCGTCCCGAGCGCGACCAGTTCCTCATCGGAGGCGTTCCAGGTCTCGTCACCCTCGAAGACGAAGTACTCCAGGCCGAGGCAGGTACGCCCGTCCTTGACCAGGAATGGCGACCAGGAGGCGAAGTTCTGGATCCGGCCGACCTTGACGGTGGGGGAGTGGATGTAGATCCAGTTGTCCGGGAAAGCGGCCGAGGCCGGCACCACGAGGGCGATGGTGAGGAAGTCGCGGTACTTCAGCGCGTTCGCCGCGGCCAGCACGTGGGCCGGTGCCGGCGGGTCCATCACCC
>NZ_JPGU01000014.1:37016-64280 GCF_000732115.1 Frankia sp. CeD
CCCGCCGGTCACGGTCGTGGTGACGCCGGTCGCGCGGCCGTCGGCATGGTGGATCTTGCGGACCTTCTCCTCGAAGACCACCCGGCCACCCTGCTTAATGATCTTGTCGGTGGCGGTCTCCCACATCATTCCGGGCCCGTACTTGGGGTACTGGAACTCCTCGATGAGGGAGGTGATCTCCTTCTGGTTCCGCTTCGGTAGGACCGCGTTCACGATCGCGTTCATCATGGACAGGCTCTTGATGCGCTGCGCGGCCCAGTCCGAGGGCATCTCGCTCACCGGAACGCCCCACAGTTTCTCGGTGTAGGTCTTGAAGAAGGTGCGGTAGAGCCGCCAGCCGAAACGGGCCACCAGCCAGTTCTCGTAGTTGCTCTGGTCCTGCGGCGGCCGGATCCGGGCCGCGGCGTAGGAGGCGATGCAGCGCGCCGCCTCGACCAGGCCAAGCCCGCCGAGCGCGTTTCCCGCCTTGAGTGGGTAGTCGAAGAACTTCCCGTTGTAGTAGATGCGGCTCGATCGGGGGCGCAGCAGGAAGTCCTCGTCCGGCAGGATTTCGTGCCAGAGCTTTTCGACCTCGGGAACCTTGGTGAAGAAGCGGTGGCCGCCGATGTCGAAACGCCAACCTTCACGCTGGGCCGTACGGCTGATTCCGCCGACGACCGAGTCACCCTCGATAATCGTCACGGGGACGTCCCGTTTCACCAGCTCCCAACCGGCGGTCAGACCTGCCGGTCCGGCTCCGATGACGACTACCTCTGGCTTTTCGGTCACTGTGCCGGACCTCTCCTCAACACACACTCATGGTCACTCGGGTGGACGGACACCGGGCATCGCGCCACCGGGACGCCGGGCCCCTGGGACCGGTCCTGGGTCGCAAGTGTTGCATGGCGCGAGCGGAGACCCGTCCGCACCCCCTCGACCTGTCCGCACCCCCTCGCCCCGACACGATGCGATGATCCGTTATACGTCNGCCCTATTCCCATAACGCGCCTCCGCGCCGCCTGATCGGGTGGGGCTCTGGCATCGTGCGCACATGGGATTGTCGATACCCGGCCAACGGGCACCGCAGACCTCGCCTCCCCCGGACGGGCCGGTTCCTCCGGGGCGGGTGATGCCGGCGATTCTGGTCGGTTGGTGCGCGGTGGCCGGTGGCATCGCGGCCAAGGACGGTCGGTACGGCGCCTGGGCGCTGTCGAGTGTCCTGGTAGGTTTCGCGGCGGTGGTCCTGGCGGTCGTGGCCACCGCCGGCACCAGCAGCACCGCCGGCACCAGCAGCACCGCCGGCACCAGCAGCACCGCCGGCACCAGCAGCACCGCCGGCACCAGCAGCACCGCCGGCACCGCCGTGGCCGTGCGCCCGCGCGGGTGGTTCGGGGCGTGGCTGCTCGTGGCGGTCGTGATCGGCGTCGCGCCGCTCGTGCGCCGTCCCCGCTACTACGCCGCCGGCCGGTTCGCCACGGCGGCGGACGTGCTCGCGATCCTCGCGGGCCTGCTCGCCGCCGGGTCGATCATGGTCATGCTGCACCACGTCGGCCGGGGGCGTCGGATCGGCCGGGAGCACCACCGGGGCCGGGGCCGGCTCGATGTGCTCGCCTCTCCGTGGGTGTTCTGGCTGGTCCTGGCCTTGGCCTGTGCGGCGGGCGTCGCTACGATCCGCGCCGCGCCGACGCCCCGCATCGACGTCTTCCACCTGCTCCAGGTCTCCGCGGCCGGCCTGCCGCACGGGGCCGACATGTACCGGCAGCAATGGGCGCCGAGCCGGGCCGAGTACCCGGTCGACGGCCTGTTCGACGTCTACCCCTATCTACCGGTCACGTCCGTGCTCCTGGCTCCCTTCCGGCTTCTGCTCGGTGACGTCCGTTACGGCCTGCTGCTGGCCCTGGCGGTGGCGGCGGTCCTGATCCGCGCGGTCGCGGGACGGGCACCCGCGGCGCCGGCGGTGGCCGCGCTGCCGTTGCTGGTCGTCGTGTTCCCCGAGTCGATGTACGCCCTGCAGCAGTCCTGGACCGAGCCGTTGCTCGTGGCGTGCCTGGCGGCGACGGTGTGGGCGTCGACGAGCGGGCGGGGACGGGTGGCGGTCGTCACGTTCGCGCTCGCCCTGGCGACCAAACAGCACGTCGCGCTGCTGATCCCCCTGGCGGCGGGCTACCCCGCGTTCGGGCCCCGCCGGACGGCCTCGGCCGCGGCCGCGGCGGCGCTCCTCGTTGCCCCCTGGGTGCTGGCCGGTCCCCGGGACTTTCTCGACGACGCGGTCTGGACGAACCTCCACTACGAGGTGCTCGCCCACTCGCTGTCCCTGCCGGGCCTGGCGTCGCATTTCGGGGTCACGCTCGGATTCGGCTCGACCGCGGTCGCCCTCCTCGGTGCCTACACGGCGGCCTGGCGGGCTCGCGGGGACGCCACCGGGTTCTGCCTGGGGGCGGCGTTGGTCCTGCTCACCCTGAACCTGATGAACAAGCAGACCTTCTTCAACCACTACACGTTGCCGATGGGTCTGCTCGTGCTGGCCGTCGCGGCCCTCGCCGTCGACGACCCCGCCCGCGCCGTTGACGACCCCGCCCGCGCGGGCGGTCAGCGCAGCGTGGAGAACCGTTCCAGCGACGCGCCCTCGTACAGGTTGCGCCGCTCGACCTGCACGGTGCGGTCGCGCAGCGTGGCGAGTTGGTCGGACAGCACGGCGCAGGCGCCCTCCAGGAACCGGTAACCGTCCGCGCGGACGAGCAGCACGGCGTGGCCGGGGCCGGCCAGTTCGTTGACCTCGGCCGCGAAGCTGNTGCCGTTCGCCCGTTTCATCCGGTCGGCGTAGTCGACCCAGTCGACGAGCGCCGGGCCGGAACTGTCCGCGTACACGATCTCCCGTACCGTGACTTCGCCGTGCCGTTCGATTGCCCGGTGCACGGCCGGGCCGAGCTGGTCCGGGCAGTAGGCGACCACGTCTCCCGGCCGGGCCAGCGCGACGATCCGGCCCGCGATCTCCCCGGCCTGGGTGCGTTCGGTCCGGGCGAGCTGCCNCCCGCCGAGCAGGCCGCTGAGCGAGGCGACGATCAGTNCCCCGGCCCGCACCCGCCGGCCCGGCAGTTGGGCGATGCCGAGCGAGGCGAGCAGCAGGCAGGCCGGCAGGGCGATGCCGGTGTAGCGCTCGGCATATGCGCTGCCGCCGAACATGTTCACGCAGTAGGCCAGGACGAGGGGGACCAGCCAGATCGCGGCCAGGTAACGGCCCGGCACCCGGCCGGAGACCTTGACCGCGAGCTCCCGCCCGTCCGGACGCGCGGTCAGGCCGATGAGCGCGCCCCCGAGCAGCACGATGCCGAGCAGCGCACCGGTGGAGGTCGGGCCGGCCCAGTCGAAGACCGTGTCCAGCAGCACCTGGGCCTGCACCTTGGGCGCCCAGGGCGTTCCGGTGTGCAGCATCTGGAACAGGAACGACGGCATCCACGGCGCGAACAGCACGGCGGAAGCCGCCATCGCGGCGAAGGCCCGCAGGGTCACCTGCCGGTACTGGGGTCGCCGCCGGGCCTGTAGCAGCATGAACGCCGCCACGGTGAAGATCAGCAGGAACGTCCAGTAGTGGGTGTAGACGAGGGCGGCGGTCGCCAGCGTCAGCATCGCCAGCCGTGCCGGCTCGGAGCGTTCCAGCGCCCGCACGGTCGCGAGCCCGAACACCAGCACCAACAGGACGACCAGCGAGTACATCCGCGTCTCGCTGCCGTAGCGGATCGCGTAGGGAGAGCAGGCGAACATCAGCAGGGTCGCCAAGCCCACCCAGGCGTCGGCGTCGCGGCCACCGTTGCCGGCCTGGAAGGCCGTCCGGCCCACCCGCCGTCCGGCCAGCCACGCCGCCGGCAGCGTCGCCAGCGACAGCACCCCGGACAACGCCCGGACGGCGACGTCCCCGTCGCCGAACACCGCGATCCAGGCGTGCAGCAGCAGGTAGTACAGCGGCGGTGAGCCGTCGTGCCGCAGCGCGTCGAGCAGCTGTGGGACGGGGCGCGAGGCGATGGCGACCGTCAACGACTCGTCGAGCCACAGATGGCTGGGGGTGGCGAACCGCATCAGCGCGCCGGCGGCAACGGCGAGTATGACAGCGACTACCAGCAGCTGCGGGCTGGCCGCCGCGATCCGCGCCACGGCGGTGGTCGTGCGCGCGGTCCCGGGCGTGATGACCGTCCCGGTCGTGACATCGGCTGTGGCGCTGTTCGCGGCTGTGGCGCTGTTCGCGGCTGTGGCGCTGTTCGCGGCTGTGGCGCTGTTCGCGGCTGTGGCCACGACCGCGGTCGCGGTCACGTCCACCGGCGCCTGGGGGCGGCGGGGACCCGAGAGCACCGCCGGCCCGGATCCGGTGTCCTGGCCGACGGTTGGACTCCCGGATGCGTCTACGTTCACCATGCCCCCTCGTCTGCCACGATCTTGCCTCCTGTCAGAGAACCGCCTTCCGTCGGGTGGCCGCAGTCGCCTGCTGGCGGGGATGTACGCCCCGACACTTCAGACTGTCATCCGTTCGTCGCCGTCCCGTACGCGGGCTGCCTCCCCAGCGGTCGCGCCGCCCGCCCGCCGCGCGTCGGATCCGCCATCGGGCCTGCCGTCCGGCCCCCCGTCGGGATCTTCGTCGGGATCTTCGTCGGGATCGTCGAAGCCGCCGGCGGTCTGCCCGGCGAGCAGAGCCGGGAGCAGCGTCGTGCGGCGCCGTCCGCCCGAGCTCCGCACGGCGTTGCGGATGGCCGGGCCGTTCACGGCCACAATCGACAGGTGGGCCTGCGCCCGGGTCAGCGCCGTGTAGATCAGCGGACGGGTGAGCATCCGGCCGGCCTCCGGCGGGAACACGGCGACGACGGCGGGCCACTCGCTGCCCTGCGCGCGGTGCACCGTCACCGCCCAGCCGTGCCGCAGATCACCGAGGACACCGGCGGGCACCTCGACGACGCCGCCGGGAAACGCGACCCGCAGCGCACCGCGTTCGCCCAGCGCGACGACGGTGCCGATTTCGCCGTTGGCGAACCCGACGTCGATATGGTTCGCCGTGGCCACCACACGGTCCCCGATGTCGAACCCGGAGACGGCGCCGCCGCCCGGGTTCAGCGTGCCCTTCAACGCGGTGTTGAGCGCCGTGGTGCCTGCCGGACCGGCGTGCACCGGGGTCACGACCTGGATGTCCGCGACGGGAATGCCGAGCGCGCGGGGGATGGAGTTGGTGACGAGCTGGACGGTGCGATGCGCAGCCTCGCCGGAGCTGCCGGACGGCACCACCACGACCTCCCGGCCAGGCCCCGGCGGCGGCAGCTCCCCGCCGCGTACCGCGGCGGCCATCGTCGCGATGGCGCCGCCGTCAGCCTGTCGGTACAGCCGCCGCAGCTCGGTCACCGGGACCTCACCGGACTCGAGCAGGTCGGCGAGGATCTGCCCCGGTCCGATGCTCGGCAGCTGGGCCGGGTCCCCGACGAACATCAGGTGCGTGCCGTCCGCGCAGGCGTCGAGCAGCGCGGCGGCGAGCTCCGCGTCGAGCATCGACGCCTCGTCGACGACGACGAGGTCGGCGTCGATCGGGTTGNGCTCGCCGCGCGCGAACCCGCTGCCGCGCCCCTGGGCCTGCAACAGCCGGTGCAGGGTGCTCGCCGGCGCCCCGCACAGCTCCTCGAGGCGTTTGGCAGCCCGTCCGGTCGGCGCGGCCAGTGCGACGACCGCCTCGGCCGCCCAGGCCAGTCGTACGACGGCCGCGACCGTGCGGCTCTTGCCCGTTCCCGGCCCACCGGTGAGCACACTGACGCCGGACTCCAGCGCGGCGCGCGCCGCCGCGAGCTGGAGCTCGTCCAGCCCGGTCACCACCTCGTCGTTTGCCGGTCCGCCGTCGTTTGCGGGTCCGCCGCGGCCCGCCGCGGCGGCGTCCCGGTTCGTGTCCCCCTCGGTGCCATCGGCGCCGAGGGGGCTCTCGTCCCCCCCGTCCTTGTCGTCATCCTTGTCGTCGTCGAACGTCAGCGCCGTAGGAGGNGGGGCGGTGGCGGCCCATGCGGACACGGCCCNCCCCNCCNGNTCGTCGTCGTCGACGGATCCCAACCCGTCGTACCCAGGCCCGTCGTACCCAGGCCCGTCATCGGGTCGGCGGCGGGCTCTGGGGGCGCCCGCGCGCAGCGGCTCGGCGGTCGCCGTCAGCCGTTCGATGCCGTCCGCGACGGACTGCTCGGCCATCGCGTACCGCTCCAGCGCGATCCGGTCGCCGACGGTGATGATCCGCCCGTCGTCGAGCGCCACGGTCAGCGCCGCGCTCGGATCGGCCACCCCCTCGCGCGCGGCGGCACGCAGCACCGCCTGCACGGGGCCCGCGGTGTCCCCGGCCCGGGAGGCGGCCCGGCCGAGCAGATGGGTGAGTACCGCCGGGCCCCGGCGCGGATCGTCGCGCTGCAGACCGCGGCGGCGGGCGAACCGGTCGGCCTGGGCGATCTCGGTGTCGGCGGCGGTCAGCAGCATCCACGGATCGGCCCGCAGGAGGTCGGCGGACGCGGGTCCCAGCAGGTCGGTCACCCCGCGCGCGAGCCGGGCCGGAAGATCCGCGGCGACGAGCAGTTCGACGACCGCGTACGTGCCCGCCACGGCGCGGAAGCTGTCGGCGAGCCGCCGGGCCCGCGGCCCGGTGACCCCCTCGACGGTGCCCAACCGGCCGACGTCGACGTGGTCGGGCCGGGTGATCCCGGCCGCGGGCAGCCGGCCGGCCGTCGTGCGGCCCAGCCCCGGCCACAGCCCCGCCCCGCAGAACGCGGCGAAGACCTCCTCGGGGTCCGCTGGCTGCGGGTCCGCTCGTGCCTGCGGGCCGACCGCGTCGGGCTCCGTGGTGGAAGCGGTCGTGTACTCGTCCGGCATGCCGGGAAGCGTAACGACGAACCGTTCCGCCGCTGTTGTAGCCCGCTGGGTAGCGTGGTATCCGGGACGGCGCTGTGGCGGCATGGCTGTAGGAAGGCGATGTCGCGTGTTCCGACCGATGCGCGTCCGGGCCCACCCGTGCGTCCGGGCCCACCCGTGCGTCCGGCCCGGCGGAGACAGTGAGCGTCAGCAACAGAAGGGACGGACCGGTTGACCACAGTCCTGCTGGTCCGCCACGGCCTGACCGCCGTGACCGGCAAGATCCTGCTTGGTTGGACGCCCGGCGTGGGGTTGGACGACCGTGGCCGCCGCCAGGCGTCGGACCTGGCGCGACGCCTCGCGGACATCCCGCTGGCGGCGATCGTCAGCAGCCCGCTCGACCGCTGCCGCCAGACGGCCGCGGCGATCGCCGGACGCCGTCCGGTCAGCGAGGCCAGCCCGGGCGGTCCGCGGCAGGTCGAGATCGACGAGCGGCTCGGTGAGTGCCGGTACGGTGACTGGACCGGGCAGGAACTGGCGACCCTGGCGAAGGATCCGCTCTGGGCGGTGGTGCAGAGCCATCCCAGCGCGGTCGTCTTCCCCGGTCCCGAGGGTGAGGCACTACGGGACACGCAGGCCCGTGGGGTGAGCGCCGTGCGGGAGTGGAACGAGCGGCTGGGCCCGGACGCCACCTGGTTGCTGTGCTCGCACGGCGACGTGATCCGCACGGTGGTCGCCGACGCCCTGGGCATGCATCTGGACATGTACCACCGGATCACCGTCGATCCCTGTTCCCTGACCGTGATCCGCTACAACGAGCGCCGCCCCTTCGTCCGGCGCATCAACGACACCGGCGGGGACGTCGTCGAGCTCCTCCCACCGCCGCTACCCCGGGCAGAGGGCTCCGCCGGGGCCGCCGACGCCGCGGCGTCGTCTCCCGGGTCCCGGAAGTCGCCGGAGCCGCCGGAGTCGCCGGGGTCCAGCGGGCTCGACGTGGACGAGGTGATCGGTGGCGGTGCCGGCGGTTTCCGNCCCAGCGCNGGNGGNGGAACGGGCTGATCGGGCATGCCGCGCCGGATACACATCTTCGACCCGCCGCAGCGGTTCGTTGTGGGCACCGTAGGCCTTCCCGGCGCCCGATCGTTCTACCTGCAGGCCCGCGACGGGGCGCGGGTCGTCACCGTCGCGGTGGAGAAGGCACAGGTCGCATTGCTTGCCGAACAGCTGACCGAGCTGCTCGACGAGTTGGGCCGCCGCGGCGCGACGCCGGCGCCCGAGCCCGCCCCGGCCGACCCCGACCTGTCCCCGCTCGATCTGCCGATCGACGAGGAGTTCCAGGCCGCGACGATCGCGCTCGGCTGGGATCCGCGTGGCGGACGGGTCGTCATCGAGGCGCAGGCGACGGGCCTGGCCGACTCGATCGTCGGATTCTCCGACGATCCCGACGGGCCGGACGCCGTCCGGGTCCTGCTGGGGTCCGAGCAGGCGCGCTCGTTCGTGCAGCGCGCGGCGCGGGTCCTGGCCGCGGGCCGGCCCTCCTGCCCGTTGTGCGGGCAGCCGTTGGACGACGGTCACGTCTGCCCGCGCCAGAACGGTCATCTGCGTTGATGCGGCCGGCGAGGGGCGCCGGGCCCGCCCGCCGCGGGTGCGCGGTTCGTGGTAGCGGTGCGGTTCGTGGTAGCGGTGCGGTTCGTGGTAGCGGTGCGGTTCGTGGTAGCGGTGCGGTTCGTGGTAGCGGTGCGGTTCGTGATAGCGGTGTGGTCCGGTAGGCCGGACGGTGTGGGAGAGATGTCGCTCACCGTCCGGTCCGGTGACATCACCCTGCCGGACCGGACAGACTGAGGTGATGGGCGTCTCCGCGGCGAGTTCCNCTCNGGGGTGGCGACCGCCACTGCATCCGATCGACGGGGGTGGCCTCGACGCCCCCGCCGCCCTCGACCTCCTTCGCCGCGGTGACCTCGAGATCACCGCCCGGCTGGTCGACGCGAGCAACACGACGCTCTGCTGCGACATCTGCGCCGACGGGGTGACCGGCCGCTGCGTCTACAAGCCGGTCCGCGGCGAACGCGCCCTGTGGGACTTCCCGGACGGCACCCTCGCCGCCCGCGAGCTGGCCGCCTACGAGGTCTCCGAGCAGCTCGGGCTTGGCATCGTCCCGCCCACCATTCTGCGTGACGGCCCGTTCGGCGAGGGCATGGTGCAGCTGTGGATCGACACCGACGTCACCGTGGACCTGGTGGCGCTGACCCGGTCCGACGACTCCCAGCTGCGCCGGATCGCCCTGTTCGACGTCGTCATCAACAACGCCGACCGCAAGGGTGGGCACCTGCTGCCGGCGCCCTCCGGCCGGATTCACGGCATCGATCACGGTGTGACCTTCCACACGGACGGCAAGCTGCGCACCCTGCTGTGGACCTGGCGGGGAAGGCGGCTCGACGCCGAGGAGACCGCCTTGCTCGACGACCTGCGTGAGGCGCTCGCGGGCCCCTTCCGGGACCGGCTCGAGGAGCTGCTCACGGTCACCGAGGTCGACGCCCTCACCGTGCGGGTCGACGGGCTTCTGGCCGAGGGCCGGTTCCCGTTGCCCTCGGGGGACTGGCCGGCGATCCCCTGGCCGCCGTTCTGAGCGGGTTCCGGTTCTGAGCGGGTTCCGGTTCTGAGCGGGTTCCGGTTCTGGGCGGGTCACCGGTGCGGATACAGGTGCGGGAGAACATGGGATGTCACCGTCGGTGACCCGAGGTGGATCGGCTTGGGATGCTGTCGGCTACGCTGCGGTTACTCTCCTTGTGCCCGCCGGAGAGTCGGTTCGCGGTTACTCTGACACGCATGCAGGCGTGGCCATCTCCTCCGATACGTTCTCTTCCCGGTCACGGGAAGCCACTGAGGATCTTCGATACGGCCACGTCGAGCGTACGCGAGTTGGCGCCGGCCGTCACCGCAAGGCTGTATGTGTGTGGCATCACGCCCTATGATGCGACGCATCTGGGGCATGCCTTCACCTACCTCACCTACGACCTCGCGCAGCGTGTGCTGCGAGACGCCGGGCATCACGTCCACTATGTACAGAACGTAACGGATGTCGATGACCCGTTGCTTGAGCGAGCCACCCGTGACGGGCTGGACTGGCGGGCCCTCGCCGACCGGGAGATCGACCTGTTCCGCGAGGACATGACCGCGCTGCGGATGTTGGCGCCGGACGCCTACGTCGGGGNGGTCGAGGCCATCCCGATGATCGTCGACATGGTGGTGGAGCTCGTCGACCGGGGCGCGGCCTACCAGGTCGACGACGACCTGTACTTCTCGATCGCCACCGCACCCGCCTTCGGGGAGATCTCGCATCTCAGCCGGGCCGAGATGCTGGCGATCTGCGCCGAGCGCGGGGGTGACCCGCGCCGGACCGGCAAGAAGGACCCCCTCGATCCGCTGCTGTGGCGCGCCCACCGCCCCGGCGAGCCGTCCTGGCCCTCGCCGTTCGGCCCCGGCCGGCCCGGCTGGCACATCGAGTGCNCCGCCATCGCCCGCCACTATCTCGGCGGGGTCATCGACATCCAGGGNGGCGGAACCGACCTGAGCTTTCCGCACCACGAGTGCAGCGCGGCGCACGCCGAGGTCGCCGCCGGCATCCGGCCGTTCGCCCGCAGCTACGTGCACACCGCGATGGTGAGCCTCGACGGCCACAAGATGTCGAAGTCGCGGGGCAACCTGGAGTTCGTCTCCCGGCTGCGCCGGGCCGGGGTGGATCCGGCGGCCCTGCGGCTGGCCCTGCTCGATCATCGGCACACCGAGGACTGGGAGTGGACGCCGGGCCTGCTCGACGACGCCGTGGACCGGATGAACCGGTGGCGGGCCGCCGTCGCCCTGCCCACCGGGCCTGACGCCATGGGACTGCTCGCCGCCGTGCGTGAGCGGCTCGCCGACGACCTCGACGCCCCGGGTGCCGTCGCCGCGGTGGACGCCTGGGTCGGCGCCGCGCTCGCTGATGCGGGCGGCTCCGCCGGTGCGGGCCCGGATCCCACCCATCAGGGGGGTCCGGTTCGCGGTTCTGGCGGTGACGTGCCCGCCTGGGGGGAGGCGCCCGCACTCGTGCGGCGCCTCGTTGACACACTGCTGGGCGTAGACCTTGAACCCGTCAGACCCAGAGGGAGCTGAGGATGGGAGCTCACCATCGCCGGGTGGATCCCGGGGCAGCGACCGAACGGCCCGCCTTCGACGAGGTCGCGCATGGCTACGACCCTCATCAGGTCGACGACTACCTGGCCACGCTGTGGCGTTACGCCAGCCAGGTGACCTCGCGCGCGGCCGCGGCCGAAAGCGCCCTGAAGCACGAGCGGGCCCGCAGCGCGAACATGGGCGTCGAGGGCCTGGCCGCGCAGGCCGGCGGTCGGATCGGCCAGATGCTGACCATCGCCCAGCAGGAGGCCGAGGAGATCGTCACGGGCGCCCGCCAGATCGCGGAGGCGGCGCTGGAAGAGGTGATCGAGGACGCCGGGGCGAACCACCCGATCGTGCGGGAGGCTCGGGAACAGGCCGAGAAGCTCCTCCTCGACGCCGTGGAGGAGAGCCGCCGGCTCGCCCGGGAGCGGCATGCCGAGCTGGAGGTGGAGATCGCCCGGTGCACCGCCTCGCTCGAGGCGCTGCGTCACCAGCAGGGTGAGATCATCGGCGCGATGCTGCGCCTGCGGGGGGTCCTGGCCTCCGACGAGGTGGACCGGGCGGTCACCGACCTGGCCCGGGCGGGTGCGGCCGCGCCGACGACGTCGGGCACGTCTGGGACGCCGGGCGGAGCCGGTCCTGCCGGTTTTCCCGCGGGCGGTGCGGTCCCCGCGGGCGGTGCGGGAGCGTCGGATCTTTCCGAGACCGCGTGGGCGACCGGTCGCGTCGCCGGCCCGGGGCGGCGTTCCCCGGGCCGGCATCGTCAGGCCGACGTCGCGGACGCGGAATCCCACACCCCGCCCACTCCGCGCGAACCGGTCACGAACTCGGCGAACGTGCCGTTCCGCCGTGGCGCCGACGAGGACATCATCGACGCCGAGATCGTCGAGGAGTAGCGAGATCGTCGAGGAGAAGGGTGGCCCGGTGGAGGTGCGGGGTGCGCCCTGGGCTCCCGGCCCGGGCGTACCCTCGCCCCCTTTCCTTCTTCTACCGATTCTTCTACCGGGCCGGCTCTCTTACCGGCCTTTACTGGCCGCGACGGCGCAGGTACCGTTCGAACTCCCGGGCGATTGCGTCCCCACTGGCCTCGGGCAGCGCCGTCTCGGGCTCGCGTGACTCCAGCGAACGGACGTACTCGGCGACCTCGGTGTCCCCGGCGGCGAGCTCGTCCACCTGCCGTTCCCACGCCTTCGCCCGCTCGGGAAGATCACCCAGCGGGATCTCGATGTCCAGCAGGTCCTCCACTCGGCGCAGCAGCGCGAGGGTCGCCTTGGGACAGGGCGGGTTAGCCACGTAGTGCGGCACCGCCGCCCAGAACGACACCGAGGCGAGCTCGGCCCGTGCGCATGCCTCCCCGAAGACGCCGACGATGCCGGTCGGCCCCTCATAACGGGACGGCTCCAGCCCGAGTCGGGCAGCCGTCGCCGCGTCCCCGGCGGTTCCGCTGATCGGGACCGGCCGGGTGTGCGGCGAGTCAGCGAGCAGCGCCCCGAGGGAGATCACCATGTCGCTGCCGAGGGCGTGGACGGCCTCGATCAGCTCGTCGGTGAACCCACGCCAGCGCATGTTCGGTTCCAGCCCGCGGATCAGCACCAGGTCCGTCTCGGACTTCGGCGGCCGCGCCACCGACAGGCGGGTGGTCGGCCACGAGATCTTCCGGGAGGCCCCGTCGGTCCCGCTCACCGTCGGTCGGTTCACCTGGAAGTCGTAGTAGTCGTCGGGGTCGATAGCACCGATGACACGGGCCTTGAAGGCGGTCTCCAGATGCTCGACGGCGGCGGACGAGGCATCGGCCGCGTCGTTCCACCCTTCGAAGGCGGCTACTACGACCGGCGACCGTAGTTGACCGACGCCGGAGAACTCGATCACCTACCACCTCCTGCCGCCCCGCGGCGGCCCACTGCCCCCGTGACAGTGCAACGGTACGTCCTCACGGAGACGACTCCTGCCCAGAGCCGACATGCGTGACGTCAGCCTCCCTTATGGCCCGTGAGCCGGTGACCCGCGGACGACCACTGGTCGTCCACGGGGNACCTACGCTGGTCCAGTCTGCCGATGTTCTCGTGGGAACGCCTTTCCTCGGTCTCTCGATGGCGCTAGACCCGGGCGGATCGGACATCCATTCCGGATCGATGCGGTGGCTGCACCGTATCGGCTCTGAACGGATACCCGCCGTCGCGGGAATGCGAACGGCCCGGCCCAGGGCCGCCGCCGGACCGGCGTGCCCCAGCCCGTGTTTGTGCGGACCGCCGCGCCGAGCACACCCGCGCGGTCCGACGTCACGCCTCCGTTCCCGCAGCTGTGCCACCCCGACCGTGCCATCCGCGACCGTGCCACCCGCGACCGTGCCACCCGCGACCGTGCCGTGGGCAACCCGCCGGGACGCGTCCGGCATTCCCACCCCGCAATCATCACCATGCTGTGATCACCGTACCGTGATCACCGTCGTGCCCGTGGCCGACATCCTCGGAGGCGTCCGGACGGGAGGGTAAACCGTACCGGTGGTAGGAGAAACCCGTCCCGGTACTCTTGGCCAGTGCGCGGTGATCTGGTGTCCGTCCTGACCGAGCGTGTGCTGGTGGCCGACGGCGCCATGGGCCCCCTGTTGCAGGCGGCCAGCCTCTGCCTCGACTCGGTGAATTTCGAGGACGGCGACGGCCCGTCGCGCGCCGAGGAGTTCCAGCTCGTGCCGGAGCAGTCCACCTCGGCGATCATCCTGTGCCACCCGGAGGCGAAGTACTTCGCGGCCACGTAGGCACCGTGCGGTCAACCGGGCACCGTGCGGCCGGACGACCCTGAGCTACCGAGCTACCTGAGCTAGGAGTGGACGTGGGGAGCCTTGCGGCGGTTTTNTTNGACATGGATGGCCTGCTCGTTGACACCGAGCCGATTTGGACCATCGCCGAGCACGAGGCGGCGGCGCGGCTGGGCGGCGAGTTCNCCCCGGCGATGAAACGAGCCATGATCGGCCACGGCATCGACACCGCCGTGCCGCTCATGGTGTCGATGCTCGGCCGGCCGGCGTCCGACGTGGCGCCGACGGCGGAGTTCCTGCTGCGCCGCTCCGCCGAGCTGTTCCGCGAGCCCGGTGCGATCGTCCCGCAGCCCGGGGCGGTGGAGCTGCTCGTCGCGCTGCGAGCGGCGGGNGTCCCGACCNCGCTGGTCTCCTCGTCCTTCCGCGACCTGATGGAGCCGGTGCTGCACGTCGTCGGTGACGAGTTCTTCGCCGTGACGGTCGCCGGCGATGAGGTCACTCGCCGCAAGCCGGACCCGGAGCCCTACCTGACCGCCGCCCGGGTGCTCGGCGTCGACCCGGTTCGCTGCGTCGTCTTGGAGGACAGCCCGTCGGGAGCGCGCGCCGGGGTGGCGGCCGGGTGCGCGACCATCATGATCCCGTCCATGCCGGATCTGCTCGACCTGACCGCTTCGGGGGCCTTGGAGGCTTCGGGGGCCTTGGAGGCCTCGGGCGTCGCGGCTCGCGGCGAGCCGGTGCCCGCCGGGCTTGCGGCGCTCCTGGCGAGCCTGCACGACGTCACCCCGGACCTTATGGAGTCCCTCACCACCCCCCGCCTCAGCCCGTCCCTTCGCCCCAGCCGCCCTGGATACGAGCTTGGGGGAGTAAGGCACGGTTTTGGGGGCGAAGACCGGGCGTAGGTCCCCCGAACGGCGTCGGAGGGGGTGTGGGGTTGGGTGGGTCAGACGGCGGAGATGGCGCGCAGGACGTCCATGCGAGCGGCGCGCCGGGCGGGGAAGACAGCGGCGAGCACGCCGAGGATCGCCCCGGTGAGGACCACGAGCAGGATCGTCCGTACCGGGTAGGCGAACGTGCTGATTCCCAGGGAGGCCAGCGCCTTCGTCAGCGCCCAGCCGAAGATGCTCCCGACGACGACGCCCAGCACGGCTCCGAAGACCGAGATGATCACTGATTCAAGGATGACCATCAGCCTCATCTGCGACCGCGTCATGCCGACCGCACGCAGCAGACCGATCTCCCGGGTCCGTTCGATTACCGAGAGCGCCAGGGTGTTGACGATACCGAACAGTGCGATGATGACCGCCAGGGCCAGCAGCACGTAGATGAACCCGAGCAGCTGGTCGACCTGCTTCTCCTGCTGTGCGACGAACTCGGACTGGTCCCGGACCTCCACCGTGGCGAACGACTTGACCACCGTGGCGATCTCGGCCCGGACCATCGCCGGGTCCGCCCCGCTCGCCCTCTTCACCAGGACGAACAGGTCGAGGTCATCGGTGGAGTGCCGGGCGAACTCGCTCGTGGAGATGATCCACTTGCCGGCCACCTGGCTCTTCTTGTAGGTGCCCACCAGAGTCAGCTCCGCGCGGCCGTCGGCGAAGGTGACCGGGACCTTCTGCCCCACCCGTAGCTGGTGGTCCGCGGCGGTGGAGTCCTCGGCCAGGATCGTGCCGTCGCCGAGGGCGTGGACGTCACCGGTCACCTCCTTGATGGCCAGCATCTTGACCAGGCCCGCTGGGTCGCCGGCNAGCACCTGGGAGCTCTGCCCGGAGATCTTCACCAGGCCGCCCCGAAGACCCGTGGCGATCTCGATGCCGGGCTTGCCGGCCAGCTCGCGAGCCACCTCACCGCTGAATCCCTGCCCGAAGTTCTGCGGGGTCAGGTAGAAGTCGGCACCGAGGCTGTTCGACACCGTCTCCCGCACCGACTCCTTGATCGACTGTCCGAGCACGGAGAAGGCGCTGACCAGGGCGAGTCCGATCATCAACGCGGAGGCGGTGGAGGCGGTCCGGCGCGGGTTGCGCATCGCGTTCTCCCGGCCGAGTCGGCCGGTGGCCCCGAACATCCTCGCCAACGGTGCGCCGAGGACCCGGGTGATCGGTCCGGACAGCAGCGGTGAGAGGGTGGCGACGCCGAGGAAGATCCCCGCCGCGCCCACCCCGACGGCGGTGGCTCCCGGCTTGCCCGCCGAGGCGGTGCCGAGGATCAGCAGGACGATGCCGAGCGCGGTGAGCACCGACCCGGCGATCGCCCGGGAGCGCAGCGAGCGGGTCGGCAGCACGTAGGTCTCCCGCATCGCCGCGATCGGTGGCACCGACGCGGCCTTGCGGGCCGGCACGAACGCCGCCGCGGCGGTGATGAGCACGCCGACGGCGTAGGCGATCACGACGGTGCGGGGGCGGAAGACCAGCGCACCGCTGGGCAGCGCCACGCCGAACACACCGACGGCGACGCGCAGCAGCAGCGCGAGCCCCGCGCCGGACACCAGGCCGACAGTGGCCCCGGCGAAGCCGACCAGTGCCGCTTCGACCTGCAGGGACACCTGGACTTGACGTTTGCTCGCCCCGATTGCTCGCAGCAGGGCCAGCTCCCGCACCCGTTGGGCGACGAGCATCGTGAAGGTGTTGAAGATGATGAAGGCGCCAACGAAGACCGAGATGGCGGCGAAGATCAGCAGAAAGGTGGAGAAGCCGCTGACGGCGTTCTGCACAGCGCTGGCGCTCTCGTCCGCCAACTGCCTGCCGGTGATCGCCTCGACACCCGGTGGGAGTGCGGCGGCGACCCGGGCCCGCAGCTCCTCCTGGGTCAGGCCGGGCCCGGCGGCCAGGTGGATCGCGCTGAACCGGTCGGGCGCGAGCAGGACCCGCTGGGCGGTGGCGGTGTCGAACGCGGTGACGGCGGCGCCCCCGAGACTGTCCTGACCGCCGATCCGGAAGGTGCCGACCAGGGTGTACCGCGCGGGCGGACCCTTGGTCTGCACCGAGATCTTTGCCCCGAGCGACAGNTGGAGCTTCTTCGCGGTCGCCCGGTCGACGACGATCTCTCCGGGGCCGGGCGGGCGACCCTCGGCGATCTCCTCCGCCGAGGTGGGCTGACCCCCGGTCCAGTTGATACCGATCCCCGGCGCACCGTTGGTGTTCGAGGGCTTGCCGGTGGCCGGGTTGACGAGGACGGCCTGGCCGTTGACCTTGCCGACCGCCACCCGCACCCCGTCCACTCCGGCGGCGGTGGAGACGAGCGAGGCCGGCAGCGGAGGGCGGCCGACGTCGCTCGTCGGGTCGATCGCGTTGACCGAGCGCACGGCGACGCTGACGTTCTTGTTGATGTCGGCGAAGAGGGTGTCGAACGTCCGGTTGAGGGTGTCGGTCAGGACCAGGGTCCCGGTCACGAAGCTCNCCCCGGCGACGACCGCCAGCATGGAGAGCACCAGCCGGACCTTGCGGGCCAGCAGACTCTTGAGGGTGGCGCGCAGCATCGGCTCAGGCCCAGCCCGCCGGCTCCGTGCCGTCCGGGTGGTAACTGTCCCCCCCGCCGTCGACACGGCCGGGGTCGGTGAGCGGAGGCCCGCCGCCAGGCCTCGGCACCGGCCGGTGGTGGGAGCGGCCGGAGTAGTACTCCTCGCCGTGGCGCGTGCCGCCGACCCGCCTTGACGCCGGCTGCCCACCGGCGTCGGGCCCGAGGTCCGGGGCGGGGATCGCCTCGAACTGGCCGGTGCGCCGCTCCGGGTAGTGGCCCTGGTAGGGATCGTGCTCGTCTCGCCCGTAGGTCGGCTGGTCCGGGTAGGCCTGGTCCGGATAGGCGTAGTCGTCGTAGTCACCGGCAGGCCCGTAGCGACCGTCGGTGTCGTTATGGTCGTCCCGGTCGTCGGCGATCTCGCCGTCGGCCGCCAAGCCGCCCGCGGCGGCGTCGAGGTGCTTCATCCGGTCCAGCACCTCCTCCGCGGTCGGGTTCGCGATCGCGTCAACGAGTCGACCGTCGGCAAGGAAGATCACTTCATCCGAGTAGGACGCCGCCGTCGCGTCGTGGGTGACCATGACGATCGTCTGCCCGAGTTCGGAGACCGAGTCACGCAGGAACGACAGCACCTCGGCTCCCGACCGGGAGTCAAGGTTGCCGGTCGGCTCGTCGGCGAAGATGATCTCCGGCCGGGTGACCAGGGCCCGCGCACAGGCGACCCGTTGCTGCTGACCGCCCGAGAGTTCGCTCGGCCGGTGCTTCAACCGCGGTGCGAGACCGACCGCGTCGATGACGGTGCGCATCCAGGCCCGATCCGGCGAACGCCCGGCGATGCTCAACGGCAGCGTGATGTTCTCGGCCGCGGTCAGCGTGGGCAGCAGGTTGAACTGCTGGAAGATGAACCCGATGCGGTCGCGACGCAACCGGGTCAGTTGCTTGTCGGACAGCCGGGACAGGTCCACGTTGCCGATGAAGACCCGTCCCCGGGTGACCGTGTCCAACCCGGCCAGGCAGTGCATCAGCGTCGACTTCCCCGACCCGGACGGCCCCATGATCGCGGTGAATCGGCCGCGGGGGAAGGCCAGGTCGATCTCGCGCAGTGCCGTGACGGTGGTGTCACCGGAGCCGTAGACCTTCGTCAGCCTGGCGGCGCGGGCCGCGGGTGCGGCGTCCGGTCCGTCTTCTCGCCGGCCGCCCGGGTGCTCGGGAACCCGGCCGTCACGGCCGGCACCGTACTCGCCGGGCCGCGACCCGCGGTCCTCTCGGCCGGGCGGGCTGCCCGCGACCGCGCCCCGCTTCCCGCCTCGGGACGATCCGGTCCGTCGGGCCATCGTGATGTCCTCTCCCTCGCGGCGCGCCGTGTCCCTCTCGACACGGTCCCTCTCGACACGTCGTGCCTGCCCTGCCTGCGCTCGGCCCCGACTGACCTGGGACGGCTGTTCGGCTACCGTGGTCGATCTCCCCAACGACCGAACGATGATCGGCATCTCGCCGTCGCTGACTGTACCGCCGGCAGTATTGAAGGTCCGACCAATATTACTTTTGGTGATCGGGCGATATGGCATGCCTCCGAGGACGCCCGGTGGAGCCACCGCCGCCGGCGAGCTGAGGATGCCGGCAC
Organism: Frankia sp. CeD; assembly: GCF_000732115.1. Lineage (NCBI taxonomy): Bacteria > Bacillati > Actinomycetota > Actinomycetes > Frankiales > Frankiaceae > Frankia > Frankia sp. CeD. The sequence continues at coordinate 55,826 of NZ_JPGU01000014.1, forward strand.
CGTAAACGGGCTGTCCGCGGGGAACGGGGTCCGGACGGGGTCCGGCCTGAAGACCGCCATCAGCCGTCCGCCTCGCAGACGGCGGGGGCGGTCTCGTCGAGCGGCACCGCGGATGTCTGCTGCGGTAGCGGTGGTGGGGTGCCGCCGAAGGCTGGGCATCGAGCCTGATGGTCGCACCAGGAACACAGTCTGTTCGGGGTGGCGCGCCAGTCCCCGGTGCGGTGCGCGCGGTCGATCGCCGCCCACAGGGCCTCGATCCGTCGCTCGGCGGCCCGCAGGTCGGCCTCGTCGGGGGTGGCCCGCAGCCAGGTGCGGTCACCGAGGTAGTACAGCCGCAGCTCGCGCGGGATCACCCCACGGATCCGCCAGAGCAGCAGGGCGTAGAACTTCATCTGGAACATCGCCGAGCTCTCGAACGCCGGGCCGGGCGAGCGGCCGGTCTTGTAGTCGACCACCCGCAGGGCGGGTCCCTGCGCCGTGGTCGCCTCGTCAAGCCGGTCCAGGTAGCCCCGCAGCCGCAGGCCGGAGTCGAGCACGTGCTCGACGTACAGCTCGCGGGCCACCGGCGCCAGCCGTGACGGATCCTCCAGCGCGAAGTATCCGGCGAGCAGTTCGCGGGCCGACTCCAACCACGCCGCCAGTTCGTCGCGGCCACCGAACAGCGCCTCGACCGCCGGCTCGCGGGCGCGCACCGTATCCCAGGCCGGCTCGACCAGCTCCCGCGCGGCCTGCAGGGTACGCCGGGACGCCGGGAGATCGAACAGCTTCTCCAGGACCGCGTGCACCACGGTCCCGCGGGTCGCGGCCTCGCTCGGCGGCTCGGGGAGCCGGTCGACGACCCGGAACCGGTAGCGCAACGGACAGTTGACGAAGTCCGCCGCCCGCGACGGTGACAGCGAACCGATCAACGGCCGGGGTGCGGCCGACGCCACCGATCCCGGGATGGCAGGAGAGCGCTGCGTCGAGGTCATGTCCTGGACCCTAGATCCCCCTACCGACATCTTCGCCACTCGGTCCCGGACGACGGGTCGGGGTATGGTCCGTAGCATCGGATCCATGGCGGATCAGCACGGCGGCGCGGGTTCGGGCGGCGCGGGTTCGAGCGGCGCGGGTTCGAGCGCCCACGGCGGCGCGGGCCCGGCGGGGCAGGCTCCGAGNGAGCGACCCCCCGGCGTGCCGGTCGGGCGGATCCGCGGTGTTCCCATCGTCATCTCGCCGTTCGCCCTCGTCTTCGCCGTCCTCGTCGCCTACCTGCTCTCCGGCTCGATCCGCGACCGGCTGCCGCTGGCGTCCGACGGGCGGATCCTCGCGCTCTCCTCGTTGATCTCTATCGGCTTCCTGGCCTCCCTGCTCGCCCACGAGATCGGTCACGCTCTGACGGCGCTGGCGTTCGGTCACACCGTGCGGTCCGTGACCCTGCACGGCTTCGCCGGGTTCACCGAGTTCGAGCCGGAGCCCCGCAGCGCCGGCCGCGAGTTCCTGATCGCCTTCGTCGGCCCGGCGGTCAACGGGGTGCTGGCCGCCGGCTGTCACCTCGGCCTGCTCGGCCTCGACGACACCAGCGACGCCGCCGCGGTCCTGCACGATCTCGGACTCATCAACGCCGCGTTGTTCCTCTTCAACCTGGCACCGGGCCTCCCGCTGGACGGTGGACGGGTGGTCGTCGCCGCGGTGTGGGGTCTGACGCGCGACAAGCTGCGGGGGCTGCGGGCCGGTGCCTACGGCGGGTTCGTCGTCGCCGCCGGCCTGGTCGTCTGGGGTGCGTCGACCTCCGACGGCATCGGCATGGTGTACACCTATGCTCTGGCGGGCTTCCTCGCGTTCGCGGCCTACCAGTCGCTGCGCGCCGCGCAGGTGCGGGAGCGGCTGCCCGGCCTGTGCGCCGGTCGCCTTGCGCGCCGGACGCTGCCCGTCGAGGGTGCCGTTCCGCTGGCGGAGGCGCTGCGGCGAGCTCAGGAGGTCGGCGCCACCGCCGTCGCGGTGATCGACCGTGACGGCAGCCCCCTGAAGATTATGAATGGCTCCGCGGTCGACGCGCTGCCGGAGCATCGGAGACCCTGGATGACCGTGGATGAAGTGAGTCGGGTGATCTCGCCCGGCATGGTCCTCGACGCCGATCTGGAAGGCGAGGCCCTGCTGGCGGCCGTGCAGCGGGTGCCGGCGTCGGAGTACCTCGTCAAGCAGGCGGGCCGCCCGGTCGGCGTGCTCGCGATGGTGGATCTCGTCGCCCGTATCGATCCGGCCGCCGCCGCCCGCATGGTGGCGTCCCGGTGAGCGCCCCGCCCGACGAGTCGGTGTCCCCAGGGCAGGTGCCGTCCCTGGCCGGCGGTTACGCTCCGCCTCCGACCGGCGCCGCTCATCGCCGAGGCCTGTTCACCAAGGGTGACCGGGTGCAGCTGACTGATCCCAAGGGGCGCCGGCACACCGTCGTCCTCGAACCGGGCAGGCAGTTTCACACCCACCGGGGAGCCGTCGAGCACGACGCCCTGCTCGGCCGGCCGGAGGGGATCGTCGTCACCAGCACGGGTGGTACCGACTACCTGGCGCTGCGCCCGCTGCTCGTCGACTTCGTGCTGTCCATGCCGCGCGGGGCGACCGTGGTGTACCCCAAGGACGCGGCGCAGATCGTCACCTACGCGGACATCTTCCCGGGCGCCAGGGTGCTGGAGGCCGGCGTCGGGTCCGGGGCGCTGTCGTGCTCGCTGCTGCGTGCCATCGGCGACTGCGGGCGTCTGGTCTCCTACGAGCGGCGCGCGGACTTCGCCGAGATTGCCCGGCGCAACATCGAGGCGTTCTTCGGCGGCCCGCATCCCGCCCACACCGTGCTGGTCGGGGAGCTGGCCGAGACAACCGAGCGTGACGTCGACCGGGCCGTCCTCGACATGCTCGCGCCCTGGGAGGTCGTTGACGCCGTCAGCGCGGCGCTGGTGCCCGGCGGGGTGGTCTGTGCCTACGTCGCTACCACCACCCAGCTTTCCCGGATCGTCGAGACGCTACGGGCGCACGGCACGTTCACGGAGCCCGCGGCGTGGGAGTCGATAATGCGGGACTGGCACGTCGAGGGTCTGGCCGTGCGGCCTGGCCACCGCATGGTCGGCCACACCGGTTTCCTGGTGACCGCGCGGCGCCTCGCCGAGGGGGTCACTCCTCCGGTGCGCCGCCGCCGGCCGGCGAAGGGCGCGCCGATCGGGATCGATCCCGCCTCCGAGACCGCCCCCGAGCCCAGGGCCGAGACCGAGCCCAGGGCCGAGACCGACCGATCCCGGGACGCCGACCCAGGGTCGGCGACGATCCAGCCGATGTGACGTATCCCATGGGGTCCCGTGGGGCAGGCCATTCCCATGGGGTCCCATGGGGCAGGCCGTGGTCGCGAGTGTACCGGCCGGCCGGGCCCATCGTCAGCCGACGGGCCCGCCGGCCTCCAGCGTGCCGTCGGGGCGTTCCACGTAGATGCACGTCCCCGGACACTCGTCGGCCGCGTCGACCACCGCGTCGACGAGCGGCAGCGGCACCGGGACGTAGGCGCCGGGCTGCGTCTGCAGCTCGCCCGCGCTGTCCTTGACGTAGGCCAGACCGTCGACGTCGAACTCGAAGACGGCGGGAGCGAGTTGCGCGCACAGACCGTCGCCGGTGCAGGCATCCTGGTCGACCCGCACCCGCAGGTCTGCCGAAACGCCCGGCTTCGCTGGAGTTGCCACAGGGCTCCGATCTTCTGTCAGCATGGCACCGTAACCCGCTGTTTACGGCAAAGCTGGATCGTCCTTGCCCGACCGGCCTGCCAGCGGCGGTCACAACGGNAGTGTGGGNGCGTCCCGGTCAGCACGGGGGNGGNGGAGGCGCAGTGTCCGGTCCCCGTTCGGGCTCTGGCTCCGATGGGAGCACGGGTCGTCCAGGTGATGCCGAATCACGGCGGTCGGCGTACGAGAAGGAAANACACGAGCTCACGACGCAGGTCGCCTTCCTGGAAGAGGAAGTGGCCATGCTGCGGCGTAAGTTGTCCGAATCGCCCAGGCAGCTCAGGGTGCTGGAGGAACGGCTCGCGGAGATCCAGGCGGAGTTGTCGGCTGTCACGGGACAGAACGACAGGCTCGTCGCGACTCTCCGCGAGGCGCGAGACCAGATCGTCACCCTGAAGGAGGAGGTCGACAGGCTCGCGCAGCCGCCCAGCGGCTACGGGATCTTCGTCTCCTCCTACGAAGACGGCACCGTCGACGTGTTCACTCAGGGCAGAAAGCTCCGGGTGACCGTGTCGCCGAGCGTCAACATCAGTGATCTCTTGCCCGGCCAGGAGGTCATGCTCAACGAGGCGCTGAACGTGGTCGAGACGCGCGCGTTCGAGCGGCAGGGTGAGATCGTCCTACTCAAAGAGGTCCTCGAGGGTGGGGACCGGGCGCTGGTGCTCGGNCACACCGACGAGGAGCGGGTGGTCATGCTGGCCCAGCCGCTTCTCGATGGACCGATCCGGTCCGGGGACTCGTTGTTGATCGAGTCCCGTTCCGGCTACGCCTTCGAGCGGATTCCCAAGTCCGAGGTCGAGGAGCTCGTCCTCGAAGAGGTTCCCGACATCGGCTACGAACAGATCGGCGGCCTGAAGAGCCAGATCGAGTCGATCCGGGACTCGGTCGAGCTGCCGTTCCTGTACAAGGAGCTCTACCGGGAGCATCAGCTCAAGCCACCGAAGGGTGTGCTGCTCTACGGCCCGCCCGGCTGCGGCAAGACGCTGATCGCCAAGGCGGTCGCCAATTCGCTGGCCAAGAAGGTCGAGGCGAAGACCGGCGGCCAGGGCACCGGTCGGGCGTTCTTTCTGAATATCAAGGGTCCCGAGCTGCTCAACAAGTTCGTCGGCGAGACCGAGCGGCAGATCCGGCTGGTGTTCCAGCGGGCGCGTGAGAAGGCGTCCGAGGGAATGCCGGTGATCGTGTTCTTCGACGAGATGGACTCGATCTTCCGGACCCGTGGCTCGGGGGTGTCCTCGGACGTGGAGAACACGATCGTCCCGCAGCTGCTCAGCGAGATCGACGGCGTCGAGCAGCTCGAGAACGTCATCGTGATCGGCGCGTCCAACCGCGAGGNCATGATTGATCCGGCGATCCTGCGGCCGGGTCGGCTCGACGTGAAGATCAAGGTGGAGCGGCCCGATGCCGAGGCGGCTCGGGACATCTTCGCCAAGTACGTCGTGCCGGAGCTGCCGCTCTACCCGGATGACCTGGCCGAGTTCGGCGGTAACCGGGAGGCGACCGTTCAGGCCATGATCCAGCGCGTGGTCGAGCGGATGTACGCGGAGAGCGAGGAGAACCGCTTCCTCGAGGTGACCTACGCCAACGGCGACAAGGAGGTCCTGTACTTCAAGGACTTCAACTCCGGCGCGATGATCGAGAACATCGTCGCCCGGGCCAAGAAGATGGCGGTCAAGGAGCACATCGAGGGCGGGCAGAAGGGGTTGCGCATGCAGTACCTGCTCGCCGCCTGCATGGACGAGTTCAAGGAGAACGAGGACCTCCCGAACACGACCAACCCGGACGACTGGGCCCGGATCTCCGGGAAGAAGGGCGAGCGGATCGTCTACATCCGCACGCTCGTCACCGGAACGAAGGGTACCGAGGCCGGCCGTTCGATCGACACGATCGCGAACACCGGCCAGTACCTGTAACGGTCGCAGTAGTACCTGTAACGGCCGTTATCTGTAAGGGGCTCGGGTCCCGTGTTCCGCCCAACGGCGGGACACGTGCCACCGCCGTGACCCCGGGGTCACTCGGCCCCGGGGTCACGGCGGTGCTCTGGGTGGCATCGCGGCGTTGCGTTGGGCATCGCGGCACTGGCACCCCTGGGTGTATCCTCCCGCCCGCATCCGCGGTGGACGCCGGTCGGTCGGACTACCGTGTCGCCACCGAATTCTGACGATAGGCGTGGCTGCGGACGTGTCATCCCGAGCGGCCCAGAGCAAACAAGGCAGACGTCCGGCTAACCGACCGCCCGTGTAGCACCTACGCTTGCAGAGTGAGCGCGCGTCGGATCATGGGGATCGAGACCGAGTACGGCGTATCGGTGCCCGGTCAGCCGAACACCAATCAGATGTTGGCTTCGTNGTTGGTGGTGAACTCGTATGCCAGTCGAACGTCGGCGCCGGGTAGCCGCGCCCGATGGGACTTCGAGGAGGAGTCACCGCTGCGCGACGCCCGGGGCTTCGAACTGCCCCGCGAGCCGGCGGTCGATCCGAGCGCCCCGGCCAACGAGGACGATCTCGGCTTGGCCAACGTCATCCTGACCAGCGGGGCGCGGCTCTACGTCGATCATGCGCACCCGGAGTTCTCCTCGCCCGAGGTCACCAACCCTCGCGACGCCGTGCTGTGGGACAAGGCCGGGGAGCGGGTGATGGCCGAGGCCGCCCGCCGGGCGTTGTCCGTGCCCGGCTCCAAGCCGGTCTACCTCTACAAGAACAACACCGACAACAAGGGCGTCTCGTACGGATGCCATGAGAACTACCTGATGGCACGGTCGACGCCCTTCGGGGAGATCGTCCGTAACCTCACCCCGTTCTTCGTCTCCCGTCAGGTCGTCTGCGGGGCCGGGCGGGTCGGGATCGGTGTCGACGGCCGGGAGCCGGGGTTCCAGATCAGCCAGCGGGCCGACTTTTTCGAGGTCGAGGTGGGGCTCGAGACCACGCTGAAGCGGCCCATCATCAACACCCGGGACGAGCCGCACGCCGACCCGGAGAAGTACCGCAGGCTGCACGTCATCATCGGCGACGCGAACATGAGCGAGGTCGCCACCTACCTGAAGGTGGGAACGACCTCCCTGGTCCTCTCGATGATCGAGGACGGCTGGTTCACCGCGGACCTGTCGGTGGACGGGCCCGTGGCGGCGCTGCGGGCGATCTCGCACGATCCCTCCCTCAAGCATCTGGTTACTCTGCGCGACGGTCGTCGGATGACCGCGGTGCAGCTGCAGATGGAGTACTTCGAGCAGGCCCGCAAGTACGTCGAGGACCGGTTCGGTGCCGACGTCGACAGCCAGACCGCCGACGTGCTCTCCCGCTGGGAGTCGATCCTCGGCCGCCTCGAGGTCGACCCGATGAGCTGCGTCCGCGAGCTTGACTGGGTCGCGAAGCTGTCGATCCTGGAGGGCTACCGGTCGCGGGACGGCCTGGCCTGGGACTCGCCGCGGCTGGAGCTCGTCGACCTGCAGTACCACGACGTCCGTCCGGACAAGGGCCTCTACAACCGCCTGGTGGCCCGGGGCCGGTTCGATCTCGTCGTCAGCGAGGAGGAGGTCACCCGGGCGATGACCGAGCCTCCTGAGGACACCCGCGCCTTCTTCCGGGGCCGCTGCCTCGCGCTCTACCCGCAGCAGGTCGCCGCCGCGTCCTGGGACTCGGTCATCTTCGACATCGGTCGGGACTCGTTGCAGCGGGTGCCGACGCTGGAGCCGCTGCGCGGCACGAAGGCGCACGTGGGCGAGCTGCTCACCCGCTGCCCCACGGCGAGTGATCTGGTGGACGCGCTCGCCGGCCGCTGAAAGCCGGCGCCGATCCCGGTCGGGAGAGCCGGCGCCGATCCCTGGCAGGAGGTTCACGTTGCGCCCTGGGCGGACGTCGCGACGTAGCGGCTGGTTCGTGATGGAGTGGACCTCTCACCGATCGAACGGATGGTGTCGGTGGGGCGGGATAGTGTCGCGCCAGGCGATCGAAGGAGGGCTTCATGGCCACCAGGGACAGCGGCGGCGGGCAGCAACGCGCGGACCGTCGGGCGGAGGAGATCGACGACGTCGCGACCGAGGACACGAGTGCCTCCGACCTCAAGGAGCGGCACGAGAAGCTGTCCGAGGACGTCGATTCCCTGCTCGATGAGATCGACGACGTCCTGGAGGAGAACGCCGAGGAGTTCGTGAAGGGCTATGTCCAGAAGGGCGGNCAGTAACGGCCGTCTGGTAGCCGGCCGTCTGGTAGCCGGCGGTCCGGTAGCCGGCGGTCCGGTAGCCGGCGGTATCGGGCGCCGTGGATGACGCCCGGCGGTGGTAGCTCTGGCGGGGTCGACGCCGCCGGGTGAGGCCGCGTTCCGCGGGGGTCCGGCCCCGCACCGCCCGCGTGCCCCGGTGCAGGTCGGCGGGCCGCACGCGCGGCCGTGACCGCCTTCCCGGCCGACCCGTTCGACCGGCCTGCCCGCCAGCTTCGGGGGGCGATAGCCCTATGTTGTGCTTCATCTGTAACGTCGGGCCGGGAGCCTCGGGGACGCCCCGGGCGCGCGGCCCACGTGACCGACTATCGGAAGGGNGATGCGTGGCTGATCCATTGGGGGCCGCCGGGCGCCTACCGGCTGTGTTCATGACGCCGGGAACATCGTCGTTCGCCGATTTCCTGTCGCGGTCGGCGCCGCACCTGCTGCCGGGGGCCCGGAGTGGCCTGCCGGGGCCGGTCACCGAGGTGGCGCACGGCACGACGATCGTGGCGGTGGCGTTT
>NZ_JPGU01000014.1:64286-97582 GCF_000732115.1 Frankia sp. CeD
GNCNTGATCATGGCCGGTGACCGGCGCGCGACACAGGGGCACATGATCGCTCAGCGGGACGTCGAGAAGGTCCATCACGCCGACGACTACTCCTGTGTGGGGTATGCCGGCACCGCCGGGGTCGGCGCCGAGCTGATCCGGCTGTTCCAGGTGGAGCTGGAGCACTACGAGAAGATCGAGGGGTCGACGCTGAGCCTGGACGCGAAGGCCAACCGGCTGGCGGCCATGGTCAAGGGGAACCTGCCGATGGCCCTGCAGGGCCTCGCCGTCGTCCCGCTGTTCGCCGGGTACGACCTCGACACGGGCAAAGGGCGGATCTTCTCCTACGACATCGCGGCGGCGAAGTCGGAGGAACGCACGTACGAGTCGATCGGTTCGGGCTCGGTGTTCGCGAAGGGTTCACTGAAGAAGCGGTTCCGGTCCGATCTCAGCCAGGACGACGCCGTCCGGATCAGCGTCGAGGCCCTCTACGACGCCGCCGACGACGACTCGGCGACCGGCGGGCCGGACGTAATCCGCAAGCTGTACCCGATCGTCGCGGTCGTGACGGCGGACGGCTACCGTCGCTATGCCGACGATGAGATAGAACCGGTGGTGACGGCCATCATCGCGGACCGTTCGACGAACTCGGGAGGCTGACGTGACCATGCCGTTCGGATACGCGAGCCCCGAACAGCAGGTCCGCGACAAGTCCGAGTACGCGCGCAAGGGCATCGCGCGGGGTCGCAGCGTCGTCGTCCTCACCTACGAGAACGGGATCCTGTTCGTCGCCGAGAATCCGTCGGCGACCCTGCACAAGATCAGTGAGATCTACGACCGCATCGCGTTCGCCGCGGTCGGCAAGTACAACGAGTTCGAGAACCTGCGGACGGCGGGCATCCGCCTCATGGACTCGCGTGGCTACATGTACGACCGGCGTGACGTGACCAGCCGCGCGCTCGCCAACGCCTACGCGCAGACCCTCGGTGCGATCTTCAGCGAGAGCGTCAAGCCCTACGAGGTCGAGATCGTCGTCGCCGAGGTCGGCACCTCGATCGCCGACGACCAGATCTACCGGCTGACCTATGACGGGTCGATCGCCGACGAGCGGGGTTTCGTCGCGATCGGTGGCGCCTCCGAGCAGGTCACGACGTCGCTGAAGGAGCATCACCGGGACGGCCAGCCGCTCGCCGAGGCGCTGCGTGTCGCGGTGCAGGCCCTGACCGTCGGGGTGCCCCCGGGCCTGCCGCAGAACGGCGAGCGGGTCCTCGCGGCCGCCAACCTGGAGGNCGGCATGCTGGACCGGACCCGGACCCGACGGATGTTCAAGCGGATCGTCGGCCCGGCGCTCGAGGGGCTGCTCGCGCAGACCTCGGCCACCTGACCGGCCACCTGACCGGCCCACCGTGTTCGCCGACTATCGGTCGGTTCCCGGGGCCGCGATGTCCGCCGGGGGATGACCCCGGGATGCCGAGCTCCGCGTGGCATCCCGGGACCGGGCCTGTCACCACCGGAATCTTGGCAGAGCCGTTGTTCTTACACACCCCCGCGCGGGTGCCACCGTGCCCAGCGACGGCGGGCCAGGTGCGGACCGCCGACCGGGCGAACGAGAACGTCGCACGCATCGTCCTGCGGAGCGGTGACACGGCGGCCGGCGATCTTCCCGATGGCTGGTCGCGGGCCGTGCTGCGGGAGCTGGGCACCATCCAGGCCGGCCCGTCTAACCAGGTGGTCAAGCGGCTGCTGACCAACCACCGCTGACGGGATCGCGCTGGTGCTGCCCCGCGACTGCTGGACGCGTTGCACGCGGGGCTGTCGGCAGAAGACGTCGCTGACGGGTTGGAAGGCTGGTCAGCCCATCGACACGAGACGGGCCCCGCCGTCGGTCTCGATGACTGTGCCGGTGAGGTTGGCGTTGGTGGCTGCGACGACGGTGACCTCGGCGATGTCGTCCGCGGTCGCGATCCGCTGGGTGGGGAGCGCCTGGGCGGCTTGGGCGAAGTATGCCTTCCGGGCCTCGTCGGGTATGCCACTCCACCAGGGGGTGTCGACCAGGCCGGGGGAGACGCCGTTGACCCGGATCGGCGCGAGTTCCACAGCAAGCGGCTTGACCAGGGCCTCGACGGCGCCGTTGAGGGCTGCGATGCCTGCGGTTCCTGGCATTCCGGCGCGGGCGGTGATCGCGCCGAGCAACGTGATGGAGCCGGTCGCTGTGAGGTGCGGCACAGCCGCCTGGATGGTGGTGAGGTGAGCCCAGAACTTCGCGTCGAAGGCTCGGCGGAGCATGTCGAAGTCCAGGTCAGCGACAGATCCCGAACCTTCGCTGCCACTGAGGCTGATGATCAGCCAGTCGATTCGGCCGATCGTCTCGATGACGGCGCTGATCTCGGCACGGTTGCCGCCGTCCGCCCGGTGGACGATCAGCTCCGGGTCGCTGGCCGCGACGTCATCGAGCCGCTGCTTGCCGCGGCCGACAACGTGGACCGTTGCGCCAAGGGCTTGCAGCCGCCGGGCGGTGGCCAACCCGATCCCAGACGTTCCCCCGACGACCAGCGCGGTGTGCTCGCTCACGTGATCTCCTAAATCGAACCGTTACGTCTCGTATCGGATTGACGATAGCATGCCTCCGTGACCGACCACCCCATCCCGGTCCGACCCGGACGCAAGCGCAGCGAGGAGAGCCGGCTGGCCATCCTTGCCGCGGCGATCGAGCTCGTGGGAGAGGTTGGCTACGCAGGCTTGACGATCGAGGGCATCGCGGCCCGCTCCGGCGCGGGCAAACAGACGATCTACCGCNGGTGGCCGTCCAAGGCCGACGTGCTGCTTGACGCGCTGGCCACCAAGGCCGACCTGCACGTGCCCATCCCGGACGAGGGCAGTTACACCGCCGACCTGCGTGCCTTCCTCACGGCTAGCTTCCGGCTGGGCCGTGACCAGCGGGTAGCCGATGCACTGCGCGCACTGATGGCCCACGCTCAGATCGACGAGGAGTTCCGGGGACGGTTCCGCTCCTCGTTCTTGCAGCGCCGCCGTGACGCGCTCGGGATCATCCTCGACCGGGCCCGGACCCGCGGCGAGCTGCCNCCCGTCCCTTCCCCTGGCACCGCCGCTGACCTCGTCTTCGGCGTCATCTGGTACCGGATGCTTGCCACCAGCCAACCCGTTGACGAGAATCTGATCGACGAACTCGTAACCACGCTCACCGAACCACGACCCGCCGTCGGCACATCCACTCCAGCAGCGAGGAAGGGCACATGAGCGAATCCGTGACGCGGTACTGAACCTGCACGGTCCCATCGCCACCCAGGGCGCGGCGGAGTGGACCGTTCACCTGTCCGTTGCCCGGCCCGTCCACGTGCTCGGCGCGATGTGGCACGATCTGGCAGGTGACGAGCAGACCCGTCGCGGCGCGGCGCCTGATCGACCTCGCGCGGCTGCGCCGCGTCCGCGACCGGATCGACCGGGAGTACGCGCGGCCGCTGGATGTCGAGGCGCTCGCCCGCGGCGCGCACATGTCGGCCGGGCATCTCAGCCGCGAGTTCCGGCTCGCCTACGGCGAGTCGCCGTACGCCTATCTGATGGCGCGGCGCATCGAGCGCGCAATGGCGCTGCTGCGTCGTGGCGACCTGAGTGTCACCGAGGTCTGTTTCGCGGTCGGCTGCTCGTCGCTGGCCACCGCCGCCCTCGACGGCACCTTCGCGCGGCTGCAGGCCAGCGGCGCCGAGGTCGTCCAGGAGCCGACCGAGCAGCCGTACGGCGTTCGCGACTGCGCCTCCCGCGATCCCGCGGGCAACCTGATCCGCATCAACGAGCTCCGCTGAGCCGTCCGGCGATCGCAGCATGACCGGCCCGACGGCACCTCCCGTGCACCAGGCACCTCCCGTGCACCAGGCAGATGGAGACACGATGAGCACGGCCATGAGCACGGCCATGAGCACGGCCACGAGGACGGACCCGCGGTCGCCGGACCCGCGGTCGCCGGACCCGCGGTCGCCGGCGCCGCACGTTGCCGACCGCAGCGATGTGATCCGCGTGCACGGCGCGCGCGAGAACAACCTCAGGGACGTCAGCATCGAGATCCCGAAGCGCCGGCTGACGGTGTTCACCGGCGTCTCCGGCTCGGGCAAGAGCTCGCTGGTGTTCGGCACGATCGCCGCCGAGTCGCAGCGGCTGATCAACGAGACGTACAGCGCCTTCGTGCAGGGCTTCATGCCGACGCTGGCGCGGCCCGAGGTCGACGTACTCGAAGGGCTGACAACCGCGATCATCGTCGACCAGCAGCGGATGGGAGCCGACGCCCGCTCCACGGTCGGCACCGCCACCGACGCGAACGCGATGCTGCGCATCCTGTTCAGCCGGCTCGGCGAGCCACACATCGGCTCGCCCAACGCGTTCTCCTNCAACGTCCCCTCGGTCCGAGCGGCCGGCGCGGTCACGGTCGAACGCGGTGCCGGTAAGACCAAGACCGTGAAACAGACCTACACCCGCGCCGGCGGCATGTGCCCGCGCTGCGAAGGCCGGGGCACGGTCTCCGAGATCGACCTCACCCAGCTTTTCGACGACTCCAAGTCGCTCGCCGAGGGCGCGATCACCATTCCCGGCTACAAGGTGGACGGCTGGTGGACGGTGGGGATCTTCATCGAGTCGGGCTTCCTCGACCCGAACAAGCCGATCCGCCAGTACACGAAGAAGGAACTCCGGGACTTCCTCTACAAGGAACCGACCAAGGTGAAGGTCAACGGTGTCAACCTCACCTACGAGGGGCTGGTCCCCAAGGTCCAGAAGTCGTTCCTCGCCAAGGATCCCGACGCCCTGCAGCCGCATATCCGGGCGTTCGTGGACCGGGCGGTCNCCTTCACCGCCTGTCCCGACTGCGGCGGCACCCGGCTCAGCGAGGCGGCTCGGTTCTCCAGGATCAAAGGGATCAACATCGCCGACGCCTGCGCGATGCAGATCAGTGACCTGGCCGAATGGGTCCGCGGCCTCGACGAGCCGTCGGTCGCGCCGCTGCTCGCCACGCTGCGGCGGACCCTCGACTCGTTCGTGGAGATCGGGCTGGGCTACCTCTCGCTCGACCGGCCGTCGGGCACGCTGTCGGGCGGCGAGGCGCAGCGCGTCAAGATGATCCGCCACCTCGGCTCCTCCCTCACCGACGTCACCTATGTCTTCGACGAGCCCACCACGGGCCTGCACCCCCATGACATCCGGCGGATGAACGACCTACTGCTACGGCTGCGGGACAAGGGCAACACGGTGCTCGTCGTGGAGCACGAGCCGGAGACGATCGCGATCGCCGACCACGTCGTCGACCTCGGCCCCGGCGCCGGAACGGCGGGCGGCACCGTCTGCTTCGAGGGCACCGTCGAGGGGCTGCGGGCCAGCGGCACCCGCACCGGCCGCCATCTCGACGACCGGGCCGCCCTCAAGGAGGCGGTGCGGACGCCCACCGGCCGGCTAGCGATCCGCGGCGCGACGGCGCACAACCTGCGCGGCGTCGACGTCGACATCCCGCTCGGGGTGCTTGTCGTCGTCACCGGCGTCGCCGGCTCCGGCAAGAGCTCGCTCGTGCACGGGTCGATCCCCCATCTCTCGGGGCCAGCCGGCGCGGGTGTGGTGTCGATCGACCAGGGCGCGATCCGCGGCTCGCGACGGAGCAACCCGGCGACGTACACCGGACTGCTCGACCCGATCCGCAAGGCGTTCGCGAAGGCGGGCGGCGTGAAGCCGGCGCTGTTCAGCGCCAACTCCGAGGGCGCCTGCCCCACCTGCAACGGCGTCGGGGTCATCTACACCGACCTGGCGATGATGGCCGGCGTCGCCACCACCTGCGAGGAGTGCGAGGGGAAACGGTTTGAAGCATCGGTGCTGAAGCACCATCTCGGCGGCCGCGACATCAGTGAGGTGCTCGCGATGTCGGTGACCGAGGCCGAGGAGTTCTTCGGCGCCGGGGAGGCGCGCACGCCGGCCGCGCACGCCATCCTCAACCGGCTCGCCGACGTCGGGCTCGGCTACCTCAGCCTCGGCCAGCCGCTCACCACGCTGTCCGGCGGCGAGCGGCAGCGGCTCAAGCTGGCCACCCACCTGGCCGAGAAGGGCGGCGTCTACGTCCTCGACGAGCCGACCACCGGCCTGCACCTCGCCGACGTCGAGCAGCTGCTCGGCCTGCTCGACCGGCTCGTCGACGCCGGCAAGTCGGTCATCGTCATCGAGCACCACCAGGCGGTCATGGCGCACGCCGACTGGATCATCGACCTCGGTCCCGGCGCTGGCCACGACGGCGGCCGGATCGTCTTCGAGGGCACCCCCGCCGACCTCGTCGCAGCCCGCTCCACCCTCACCGGCGAGCACCTCGCGGCCTACGTCGGCACCTGACCGAGGACACCGGCGTGCTGTTTGAAGCGGACCGGGAGGCTGGCGATGCCGCGCAGGACGAGGTCCTACGGTAGGCGAGGTGGTCCGTGAGCGGCGTCATCGTGATCCCTCTCCGGATGAGCTCGTGCAGCACGATCCGGTCAGGGTTGTCGGCCGGGTAGGCGGAAAGATCACAGAATCGTGGATGTCGCGAGCCGCGTACGGATGGCGCTGGGTATAACTTACATAGCAAGTAAGTTACAGGTGGTGTGAGTTGCTGGAGGGAGGCGGGGCGGCGGTGGCCTTTGTGAATCGCACCGACGAACTCGCCGCTCTGGAGGCGTGGTGGCGCTCGACCGACCCCCGGCCGGCGGTGGTGGGGGGACGGCGACGGGTCGGCAAAACCGCGCTGTTGCAGCGCTTCGCCCAGGGCCGTCGGTCGGTGTCCCACACCGGAGCCGGTCGGGCGGCAGTTGGGGAACTGGCGCAACTATCCCGTCAGGCGGCCATCGCGCTACCGGGGCGAATCCGTGATCTCGCTGCTCGTCCCTATCTCGACTGGGACGACGCGCTCGACGACCTCGCCGCGGCGGCTGAGCAGGAGCCGCTCCTCGTCATCCTGGACGAGTTTCCCGAGATCGTCGCCACCTCACCCGAACTGCCCGGAGTCCTGCGGGCCTTCCTCGATCGAACAGCCGGCCGGACCAGGCTGCGGATGCTCGTGTGCGGGTCGGCCGTGCGGCACATGACCGCGCTACAGGAGCAGCGGGCGCCTCTGTACGGCAGATTTGATCTGTCACTGTCGCTGCATCCGNTCCGTCCGCACGAGGCCGCACTCATGCTGCCCAGCCTGACGCCATCCGACCGGGCGCTCGTCTACGGGCTGGTTGGCGGAGTTCCGTTGTATCTGTCGTGGTGGGACCAGGGCGCCGATCTCGCTGACAACCTGCTACGGCTGGCCTGCCGGCCCGGGGCGCCGCTGCTCACCGAGGGCCAACTCGTGCTTGCCACCGAGGTGGAGCACGGTGAATACCCGGCGGCCGTGCTCCACGCGATCGCCGAGGGCCGCACCCAGTACAACGAGATCAAGGACTATATTCGGGCTGAACCGGCCCGTACTCTGGATCGGCTCGTCGAGCTGCGGCTGGNCGAACGGCTGATGCCCNTCACCGAACCAGCGCGCAGCCGTCGGCGCGTCTACCGGATCGCCGACAATTTCCTCGCTTTCTATCTCGGCGTGCTGTCTCGGTACCGCGCGGAGATCGAGCGTGGATCAGGGAAAGCACTGCTGCCAGTACTGATCGAGAGTCTGGACGGCCATCTCGGCAAACCGTGGGAGGAAGCGTTTCGCGAGCACCTACGCCGACTCGCGGTCGCCGGCGCGCTGGGCAGGGACATCGTCGCGGTCGGGCCTTGTTGGAGCGCGGGTGGGCAGAACGAGATCGATGCGGTCGTGCTCGCGGGCAGGGACCGACACCCGGTTCTGTTCGGCGAGGCGAAGTGGGCGCGCTCTGTTGACGGTCGAGGGATCTCCAGCCGGCTCCTGGAAAAGGCTAACGCTATTACATCGGCCGTTCCAGCAGCCTCGGAGCGCCAGACAGACGACGGAGCTGCCGGCCCTGACAGTGGCGGGACCGAAGGCTCTGCCCNGGCACGCCNTGCGCTGTGCGCTCGCGAGGAGATCCGTAACGCGCCGCCAGGATGTCTCACTGTCACTGCCGCCGACATCTTCGATCAGCAATATCCACCCGAGCCGCGCCGGAGCTCTCTCATCGGGACTTGGCTGGAGTACGCCGCCTGGGCCGCTGCATGTGAGCGTCCAATGGTGCTCTCATGCCGCCTTACCTCTCGGCGAGGCGCTCCGAGTCTGACCGGCCGAGGCCGCCACGAACGGCAAGGTGGCGAAGGAGGCCACCCGCGCGGAGGCCCAGCCGGCGATCGCCCCACCGGCCAGCGCGCTGACCACGAGAACACCGCTCTCGATCATGGTGGCCCGGCCGATCCAGGTCTCGTAGAGCTTGCTCGAGCCTGTCTCCTCCAGGACGACGTCGTAGACGATGCTGTCCACGGTGCCGGAGCTCAGCGCGAAATAGATGCCGAGGATCATGGCCACGGCGATATAGGTCGCAACGTTCCTGCTCAGGCCGGCCGGTCGGCTCCCTACTTAGCCCAGGCCGGTGTGCGGGAGGCAGTGCTCGGCTTCGAACAACCCGGGGCGGCTGGCCAGGAGAAGGTCCCGGTTTTCGACGCGGGGCCCGGTGGCGGGCAGCGACCAGGTCAAGCCAGACCCGGTCGCGCAGCTCGATACCGTCGATGACGACGCAGCCGGGGTAGCCCGTCGCCGCCGTGAAAGCGTCGCGTTCGACCGAGCGGAACCGGAACCCGCGCCGCTGGTAGAAGCGCAGGTTGTCGATGTCGGCGGCGGCCGTCGCGACGAGCAGCGCGGTCACCGGAGCACCCGCGAGAAGCTCGACCAGTGACTCGATGAGCGCCCGGCCTATCCCATGTCCCTGATGGGGCTTCAGCACTGCCATGTTCTTGATCTCGACCGTCTGTGGGTGTCCGGTGGGAACGAATTGAAGATGTCCCACGATTCGGTCGTCGAGGAGCGCGACCAGAACGTGGCCGAGGTGGAGGTAGGCGTCGAGTTGACTGGCCGAGTCTTCGGCCAGCTCGAACAGAGGGCGGAGCTCGCGTCGATCGCCCTGGTACTGCTGAATTCGTGGTGTCGTGGTCATGGCTCTTTTTAGCAGCGCCAACCTGCGCCGGCCGTTTCCGCCACCGGTCTTCTCCATGGCTGACCGGACAGCCTCGGGCTGGCCCGCCAACATCGCCGCGCGTTGAGGATGGCGCGGGTGTGGAGGAGGTCGAAACCGGCGCGCTGCGTGTTCTGCTGGGACTTCGATCCCGGCTGAGTCGTCACGGTGGCGACGTCGCAGCCGGCCACCACGGCGTNCCGCATGNCCCCGGGGCCCGCCGTTCGGAAGCAGCGGTTACTCCTCGCCAAGAATCCGTAGACCACGATGATCCCTGAAGTACATGCAGTCCTTCGGGTTCAAGGTGGCGAGCGGCAGATTGTGAGTGAGGCAGCACGCCGCGATCCACATGTCGTTGACTGGACGGGGCTGTCCGGCCCGGGTGGCGGCTGCGGAGAGTACGCCCCAGGTGGCAGCGACGGCTTCGTCTCCGGGTAGTACAGGGATTCCTGAAAGCCAGTCGGCGAGTTCCCGACGTCGACGACTACCCCAGTCTCGCGGATCGGTCCACTTGGTGAGCTCACCGAAGGTCACGAAGGTGATCAGCGGCCGGCGGCCGATCAGGCGGGTTGCCACGGGCCTGCTGAGCCTGCGCTTGTGACTCAGGGACACGATGTCGGTGTCAAGGACGACGGGCTGCACGGCGACGGCTCAGGCGACGGCTCAGGCGACGTCGCGACGACGCTCGGCGTAGGTGAACGCGAGGAACTCGTCGAGCTCCTCGTCGGAATCGAAGGTGTCAGCGGCCAGGTCGTCGAGCGAGCGGATGGGTTGGGTACCTCTCGTGGCCAGGAGCTCCTCGACGGTGACCGTGGGGCGCAGCGGCGGGTACAACGGATGGCCGANCCCTGGAGTGCTCATGGACGAGACCTCCTCGCTGGCGTCTCCGGCACACTGCAGCCAGGACCGGCATACGGCGCGACGCACAGCTCGCGACCCGTGCAGCTGTGGCATGGATACACAGGTACGCCCATTCCACCCGGACGAGTTCATCCAGCCCGCGCCGATGGATGGGCGGCCGGCTTGTGGACGTTCGTCTGCGAGGTGGGCGGCGGCCATCCCCAGCCAGGACCACACCGCGGGCTGGCGACCACCCCGCAGACGGCCGGGTAGCCCGGGTTGACGGAGAAATTCGGCCTGGATGTCGAGCTGCCCGCCGTGCTCACCGAGCACCGGGCCGGCGGGTGGGTACGGCCCCGTGGAGCGGACGTACGCCCGTCGCCGGCCGAAGGACTTCGCACGCCTGGTGGCGCACTGCGGGCATCGCCCGGTTCGTATTGTGCGAACTTGACGACTAGCAAAAGGTTGGACGAAATCCCAGGTCGCACCAATAGTCCTGAATACCTGTGGACAGAACCGGGCGCAACCCGAACCGCCACCCCACCATCCCCGGCCCCACGATCAACATCCCCGATCGCACAAGCAGGCCGTCTGCCAGCGGAAACGTGCGGCCACGGCGGGGAACGTCCATGCACGGGGNGCGGGNCACGACCCGGGATGACACCAGTGGTCGAAGCCGGCAGACCATGGCCCCGAGCGCCAGCCCGGACATCCGCCGTTGAGTGGTGCGCTCGGGTAGCGGGAACGACACGTCCACGATGACCGGTATTACATGGTGGGACGCTGCCCGCTGTTCAATCACTTCGCTGTTGACCGACATGCGGATAGGGAACGAGCAATGGTTGAGACCTGTGGATCGGCTGGGGAGGGCGTACCTTCCCGGTGATCGAGGTTGAGGTCTCAGTCAGACCGACGTTGGCGCGTCGGTCTGGAAGGCGCGCCCGTGCTCACGGTAGTCCCCGAAGACGGCACGCCCGCCGATGGTCCGGCGAGCAGCCCGTCGCTGATCGACGAGATCGTGCGGGAAGGTGCCCGGCGGATGCTCGCCGCCGCCCTGGAAGCCGAGGTCGACGCCTACATCGCGGAACTCGCTGACCAGCGTGACGAACACGGCCGCCGGCTGGTCGTCCGTGACGGTCACGCCCAGCCGCGGCAGGTGATGACCTCCGGCGCCGTGTTCGAGGGCGGCCAGCTCATCGAACGACCCACCACCCCACCCGTGACCCAAGCCGCCTAGCGATCACCATCCACAAGTCTTGGCAATTCCTCCAGGGAAACCGGACGGGCGCCCCCGCCTCGGATCAGTGTCGGGTCGCCGGCAGATCAACCGCGGAGACCTGAGGACGGGTCACTGCCCGGTCGTGACGGCACCGAGGCCGGCACGGTCGAAACGGGCGATCAGACTGGGCTTCCGGAGATGTACTTGGCGCAGGAGCGTGAACCGTCGGGCAAACTCCACGGTGGTGCCGGAACGTGAGGCCAGCGCCTGCAGATCCCCAAGAAGGTCGACGGCCGCGTCGTAGTCGCTCTGCCTGCGGGTGTCGATCAGCGCGTCAACGCGCCCCCAGGCCGTGTCACCATCACGGGCCAGAGTGTCCAGCCGTTTCTCCCGAGCCAGCGCCCGCGCCTGGGCATCGCGGGCGTCCTGCTCGGCACGAGCAGCCTCGGCGCGCCGCCGGCGTTCCTGGCGGATGTCCGCGGCGGCGTCCAGCAGTTGGGCGACCGTGCGGCGGGGNCGGCCATCCCGGAGGGGATCAGGCTCGCCACGAAAGCGCCGTAGCACTTCCATCTGGACCCGGGCCCCATGGCCCTGTGTGACCTGGAGCAGGAGTTTCTCCTTGTCACCGGAGGGAAGATCCTTGATCCACCCGNCCAGGGCGTGGGGATCTTCCCTGGCCTGGGCCGCAGGCGGACTCGCCTGGGCCGCGGTGGCAAGCAGATCGGCGTCGAGACGGAGGAAATCCACCAGGGCCCGCTGCGGTGCGGTCAGGGAACCCAGCCCGGCGGGCACCGGCGGCTCGAGATCGTCCTCCTCCTCGTCGTCGAAGGCCTCCTCGTCGCGTTCCCACACCCCGTAGGCCGCCAGCCAGGCCAGATAAAGCGGCCGCAGATCACCGGCGGCGAGTTCGGCACGGACACCGACGATCGCCGACAACGAGTCCTCGGCGCCCTCCACCCAGTCCCCGCCCTCGTCCTCACTACTCAGATCGAGGACGAGATGCTCTCCGGTGGTCCAGGCGGTCACCTGCGGATCGACGCAGTACTGCTCGGCGACCTTGAGAGCGAGCAGGGCGCGGGGCAGGCGGAGCATCACCCGGCGGGTGCCCCAGTTCGCGAGATAGAGATGGGCGTCGTAGAGGCGCTCCACCATCTTCCGGGGATCATCGCGGAAGTCACCCCAGTGGTATTCGTTGGTGAAACTGGTGGCGGTGATCCTGGCCCGGGTGGACAGCGCGCGGACCTCGTCCTGCTGCCGCGCGTCCAGAGGCCGGTCGACGGCCAGGAACTCGTAGTACTGGTACGTGGACATCTTCTACCTTATTTTGCCGCTTCGCCCCGTCAGGCTGCCCAGCGCCGGTAGGCCTCGATCCATTCCGCCCCACCCGGAGGAGGGTCGGGCAGCCGCAGGTCCAGAATCCCGATCGCCTGGCGATACCTCCCCCGAGCGCAGACCGCGACGATACCGCTTCCAGGCAGCAGATCGATCCCCATCACTGTCACTTCCACGCCCAGTACGGTGGCCCGGAAGGGAACGGTGAGGCTGTCCTCCATCACTGCGTGAAACGCCGCGAGCTGTTCGTCCTCACCACAGGCGTCGACGACGGCACTCTCGACCAGCGCGTCCAGCTCGACGTCACTCAGCTCCGCCATGGTCGGCAGCCTACCGACGCGATGGGCGGACAATCCTCACCGGCCCTCGTCCTACCTGCACTAGGGTATGACCGGGTCCGTGGTCCGCCCGCACCACGACAGCCTGCTCGCGGCCGCCCGCGCTCGTCGACGGCGCAGGGTGCTGCCCACCGCGATGGCCAGCGAGAACAACAACGCGTCTATCAGCGGCCGGGCCAGCACCAGGTTGATGACGAAGATCGAGCCGGTGAGCACGCCGGCGACCCGGGCCAGTAGCCCGGAGAACCGGCGCAGCCCCATCTGGAACTGGGTCTCCTCGTGCCGTTCGCCCAGCCCGAGCGCAATCCGGCCGAACTGGGTACGCGCGCCGGTGGCGACCACCACGGCCGCCGCCGAGCCGGTCCGCACGAGTGTGCCCAGACGCATCCACGATCCCGGTCCCCATACTCCAACCGTTACGCTGCCAGCAGAGCAGACTTACGCTGAGCCGCGCCAGCTGTCGCTAGCTATGACGTGGCATCAGCTATGACGTGGCATCAGAGCAGCCTAGCCGCGGCACCGTCCGGGGCCCGGACCGCCGCCGGCCGCGGGCTTGTCGACCTCCTGGATTCCCACCACCTCCGGTGGGCCGTACCTGGCGCGCACCGCCGCCCTCATCCGCCGCCGATCTCTCGCGTGCGCCCACCGTGATCTCTGGACGCCAGATGGGTGATGCTCGTGAGGTCGATGGTGACGATCTTCGATTGGCCGGCCGGGCGCCTCAGCGGGGGCGAACGTGCCGGTCGAGGAAGGCGAGTGCCCGTGACCAGCCGTCGGCCGCGGCGACCGGGCGGTAGAGCGCCTCCCGGTCATCGCTGTGGAAGGCGTGGCCGGCCCCGGCGTAGCTGACCAGCTCCGTCGGGGCGCCCGAGCGGGCGGCCGCGGCTCGTAGGGCGGCGATCTCGTCGGTGGAGATCAGGGCGTCTTCCTCGCCGTAGAGGCCGAGCCACGGCCCGCGCAACGACGGTGCCGCCTCCACCAGGGCGGGGATGCCGGGCCAGTACGGTGTGCTGATCCCGCCGCCGTAGAACGACACCGCCGCGGCGAGGGTGTGCCGGGTGGCGGTGTGCAGCGCGACCGTGCCACCCATGCAGAAGCCGATGATCGCGCTCCGCTCGGCGGGGAAGCCCGCGGCGAGGAGGTGCCCGAGCGCCGCGTCGATGTCGGCGTCGATGCCCGCGCCGGACAGGGTGCCCATCGTCGACGTGGCCGCGGCCCAGCCGTCGGCCGGGTCCACCTCGTCCAGCCCGTCGCGGTGATACAGGTGCGGGGCCACGGTGAGCCAGCNGGCGGCGGCGAGCCGGTCGCAGACGGAGACCAGGTACGGCGTGATGCCTCGGGCGTCCTGGACGACGACCAAGCCGCCGCGCGGCGGGTCCTTCGCGGCCGGGGCGAGGACCGTGAGCGGCAGCCCGCCGCGGCCGCGGACGGCCTGCGCCCGCAGCCGGGCCCTGTCTTCGCCGTCATGTCGTGTTCGATGGGACGCCGCGTCGTTCGTTCCGGTTGCCATGTCGCCATCCTTCCCGCCGGGGAGCCTTCCCGCCCGATCCGCCTGTCCCGCCCATGGTCCGTCGACCACCTGGTGTCCGGAACCGCCGCGGACCGGCGGATTCACCCGGACATGCCGGCCGCGACACGCCGCCGGACAAGCCCCGACAGCATGAAGGCGTCACGCTACTCCCTGTAGCAGCCTGGCGGGTGTCGCCGGACGGAGGGAGGACACGGTGAGGCAACCACTGCCGAGGGTGGCGGCGGCCTGGGAGGGCGCGGTGGACCCGGCGCACGTCGACCGGACCGTCGGAGTCCTCCTGTGGTGACCGGGGAACGGCATCGTGGCGGCGGCGAACATGATCCTCTTCCGGGGCAGCGCCCCGAGCCGGGACACTCGGCGCCGTCGCCCCCGCCGGCCTCGGGCGAGACCGGCCTGCCCGGCCTGCCCGGCCCGGCCGATCCGGCCGGACGGGCGTGGGCCCGGTTCGGCGGCGTTGACGGGCTCGGCACGCACGGTGTCCGGCGGATCGCCGTCATCACCGTCGGCATGGCCCTGCTGATGGGCGTCCTGGTCTGGCTGTACGGAACGTCCGTCACCAGCCTGCGTCCCCGGGACCTGCCGATCCTCACCGTGGGCCCGGCACCCGCGGCGACCGCGCTCGCCGACCAGATCAGCCGGGTGGAGCCGGGCGCCCTCACGGTGCGCACGGTGCCGACGGTGGCCGCCGCCGACCGTGCGCTGCGCGAGCGTGACGCCTACGCCGCGATCGTCATCGGCGGCAACGGCCTGACCCTGCGGGTCGCCTCCGCGGCGAGTCCGGCGGTCACCGAGGCGCTGACCCGGGGCATCCGGGTGTTCATGCCAGGTCTGGAGATCCCGGTGGTCGACGTGGTGGCCAACGCGCCACGGGACCAGGCCGGCGGCGGGCTGGCGGCCGGTTACCTCCCGTTGACGCTGGTGATCACCGCGGCCGGCGTGCTGCTGGCACGGATGGTGGGGTCGCGGGTGATCCGGCTCGCCGGGCTCGCCGCGCTCGCGGTGCTCTCCGGCTTCGCCGGGGCCGTCGCGCTGCAGGGGGCGTTGGACGTCCTGCCCGGGGAGTTCCTGACGACGATGGCGGTCGTGACGTTGCTGGCGCTGGCCGTCGCCGGGCCGGTCCTGGGACTCGGGGCGGTCGCGGGCGTGCCGGGTCTCGTCGCCGCGGTGCTGGTTCTGGTCGCCGGTGCCGCTCTGTCGGCGGCGGCCTCCGCCCCGGAGATGCTGCCACGGCCCTGGGGCGACATCGGCCAGTTTGCGCCGCCGGGGGCGGGTGCCACGCTGCTGCGCTCGACGGCCTACTTCGACGGTGCCGGCGGTGGCCGTCCGGTACTGGTCCTCGCCGGCTGGTTCGTCGTCGGGCTGGGCCNGGCGGTTGTCGGTCGACCCGTCCGTCCGCAGGAGGGGCGAATCCGCATCAGGGTGACATCCGGCCCGAGCGTCCCGGCGCGCCGAGGCGGCATCCGAGCATAGGGTCACAGACGTGGACCGCCGCATCTTCGGACTGGAGAACGAGTACGGCGTCACCTGCGTGTTCCGGGGGCAGCGACGGCTGTCCCCGGACGAGGTGGCACGGTACCTGTTCCGTCGTGTCGTGTCATGGGGACGTAGCAGCAACGTGTTCCTCAAGAACGGCGCCCGTCTCTACCTGGATGTCGGTAGCCATCCGGAGTACGCCACCCCGGAATGCGACTCCGTGCCCGACCTGGTCACCCACGACAAGGCCGGGGAACGCATCCTCGAGGGCCTGCTCGTCGAGGCCGAACGACGGCTGCGCGAGGAGGGCATCGCCGGCGACATCCATCTGTTCAAGAACAACACCGACTCCGCCGGCAACAGCTACGGCTGTCACGAGAACTACCTCGTCGGTCGGCACGGCGAGTTCTCGAAGCTCGCGGACGTGCTGGTGCCGTTCCTNGTCAGCCGGCAGATCCTGTGCGGCGCGGGCAAGGTGCTGCAGACCCCGCGGGGCGCGGTGTACTGCATCTCCCAGCGCGCCGAGCACATCTGGGAGTCGGTGTCCTCGGCGACCACCCGGTCCCGGCCGATCATCAACACCCGTGACGAGCCGCACGCCGACGCCGAGCGGTTCCGGCGGCTGCACGTGATCGTCGGCGACTCGAACATGAGCGAGACGACCATGCTGCTCAAGCTCGGGGCGACCGACCTGGTGCTGCGCATGATCGAGGCCGGTGTGATGCTGCGGGACATGACCCTGGAGAACCCGATCCGGGCGATTCGCGAGGTCAGCCACGACATGACCTGCCAGCGCAGGATCAAGCTGGCCAACGGACGTGAGGTCAGCGCGCTGGACATCCAGCGGGAGTACCACTCCAAGGCGGTCGAGTTCGTGGAGCGCCGCGGCGGGGACGGGGACGAGGTCGCCAAGCGGGTGCTCGACCTGTGGGGCCGTACCCTGCTCGCGATCGAGACCGACGACCTCGAGCTCGTCGCCCGTGAGATCGACTGGGTGACGAAGTACGTGCTCATCGAGCGTTTCCGGCACAAGCACGGGCTGTCGCTGGCCTCGCCGCGGGTCGCCGAGCTCGACCTGAAATACCACGACATCCACCGCGACCGGGGCCTGTACTACCGGATGGAACGGGCTGGTCTGGTCGAGCGCGTCACCCGTGATCTCGACGTCTTCGAGGCCAAGTCACGCCCCCCGCAGACCACCCGCGCCCGGCTGCGCGGCGAGTTCATCAAGCGTGCCCAGGAGAAACGCCGGGACTTCACAGTCGACTGGGTCCACCTGAAGCTCAATGATCAGGCCCAGCGTACGGTCCTGTGCAAGGACCCGTTCCGTTCCGTTGATGATCGGGTCGACAAGCTCATCGCCAGTATGTGAGGACTCGAGCCCCTGTGATGTTCGTGCCGCGACGCGCCGGCGTCGTCCTGCCCTTCGCGTCAGCCCGTCCCGGCTCGCGTGGCAGCGGCCGTCGGCCGTCCGCCACCCGCCGGCACCCGCTCGCGGGTGCCGTGCTGCCCGCCGTGCTGCTCGCCCCGCTCCTGGTCGGCTGCGGCGCCTCCGACGCCCCCGACGGCACCAGGGCGGCGCCGGTGCCCTCCCGGACGGCCGTCGACGACACCTCCGGGCGGGTCCCCGCGGTCGCGGGTGCCACCGACCTGAGCCGCAAGCCGATCTCCGCGGCGGGCCGGGGGACGGCGCCGGCCACGTTGGTCACCACCGATCTCGTGACCGGTCACGGCGCGCTCGCCTCCGCCACCAGCACCGTCACCGTCCGGTACGTGGGCGTGCTCTGGCGCGACGGCAAGGAGTTCGACAGCAGCTGGGCGGGGGGCCAGCCGGCGACCTTCCCGCTGGACGGCACGATCGCCGGCTTCGGGCAGGGCATCGACGGGATGCGCGTCGGCGGCCGCCGCCAGATCATCATCCCGCCGGACCTCGGATATGGCCCGGTGGGGGGACGTCCGCCGACGATCCTCGCCGACGACACTCTGGTGTTCGTGGTGGACCTGATCGCGGTCGACGGCGCCACCTCGGGTGTTGGGGCCACGCCGGGTGTTGGGGCCACGCCGGGTGTTGGGGCCGGCGCCGGCCAGCCGTAGCCCACGGGCCCTCACCCGGCCCGGCCGCGGGTGGCCCGGTGGGCCCGGTGCGACCGGTGGGCCAGCGGCGGTGATGGGGNGCTGCGTGCCCGGTGAACTCCGGCGGCTACCCTTTACGGGTGTGTCCCGGCGACGGGTGGAGCGGCTCCTCAACCTGACGATGTGCCTGATGGCGACATCGCGTTTCCTCACCGTGTCCCAGATCGGCGAGCTGGTGGAGGGCTACGAGCCCGGGCGCACCGAGGAGGAGCAGGACGCCTTCCGGCGGATGTTCGAGCGGGACAAGGCGTATCTGCGGGAGATCGGCATCCCCTTGGAGACCGGCGCGGACTCGGCGTTCAGCAACGAGACCGGCTACCGCATCCGCCGCGGCGACTACGCGCTGCCCGACATCGCCCTGGAACCGGACGAGGCCGCGGCCCTGGCCGTCGCCGGCTCGCTGTGGTCGAGCACGGCGCTCGCCGGGCCGGCCGCCAGCGCCCTGCGCAAGCTCGCCGCGGGCGGGGCCGCGGTGAGCGGTGGCGGGCTCGGCGTGCTCGACGGCTTCGAACCGCGGGTCGATGCGACCGAGCCGGCCTTCGAGCAGTGCCTCGCGGCGGTCCAGGCCGGTCGGACCATCCGCTTCCCGTACCGGAAGGTCGGTGAGACGGACTCCGCCGACCGGCACGTCGAGCCCTGGGGGGTGCTGTCGTGGCGGGGGCGGTGGTACCTTGCCGGGCACGATCTGCACCGTGGCGCGGCCCGGGTGTTCCGGCTGTCCCGGTTCACCGGCCCGGTGCGCATGGTCGGACCGGCCGGCGCGGTCCAGGTCCCGCCAGGGGTCGATCTGCGGGCGATGGTCTCGGCGCAGGCCCCCCCGGACCGCTTCCGGACCGCCACGCTGGCGGTCCGCCGGGGCAGCGCGCACGCGCTGCGGCGGTACGCCCGCCCGTCGCCGGATACGAATCCACCGCCGGGCATGGATCTGCTGGAGATGGACTTCGCCGACACCGAACAGCTCGCCCGGTGGATCGTCGGATCGGGTCCGGACGTCGTCGTCGTCGACCCACCCGAGCTGCGCGCGGCTGTGGTCGGTCGGCTCCGGGCGGCCCTCGCGGGCACCGCCGCCCGCGACGTGGCGTCCCCACCTGCGGGGGTGCGCCGCGACGAACGTCCGGTGAGCGCCCGATGATCCGTCGGGCGGCGCCCGCCCCGGCNCATCGTCCACCGCCCGCCCCGGGCACGCGGTGAGCGCCGCCACCGACCGGCTGAGCCGGCTGCTCGCGCTCGTCCCCTGGTTGCGGGCGCATCCCGGGATCTCCCTGACCGAGGCGGCCGCGGCCTTCGGGATCACCCCCCGCCAGCTGCGCGACGACCTCGACCTGCTGTTCGTCTGCGGCCTGCCCGGCGGCGCGCCCGGGGACCTCATCGACCTGAGCTACTCCGGCGATCAGATCACCATCGTCGATCCGCAGACCCTCGACCGGCCGCTGCGGCTGTCGGTCGACGAGGCGACCGCCCTGATCGTCGCCGCCCGCGCGCTCGCCGACGTGCCCGGCCTCGCCGGCCGCGAGGCCCTGGATCGGGCGCTGGAGAAGCTGGAGGAGGCGGTCGGCACCGCCGGCACCGCCGCCGTCGGCCAGGTACGCGTCACCCTCGACGTCCACGACGAGGTCCTCGCGGTGGTGCAGCGGGCGCTGCGGGACCGCCGGCGGGTGCATCTGCGCTACCTGGTGTGGTCCCGCGACGAGCTGACCGAGCGCGAGGTCGACCCGATGCGGGTGCTGGTCCAGGACGGCCGCTGGTACCTGGAGGGATGGTGCCACCGGGCGGAGGCGGTGCGGCTGTTCCGGCTGGACCGCATCGACGGGCCGGGCGGGGTGACGATCCTCGACGCCCCGGCGGTTCCGCCGCCGGGCACGGTGTCCCGCGACACCAGGGAGGGGATCTACCGGCCCGGCCCGGCGGACGTGCGGGTCGTGCTGGAGCTGGCGTCCCCGGCCCGGTGGGTGGCCGACTACTACCCGGTCACCGGGATGCGCGAGCTGCCCGGTGGACGGCTCGAGGTCACGCTGTACGCCGGGGAGACCTTCTGGCTGCACCGGCTGGTCCTCGGCCTCGGGGCCGACGTGCGGGTGGTCGAGCCGCCGGCGCTCGCCGAGGAGGTGCACGCCTTGGCCCGCCGGGCCCTGCTCGCCTACGGGCTCACGCCGACCGCCGAGTAGGGTGATCGGTATGCTCTGGGCGCTCCTCTACCTCGTCCTCATCGTCGGCGCGCTTGCCCTGCTGGCGCTCAGTGCGTGGCGAGTGTGGCAGAAGATGCGCGCGGTGCGGGCCGTCACGACGGAGCTGTCCGCGCGGGTCTCGGTCCTGGCCTCGGACACCGCGGCGCTCGCGGCGCGGCTCGACCACGCCGAGGTCAGCGCGCGGCTCGCCGAACGCACGTCCTGACCGGCTCCTCGCCCGACCGGATCCGTGGTCCCCGTGTGGTCTGACGGGAGCGACCGTCGCGTGACGTCGATCGTGCCATACGACGTTGTGTCGCCACAATTTGGGACTTCCGGGTTGACGAGGTAGCGGTCGGTGATGATTTGGGTTTCCGGTGTCGTTGTGGACACGCTTTGCCCGCCGAGTGCTACGAGCTATCGTGCAGGCTGACTTCGTTGCGCATCCGTCATCTCCGGGATACCCGCACGCCGTCTATCCCCTCCTAGGCTGGCGGACGTAGCATCGATCGCACCGGTCGTCGGACCGGGCCCGGTACCGCGCTCATCGGAGGACGCCGACCATGCCAAACCTGGGCACCACCGAAATCATCATCATCGCCCTCGTCGTTCTGGTGCTATTCGGGTCGAAGAAGCTTCCCGACGCCGCGCGTTCCTTCGGTCGTTCGCTGCGCATCTTCAAGGCCGAGACGAAGGGCCTGCGCGAGGATGACCAGCCCGCGCCCGCGGCGCAGCCGGCCCCGTTGCCGATCGAGGCCCAGCCGCCGGTGGCCCAGCCGCAGGCCGTCGCGCCCGGTCAGGCCGTCGCGCCCGGTCAGGTCTCCGCCTCGTCCGTGAACGCCACCGCGTCCGTGAACGGCACCGCGTCGGCCGCCGACCGGGGCTGACCTCACGGCGGTCCCACGGCCTGTCGGGCGTCCGCCGGCGCCCCTTCCTCCTTCCTCTCGACCAGGAGCCGCCGACGTGCCAGGGTTGCCCACGCCGCGAAGGCTCGTCGCCTCGGTGAACTACCGCCGCACGCGCACTGTCGAGGACAGTCGCATGCCGCTCACCGAGCATCTGCGTGAGCTGCGCAACCGCGTCGCCATCGCGCTCCTCGCGTTCGCGATCGCCGGTGTCGTCTGTTTCATCTTCGAGCCGCGCATCTTCGACTGGCTCAAGGCGCCGTACTGCGACCTGCCGGCGAGCAAGCGGTTCAGCCCGGACGGCCTGGCGGCGAACGACTGCACCCTGTACTTCTTCGGCATCCTCGACGCGTTCACTATCCGCCTGAAGATCTCCATGATCGCCGCGGTGGTGGTCTCCTCGCCGGTGTGGCTGTACCAACTCTGGTCCTTCATCACCCCTGGTCTGCACCGTCATGAGCGGCGCTGGTCGTTGACCTTCGTCGGTGTCTCCCTCGTCCTGTTCGCCACCGGTGCGGTCTTCGCCTACCTGACGTTGTCGACCGGGCTGGGCCTGCTGCTCGGCTTCGGCGGCAACGGGCTGGTCAGCGTCCTGGACGGCAACCGGTACCTCAGCTACGTCCAGGCGATGCTGCTGATCTTCGGACTGTCGTTCGAGGTTCCGCTGCTCGTCATGATGCTGAATCTGGCCGGGATCGTCAGCACCGCCAAGCTGCGCTCCTGGCGGCGGCCCGAGATCTTCCTGGTGTTCGTGTTCGCCGCGGTCGTCACCCCCAGCCAGGACCCGTTCACCATGCTCGCGCTGGGCCTGCCCATGGTGCTCCTCTACGAGGTCGCGCTGATCATCGGCTGGCTGAACGACCGGCGGGTGGCCCGCCGCGGGGACACCTCCCCGTATGCCGACCTGGACGACGACGAGACCTCCCCGCTGGACTTCGACGACGCCCCGCCCCGCCCGGCGGCCTCCGCGGGCCCCGCGGCGACGGCCACGTCGCCCGGCACGGCGAACCCGCCCGGCACGGCGAACCCGGTCGGCACGGCGAACCCGGTCGGCACCGGGTCGTCAACACCCGTCGGCGCGGGGACGGCCCCCGTCTCCCCAAGCACCGACGTCACCCACGGCGACATCACCTGACGCTCGTAGGTTCTTCCCCGGCCGGTCGGGACCGGCATAAACCGGTCGGCTGCCGGCCGTCGCGTCCCGTAGGGTGGCTGATGTGTCCTCCACGCCCGAGATTCTTGTGGAGTTCGCCGCTGGCCTCCCCTTCGGACTCGACCCGTTCCAGTTCGAGGCGGTCGCGGCGCTGGCTGCCGGTGAAGGGGTGCTCGTCGCGGCCCCGACGGGAGCGGGTAAGACGGTTGTCGGCGAGTTCGCCGCCCATCTCGCCCTGCGCACCGGGACGCGTTGCTTCTACACGACGCCGATCAAGGCGCTGTCGAACCAGAAGTACGCCGATCTCGTCTCCCGCTACGGCGCCGTCTCGGTCGGCCTGCTGACCGGGGACACCTCCCGCAACGGCGACGCCCCGATCGTGGTGATGACCACCGAGGTCCTGCGCAACATGCTCTACGCCGGCCCGGTCGACAACGGCCGGCTGGACGACCTCGGCTATGTCGTCATGGACGAGGTGCACTACCTCGCCGACCGCCAGCGCGGCGCCGTGTGGGAGGAGGTCATCATCCATCTGCCGGCGCAGGTCCGGCTGGTCTCCCTGTCCGCGACGGTGAGCAACGCCGAGGAGTTCGCCGAGTGGCTGGTCACGGTGCGCGGCCATACCCGGGTCATCGTCAGCGATCACCGTCCCGTTCCGCTGTGGCAGCATGTGCTCGCTGACCGCACCCTGTACGACCTGTTCCTCGAGGACACTGCCGGCACCCCGCCGCCGGGCGGACCCGAGGCACTTCGTGCCACCCTGGACGGTGATCTCGTCCGGTCGAGGTGGAACGTCGGGGTCGAAGCCGGATTCGAGGTAGCCGGCACCCGGCGCGCCACCATCGGCGACCGGGACCGCGGCGGCGACCGGGACCGCGGACGGGGGCGGGGCGGCAACCGCAACGGCGAACGGGGCCGGGCCACCCAGGGTGGTCGCGGTGGCGACCGTGGCCGCAATGGGGGTGCCGGCCAGGCGCCCGTGGCAGCCATCCCCGCGGCCCGTGGTGGTCCGACGGCGGTCGGTGGACGAGTGGTGAACCCGGACCTGCTGCGGCTGGCCCGCGAGGAGAGCCGGGCGCTGTCGGGGGGCTCTCCCGCGGTCGGCCGCGGTCGGCCGGCGCCCGGCGCGCGCCGGCGGACGTGGGTGCCGGGCCGGCCGGAGGTCGTCGAACGGCTCGACCGCGACGGCCTGCTCCCGGCGATCGTCTTCGTGTTCAGCCGGGCCGGCTGCGATGCGGCGGTCACCTCCTGCGTGCGTGCGGGTCTGCGGCTCGTCGGCCCCGCGGAGCAGCAGCGGATCCGGACCCTGGTCCGGGAACGCACCGCCGGGATCCCCGAGACCGACCTCGCCGTGCTCGGCTACTGGGCGTGGCTGGAGGGGCTGGAACGCGGCATCGCATCCCACCACGCCGGCATGCTGCCAACCTTCAAGGAGATCGTCGAGGAGCTGTTCGTCCAGGGGCTGGTCCGGGTGGTCTTCGCCACGGAGACCCTGGCGCTCGGCATCAACATGCCCGCCCGTACCGTCGTGCTGGAGCGGCTGACGAAGTTCAACGGCGAGAGCCGCGTGGACATCACCCCGGGGGAGTACACCCAGCTGACGGGCCGCGCCGGGCGGCGCGGCATCGACGTGGAGGGCCACGCGGTCGTCCTGTGGCAGCCGGGGCTGGATCCGCTCGCGCTCGCGGGGCTGGCCTCCACGCGGACCTATCCGCTGCGCTCGTCGTTCCGGCCGTCGTACAACATGGCCGTCAACCTGGTCGGCAGGCTCGGGCGGGAGCGGGCACGCACCGTGCTGGAGTCGTCGTTCGCGCAGTTCCAGGCCGACCGGGCCGTGGTGGGCCTGGCCCGGGCGGTGCAGCGCAACACCGAGGCGATCGACGCGAAGCGTGAGGCGTTGAGCTGCGACAAGGGTGACATCGGCGAGTACGACCGGTTGCGCCGGGAGATCGCTGAGCGGGAGGCCGCGCTGTCGCGGGAGGGTTCGGCGCGCCGGCGGGCCGAATCCGCGGCGGCGCTCGCCCGGCTGCGGACCGGGGACATCGTGCGGGTGCCCGCCGGGCGGCGCAGCGGGCTCGCTGTCGTGCTCGACGCCGACGCCGCCGCGAATGCCGCCGACGGCCCGCGGCCGGTGGTGCTCACCGCGGACAGGCAGGTTCGCAGGCTGTCCCTGACCGACTTCCCGATCGCCGTCGAACCGCTCGGCCGGGTCCGGGTGCCGCGGTCGTTCAACCCGCGCTCGCCGCAGTCACGCCGGGATCTGGCCTCCTCCCTGCGCGCCGCCGACGTCAACCCCGATGCCCCTCCGGGCCGGCGGGCCAGGGTCCGTTCGGCCGCGGCGGACGACGCCGAGCTCGCCCGGCTGCGCCGGGCCCTGCGCGCCCATCCGGTGCACGACTGTCCGCGCCGCGAGGAGCACCTGCGCTCCGCCGAGCAGGTCAACCGGCTGGTCAAGGAGACCGCCGCGATCTCACGGAAGGTGGAGGGCCGGACGAACACGGTCGCGAAGACGTTCGACCGGGTCCGCGCCGCGCTCGAGGACCTCGGCTACCTGGACGGGGACCGCGTCACCGCCGCCGGGCGGGTGCTCGCGCGCATCTACTCGGAGCAGGACCTGCTCGTCGCCGAATGCCTGCGCGCCGGCATCTGGGACGATCTCNCCCCGCCGGCGCTGGCCGCCGCCGTGTCCACGCTGGTGTTCGAGCCGCGCGGTGACGACGCCGGCGTCCCGGCGCTGCCGGGCGGCGCGGCGCTACGCGACTGCCTCGCCGAGATGGTCCGGCTGTCGGAGCGGCTCGCCGAGGCCGAGCAGGCCCACCGGCTCGCGTTCCTGCGCCCGCCCGAGCTCGGATTCGTCGCCGTCGCGCACGACTGGGCCGCGGGCCGCACGTTGGAACGGGTGCTGACCGACAGTTCCGTGGAACTGACCGCCGGCGATTTCGTCCGGTGGATGCGCCAGCTCATCGACATCCTTGACCAGATCGCGCAGGTCGCTCCGATGGTGCAGGCGGACCCGGGAACGCCGGACGGCGCGCGGGTGCGCCGGACCGCCCGGGCGGCGATGGACGCCGTCCGTCGCGGGGTCGTCGCGTACGCGATGAGCGTCTGAGCCGTGGTCCCTTCCCGTGCCGTGGTCCCTTCCCGTGCCGTGCGCGCGTTCGGTCTGGTCCTCGGTGCCGTGCTGGACGGGCTGCTCGCCGACCCGGCGCGGCTGCATCCGGTCGCCGGGTTCGGGCGGGCCGCGTCCCGGCTGGAGAACCGGCTCTACCGGGACGGCCGGGCGCCCGGAGCGCTGCACACCGCGGTGCTGCTAGCCGCGGTCGCCGTGCCCGCCGTCGCTGCTGAACGCGCTGCTGAACGCGCTGCTGAACGCGCCGTCGCGCTCACGGCGGTGGTCACGTGGACCGTCCTCGGTGGCGCCTCGCTGCGCCGTCAGGGCCGACGCCTCGGCGAGGAGCTGCGCGCCGACGATCTCGCCGCGGCCCGGGAACGGCTCCCGGCGCTGTGCGGACGCGATCCGGCGTCGCTGGACGCCGCCGGGATCGCCCGCGGCGCGATCGAGTCCATCGCCGAGAACACCTCCGACGCGCTGGTCGCCCCGCTGTGGTGGGGGGCGCTCGCCGGCCTGCCCGGCCTGGTCACCTACCGGGCGATCAACACCCTTGACGCGATGATCGGACACCACAGCCCCCGGTACGAACGCTTCGGCTGGGCGGCGGCGCGCCTCGACGATCTGGCGAACCTACTCCCGGCGCGGATGTGCGCGCTGGTGACCTGCGCGTGCGCCCCGGTCGTCGGCGGTTCGGCGGTCGACGCGTACTGGGTCATGCGCCGGGACGGCCGGTCGCATCCCAGCCCCAACGCCGGGATGGTGGAGGCCGCGTTCGCCGGGGCGCTGGGGCTGCGGCTCGGGGGAGAGCTGCGCTACCCCTACCGCGTCGAGCACCGGCCGGAGCTCGGGTTCGGCCGGCGGCCGCAGGGCGCGGACGTCGCAGCCGCGGCCCGGTTGTCCGCGGCGGTGAGCGTGGTCTGTGTCGCGCTGACGGCGGCGGCGGCTCCGGTGGCGCGGCTGGTCACCTCCGCCCTGACCGCGCGCCTCGGCCTCGGTACCGGATCCGGACGCGCTGGCTCCGGGGGCGCTGGCTCCGGGGGCTCTGGTGGGCCCGGGAGAAGAGAGCGCCGCCGGTGAGCGGGGGACTGCTGGTCGCCGGGACCGCGTCGGATGCCGGCAAGAGCGTGCTGACCGCGGGGATCTGCCGGTGGCTGGCGCGGGAGGGGGTGCGGGTCGCCCCGTTCAAGGCGCAGAACATGGCGTTGAACTNGGCGGTCACCGCCGATGGTGCGGAGATCGGCCGGGCCCAGGCGATGCAGGCGGCGGCGGCCGGTGTCGAACCGGAGGCGGCGATGAACCCGGTGCTGCTCAAACCGGGGGGCCAGCGGCACAGCCAGCTCGTTGTGCTGGGCCGCCCGGTCGCCGAGGTCGACGCGCTCGGCTACCGCCCGTACAAGGAACGGCTGGCCGCGATTGTCCTGGAGTGCCTGGACGACCTGCGCGGCCGGTTCGACGCGGTGATCTGCGAGGGGGCCGGTTCTCCGGCGGAGATCAACCTGCGTTCGACCGACATCGCCAACATGGGCCTGGCGCGCGCCGCGAACCTGCCGGTGATCGTGGTCGGCGACATCGACAAGGGCGGGGTCTTCGCCGCCCTGTTCGGCACGCTGGCCCTGCTCGATGCGGCCGACCAGGCGTTGGTTGCCGGCTGGGTGATCAATCGGNTCCGTGGCGACGCCCGACTGCTCGAACCCGGACTGCGCCAGATCGAACGGCTCACCGGCCGGCCGGTGCACGGCGTCGTCCCCTGGAAGGCGGGGTTGTGGCTGGACGTCGAGGACTCCCTCGACCTCGCTGCCTTCCCCGACGCCGAGCCCTTCCCCGACGCCGAGCCCTGTCCCGACGCCGAGCCCTGTCCCGACGCCGAGCCCTGTCCCGAGGCGCGGCCTGCCTCGCACGGCGGTCGGCGGGAGGTGCTGCGGGTCGCCGTCATCCGGCTGCCCCGGCTGTCGAACGTGACCGACATCGACGCGTTGCGCGTCGAGCCCGGGGTCGCGGTGCGCCTGGCCACCCGACCGGACGAGCTCGCCGACGCCGACCTCGTGATCCTGCCGGGCACCCGTTCCACCGTCGAGGACCTGCGCTGGCTGCGTCGCCGTGGTCTCGCCGCGGCCCTCGCCGAACGCGCCGCCGCGGCCCGTCCGGTGCTGGGTATCTGTGGCGGCTACCAGATCCTCGGCCGTCGCATCCGTGACGACGTCGAATCGGGTGCGGGCGAGGTCGATGGTCTCGGCCTGCTCCCGGTCATCACCACGTTCGACCCGGTGAAGCTGCTCGGTCGGCGCGCGGCCACCGATGCCGCCGGCCGACCGCTGACCGGCTACGAGATCCGGCACGGGCGGCTGACCGTCGAGGAGCATCCGGACAGCGCGCCGTTCGCCGCGGACGGGGTGCGCGTCGGCGCGGTCGCCGGCACGAGCTGGCACGGGGTGCTGGAGAACGACGCGTTCCGCCGCGCCTATCTCGCCGACGTGGCCACGGCCGCGGGGCGTTCGTTCGTCCCGGCGTTCACGTGCTTCGCCGATGCTCGGCAGCGCCGCCTCGACGCCCTCGGTGACCTCGTCGCNGACCATCTCGACACAGGCGCCCTGCGCCGCCTGCTCGCCGAGGGCACACCCGCCGGCCTGCCGTTCGTCCCCCCCGGCGCATCCTGATAATCAACGGTGTTGACATCGTCGCACCACGCAAAATTGATCATGAAAACCACCGCGAATAGCATCTGGGTGGCAGAGGCAGGGGTTGACCGTTACCTGGAACGCCGTGGAAAGCTGGTGCAGGTGGGCGATGGACGGCTCGAAATCGACGGGGTGTCGAAACGGTACGGCGACGTCGTCGCGTTGGAGTCGATGACGTTCGAGGTGCGGGCCGGCGAGCTGTTCGGGTTCGTCGGCAGCAACGGTGCCGGGAAGACGACGACGATGCGTATCGCCCTCGGGGTGCTCGCGGCGGATTCCGGGGTCGTGCGTTATGACGGCGTTCCGCTGACGTTACGCACCCGCCGCCGGATCGGCTACATGCCGGAGGAACGCGGTCTGTATCCGCGGATGCGGGTGGGTGAGCAGCTCGTCTACCTCGCGCAACTGCACGGAATGGGGCTGCCGGCAGCCCGTCGGGCAGTGGCGCGGTGGACCGAGCGGCTGGGGGTGTCCAGCCGCTTGGACGACGAGGTGCAGAAGCTCAGCCTCGGGAACCAGCAGCGGGTGCAGCTGGCCGCCGCGCTCGTGCACGATCCGGTCGTCCTGAT
Source organism: Frankia sp. CeD (assembly GCF_000732115.1). NCBI lineage: Bacteria > Bacillati > Actinomycetota > Actinomycetes > Frankiales > Frankiaceae > Frankia > Frankia sp. CeD. Next base: position 92,818 of record NZ_JPGU01000014.1, read on the forward strand.
ACTCGACGAGTCGTTCTCCGGATTGGACCCGGTGGCCGTCGACGTGATGAGCGAGGTGCTGCGGGAGCGTCGCGCCGCCGGGGTTCCGGTGATGTTCTCCAGCCATCAGCTCGATCTCGTCGAGCGGTTGTGCGACCGGGTCGGGATCGTGCGGGCGGGCCGGATGGTCGCCTGCGGTTCGGTTGACGAGTTGCGCGCGGGTGGTGATCTGCAGGTGGTGGTGGACGCGCCGGCGGCGCCGCCGGGCTGGGCCGACGGGATACCGGGGGTCGTCGTGCGTCACCGGGACGGGCCGCGGACGGTGCTGGGCCTCACCGCGGGCGCCGACGACCAGGCGGTACTGCGCGCGGCGCTGGCCACGGGCCCGGTGCGGGAGTTCCGTCGTCGCCGGCCGTCGTTGACCGAGCTGTTCCGTAACGTCGTCGTGCAGGCCGGGCAGCAGCCGGGGAGTGGGGCGTTCCCGGAGAACGCGGCGTGAGCGTGCGGGGGCTGGATGGCGCGGCGCAGGTGTCGGGCCGGGTGATCCGGCTGATCGCCCGGCGGGAGATCGTGACCAGGACCAGGTCGCGGGCCTTCCGGATCACCACGGGGCTGTTCGTNCTCGGGATCGGCGCCATGGTGCTGCTGACGTCCCTGACCGGCGGCTCGTCGGCGAGCCGGATCGCGTTTACCGCGGTCGACTTCCGGCAGGCGGCGACGGTCGAGGCTGCGGCCCGGTCGCTGGGCGAGAACGTCGAGGTCCGTGCGGTGGCGGATCGGGCGGTCGGCGAGCGGGCCGTGCTCGACGGTGACGTCGACGCGTTCGTCCGCGTGGTTGCGACCCCTGGCGCGGCGGGGAACGCCGTCTACCGGGTGGTCGTCAAGAAGGAGCTCGGCGACCGGCTGACGTCGGTGTTGAGCCTCGCCGCCCGGCAGGTCGCGCTCGAGCGCCAGGTCGTGGGGCTCGGTGGTGATCCGGCCGTCGTGGGGCGAGCCGTGTCCGCGGCCACGGTCCAGGTCAGCGCCCTGCGGCCGGCCTCGGAACAGGACGGGGCCCGGTTGCTGCNCGGCCTGCTCTCCGGCGGGCTGATCTACCTGTCTCTGCTGATCTTCGGCCCGGCCGTGGCGCAGGGGGTGATCGAGGAGAAGAGCAGCCGGGTGGTGGAGCTGCTGCTGGCGACCGTGCGTCCGTGGCAGCTGATGGCCGGCAAGGTCATCGGGATCGGCGCCGTGGCTCTCGGTCAGTTGACGCTGATCGGGGTGGTCGGCGTGTCGTTGGGCCTGACCACCGGGCAGCTCGACATTCCGGCCGGGATCGCGATCGGGTCGGTCGCGCTGGCGCTGCTGTGGTATCTGCTCGGGTTTGCCGTGTACGCGCTGCTGTTCGCGGCCGCCGGGGCACTGGTGTCTCGGCAGGAGGACGCCGGCGGGGTCACGGCACCGATGATCTTGCTGATCGTTGTCCCGTACGTGCTGGGCATCTCGGTGCTGCCGGGGTCGCCGGACAGCGGCCTCATCCTGGCGCTGGCGATGATTCCGCTGTTCGCGCCGGTCCTGATGCCGATGGTGATCGGGATCGGCAGCGTGGCGGGGTGGCAGGTGGTGGTCGCGATGGCGCTGACGCTCGCGCTGATCGGGGCACTGGTCTGGCTGGCCGGGAGGGTGTACGGCAATGCGGTGAAGCGTGGCGGGACTCGGGNGTCGATCCGGGAGGCGCTAGGGACCTCGGCATGACTCGGCCTCTGGTCGATACCATCCGGGACGGGCGGGTCCATCGGACGTCGACCGGGGACACCGAGGCCCGGGACACCGAGACCGGGGACACCGAGACCGGGGACACCGAGAACAGGGAACGAGGAGCGGTTCGTGCGAGACATCGCCGTCTTCAGCGGCAGTGCCCATCCGAGTCTCGCCGAGGAGATCTGCACACACCTTGACGTGCCGCTGCATCGGGTGCGGGTGCAGCGTTTTGCCAACGACTGCCTGGAGGTCCAGCTTCCCGCGAACTGCCGGGAACGCGACGTGTTCCTCATCCAGCCGCTGGTCGCACCGGTGCAGGAGAACCTCGTCGAGCTGCTGCTGATGCTGGACGCGGCGCGCGGGGCGTCGGCGGCGCGCACGACGGTCGTGCTGCCGCACTATGCCTATGCCCGCTCGGACAAGAAGGACGCGCCGCGGATCTCGATCGGCGGGCGGCTGGTCGCGGACCTGCTCGTCACCGCGGGNGCGAACCGCGTCCTCGCCATGACCCTGCACTCGCCGCAGGTCCATGGTTTCTTCAGCGTGCCGGTGGATCATCTGCATGCGTTGCGGGAACTTGCCGCGCACTTCCGTCACTACGAGCTGTNGAACACGACGGTGGTCTCCCCGGACCTCGGCAACGCCAAGGAGGCGGCGGCGTTCGCCCGGATGCTCGGGGTGCGGGTGGCGGCGGGGGCCAAGCAGCGTTTCGCCGACGACCGGGTCAGCATCAGCACGGTCATCGGTGACGTGGCTGGCCGGGACGTCATCGTGCTCGACGACGAGATCGCCAAGGGTAGCACCGTGCTCGAGCTGCTTGAGCGGCTGCGTGAGCTGAACGTGCGGTCGGTGCGGGTGGCGTGTACGCACGGGCTGTTTGCGGCGGGTGCGCTTAAGCGCATCGGCGACCAGCCCGAGGTCGCCGAGATCGTGTGCACGAACACGGTGCCAATTCCGGCGGGGGACCGAGTGCCGAAGCTGAAGATTCTCACGGTCGCCCCGGCGCTCGCCGAGGCCATCCGCCGCATCCACAACGGCGAGTCCGTCAGCGCTCTCTTCGACGCCTGACCGTCGCGCCGACTTGGCCCGGGTCTCGGACACAGGGGTCCGCCTGATCGCGCGGCGGCCACGTTATGGGGAGCAGGGCACGGTCCAGGGCCCGCAGACCATCCTCAGGTCCCCCAAATTCGCCGACCGAAGCACACGTACCCGGAGAAGTTCGCGCACTCGGCCCGGGAGGTCGGTGGCGCGACGGATTCCTGTCGCCGTCCGACGGGGCGGTAGCCGGTTCCGTTCAGCGTTGGCTGACGTCAGGACCGGCTGTACCGTTGAAGCATGGTGAAGGTTGCCTCGCATGCCGAGGTGCTCGCCCGATTCGGGCACGCGCTGTCCGACCCGACGCGGGCCAGATTGCTGCTGGTACTGCGGGAGGGCGCGGCCTACCCCTCGGATCTTGCGGAGATCCTCGGGGTGGGGCGCACGAATCTGTCCAATCATCTGGCCTGTCTGCGTGGCTGCGGATTGGTCGTCGCCACGCCGGAGGGTCGCCGGCAGCGCTACGAGCTCGCCGATGACAAGCTCCGCCATGCCCTGGACGATCTTCTCGGCGTCGTCCTGGCCGTCGACACCGACCACATCCACCCGAACGTCACCGCCCCCGTCGCGGCTGCCGCGCCGGGGAGCCTCGGCGGGGCCCGCGGTGGGGTCTTTGGCGAGGCCGGTGGTGCTGATGACGTCGGCTCCGGGGGCGCCGCCGACCGTGCCGCCCTGGCCGGTGCGTGCGACGCATGACCAGCACCGGCACCTTCGGTGACCAGGGCGCCGGCCACGATGATCGTCGTGGCCGGGATCACGGCCACGGCCACGGTCACGGCCACAGCCACGGTCATGGTCATGGTCATGGTCATGGTGTTTCCGAGACGCCCGGGAGTGCCGGCCAACGGCGCCGGCTGCTGCTGGCGACCGCATTGAACATCGCCATCGTGATCGGGCAGGCGGCGGCGGGGCTCGCGGTCGGTTCGGTCGGTCTGCTCGCCGACGCCGGGCACAACCTGACCGACACTGCCGGCGTGGTGCTCGCGCTCGTCGCGGTGGCACTGTCCCGGCGGCCGCCGTCGGCGAGCCGCACCTTCGGCGGGGNGCGTTGGCCGGNGCTTGCCGCGCAGGCCAACGCCGCCGCCGTGCTGGTCGTGACGGCGCTGCTGGCGGTGGAGTCCCTGCGGCGCCTCGGTTCGACCGGTTTCGTGGATGGGGGAGTGGTGGTCGCCGTCGCGTTGGCCGCCGCCGTTGTCAACGGGGTCAGCGCGTGGGTGGTCCACGGCGGCGATGGTGATCTCAACACCCGGGCCGCGGTGCTGCACCTCGCCGGGGACGCCGCGGTATCGTTGGCGGTCGCCGCCGCCGGCGGGGCCATCTGGCTGGTCGGNGGCTGGTACTGGCTGGATCCGCTGGTCTCGCTGGTGATCGCGCTGCTCATCGCCGTCCAGGGGGCGCGGCTGCTGGCGAGTGCCTCACGGGTGCTGCTGGAGGCAACCCCGGCGAGCCTGGACGTCGCGGCGGTGCGTGCCGACATCCTGCGCGACCCTCATGTCCTCGACGTGCATGACCTGCACGTCTGGAGCCTGTCCGACCGACTCCTCGCCGCGTCGGTGCATCTGGAGCTCGGCCATCTCGACAGTGCCCACGGCGACGGGGGCCATCCCAGCCTGGCGCAGGCCCGATCGGTGTCCGATGCGATCAAGGCGATGCTCGCCGCGCGGCACGGCATCACTCACGCGACCATCGAGGCCGAGTGCGAGCCGTGTACCCCGCCGCATGACGACCCGTGCGGTGTCACCCGTGGGCTGGTCCGCCGCGACGGGGACCGGCAGACCGGGCGGCGGCGGCACCCTCGGGAACAGCGGCACCCTCGGGAACAGCGGCACCCTCGGGAACAGCGGGGCCGGTCTTCCCGCGACGTCGTGGTCTAGAGCAGAGCCATCCCCTCGTCGCCGTGCCCGGTCCGCACACGTGCGCACCGGGCACGGCGGGTCCGCTGGCGGCACCC
>NZ_JPGU01000015.1:0-6717 GCF_000732115.1 Frankia sp. CeD
CCCCTGGCCCTGGGCGCCGTTCGGGGTTTCCGTCAGCTCGCCTTCGGCGAGCTTCCTGGGGTGATTGTCGGGGGGCTTCGCCGCGACGCGGGGACAGCGATGTCGGATCTTCCGCCTCTGCGATATCGGCCTCCGTCCTGGTGACGCTAGAGTTCGGGGCGTGCTCGAGGAGATTCGCATCCGCGGCCTCGGGGTCATCGACGATGCCGCCCTCGACCTCGCTCCCGGCCTCACCGTGGTGAGTGGCGAGACCGGAGCCGGCAAGACCATGATTGTCCAGGGGCTGGGACTGCTCACCGGCGGGCGGGCGGATTACGGTCTGGTCCGGCCCGGGGTCGATCGCGCCTTTGTCGAGGGTCGGCTCGTCATCGGTGCCGAGTCGGCTGTCGCGGCCCGGGTCCGCGAAGTCGGCGGCGACCTCGACGAGGATCCGGGGGGCGCCGTCCTCGTCGTCGGTCGGACCCTGACCGCGGAGGGCCGGTCCCGGGCGCAGGTCGCGGGCCGCTCGGTTCCGGCGAGTGTCCTCGCCGAGATCGCCGAGGAGCTGATCGCCGTGCACGGCCAGTCCGAGGCGCAGCGCCTGCTCAAGCCGTCCACCCAGCGTGACGCGTTGGACCGGTTCGCCGGTTCCGCCGTCGCCGGGCCGTTGGCCCGCTACGGCGGTGTGTACCGGGAGCTGACCCGGGTCAGTCGGCAGCTCGCCGAGATCACCGACCGGGTGCGTGAACGCGAGCAGGAGGCGGAGCTGCTGCGCATCGGCCTGGACGAGGTGGAACGGATCGCCCCCAGCCCCGGTGAGGACGTCACCCTCGACGCCGAGCTGACCAAGCTGGAGCACGCGGAGACCCTGGTGCGGGCGGCGCGGACCGCGCACGCCGCGCTGATGAGCGATCCGGCCACCGGGTCGGACGAGCCCGGTGCGGTCGATCTGGTGGCCGCGGCCCAGCGGGTCATCGCCGGCGAGTCCGCCCTTGACGCCGAGCTCGCTGCCCTCGGCACGCGGCTCACGGAGGTGGGGATGCTGCTCACCGACGTCGCCGCGGACCTCGCCTCCTACGCGGAGGGCATCGATGCCGACCCGGTGCGCCTCGCCGACGCCCAGGCGCGCAAGGCCGCCCTCACCAGCCTGACCCGGGCGCACGGCACCGGCATTGACGGCGTGCTGGCCTGGGCGGACCAGGCCGGGCGCCGGTTGCTGGAACTCGACGGCGCCGGGGACAGCGTCGAGGCGCTCACCGCCCGGCGGGACAGCCTGACCGCCGAGCTGGCCCGGCTCGCCGAGGAGGTCAGCGAGGCCCGGACCAAGGCGGCGGCCCGGTTCGGTGCGGCGGTCGCCGCCGAGCTCGCCGGGCTCGCGATGCCCCGGGCCCGGGNGGAGGCCGCCGTGTCGCAGCGCGACGATCCAGCCGGTCTGCCGGTCGGCCTGCGGGTCGTCGCGTTCGGACCGTTCGGCGTCGACGACGTGGAGCTGCGGCTGATACCGCATCCCGGGGCGCCGCCGCGGCCGGTCCAGAAAGGCGCGTCGGGCGGTGAGCTGTCCCGGGTCATGCTCGCGATCGAGGTCGTCCTCGCCGCCGCCGACACCGGTTCGACCATGGTCTTCGACGAAGTGGACGCCGGGGTCGGCGGCCGGGCCGCGGTGGAGATCGGCCGGCGCCTCGCCCGCCTCGCCCGCACCCATCAGGTGATCTGTATCACTCATCTGCCGCAGGTCGCCGCCTTCGCGGACCGTCATCTGGTGGTCCACAAGGCCGACGACGGATCGGTCACCCGTAGCGGGATCGTCACGCTCGACGACGCCGGCCGGGTGCGGGAGCTCTCCCGGATGCTCGCCGGCCAGGAGGAGAGCCCGCTGGCCCGTGGGCACGCCGAGGAGCTGCTCGCCGCCGCGGAGGCCGACAAGGCGCTGCCGTAGTGCCACCGCGGTCGGGAGGTCGGACATCCTGCGGTGGTCCAGGCAGTCACCGAAGGTGATAACCGAGGGCCATGACTCACCCTTATGGCAGAGTCCCCGCATTGCGCTGGAGGCGTCGCGCGGGGGAGCTGTTACCGTGAAGTCCCGTGGAGGCGCCGGGGCCGGACCGGCGGCGTAACCACGGGAGCTTCGGGTGGGTCAGGCGCATATCACCAAACACATCTTCGTCACCGGCGGGGNTGCGTCCNGTCTCGGCAAGGGNCTGACCGCGTCGAGCCTTGGTCGACTACTCAAGGCTCGTGGACTTCGTGTCACGATGCAGAAGCTCGACCCCTACCTCAACGTGGACCCGGGAACGATGAACCCGTTTCAGCACGGTGAGGTGTTCGTGACCGACGACGGGGCCGAGACCGNCCTCGACATCGGCCACTACGAGCGGTTCCTCGACGTCAGCCTCGACGGCAGCGCCAACGTGACGACGGGTCAGGTCTACTCGGCCGTCATCGCCAGGGAACGCCGCGGCGGCTATCTGGGCCAGACCGTCCAGGTCGTCCCGCACATCACCGACGAAATCAAGGACCGGATCCGGCGGCTGGCCGATGACTCCGTCGACGTGGTGATCACTGAGGTCGGCGGGACCGTCGGGGACATCGAATCGCTGCCCTACCTGGAGGCGATCCGTCAGGTACGCCACGAGGTCGGTCGGGACAACGCCCTGACGGTGCACGTGAGCCTGGTCCCCTACCTCGCCCCCTCCGGAGAGTTGAAGACCAAGCCGACCCAGCATTCGGTCGCGGCGTTGCGCAGCATCGGCCTGCAGCCCGACGCCGTGGTCTGCCGGTCCGACCGGCCGCTGCCCGATTCGCTCAAGAAGAAGATCGCGATGATGTGCGACGTCGATGACGAGGCCGTCGTCGGGGCGCCGGACGCGAGTTCCATCTACGACATCCCCCGGGTGCTGCACCGCGAGGGCCTCGACGCCTACGTGGTGCGTCGGCTCGGGCTGTCCTTCCGCGACGTCGACTGGACGGAGTGGGACACGTTGCTGCGGCGGGNGCACCNCCCNGCCNACACGGCGACGATCGCGATCGTCGGCAAGTACGTGGATCTCCCCGACGCCTACCTCTCGGTGACCGAGGCCCTGCGCGCCGGCGCCTTCGCCACCGACACCCGGGTGGACCTGCGGTGGGTCACCTCGGACGAGTGCTCTTCCCCGGATGCGACGGCCACCCTGCTCGACGGGATCGACGGGGTCATCGTTCCCGGTGGTTTCGGGGTGCGGGGCATCGAGGGCAAGCTCACCGCGCTGCGGCACGCCCGCGAGAACGGCATTCCGACCCTCGGTATCTGCCTCGGCCTGCAGTGCATGGTCATCGAGGCGGCCCGCAGTCTCGCCGGCCTGGAGGCGGCGAACTCCACCGAGTTCGTCCCCGAGACCCCCCACCCGGTGATCTCCACGATGGCCGACCAGCACGAGGTGGTGGCCGGCACCCGGGACATGGGCGGCACGATGAGACTGGGCCTGTACTCGTGCGTGCTGGCGCCCGGCACGCTCGCCCAGCGTGAATACGGCGCCGCCGAGGTCGCCGAGCGCCACCGGCACCGGTACGAGGTGAACAACGACTATCGGCACCGGCTGGCCGCCGCCGGGCTGGTCTTCTCCGGGACGTCACCGGACGGCCGCCTGGTCGAGGTGGTCGAACTGCCCGCCGATGTGCATCCGTACTACGTCGGCACCCAGGCACATCCGGAGTTCCGGTCCCGGCCGACCCGGGCCCATCCGTTGTTCCGGGGTCTCGTCGCCGCGGCGGTCGCGCATGCGGACCGCCGCCGCGGGATGCTGCCGGTGGACCTGCCGAGCGAGGACGCCCCCACCCCGGAGAACGGCGTCCCGGAGAACGGCGCCGCGCAGACCCGCGGCGTCACGGCTGGTCGATCCGGCGGGAGTATCCGCCGGGGCGCGAGCGCGTCCCGGCCGAGCGTCAGCTCCAACGGCACCGCCGCGCTGGTGTCCCCGTGACGGCGACCCCGCACCGGTACGAGGTCACCGAGAGCACCCTGGCCTACCAGGGGAGGGTCATCTCCGTCCGCCGCGATCAGGTGCGGATGCCGGATGGCGACATCTCGCAGCGTGATGTGGTGGTGCATCCCGGCGCCGTGGGGGTGGTCGCCCTCGACGAGGCCGATCGGGTGGTGATGGTCCATCAGTACCGTCATCCCGTCGGTGGTCCGCTGTGGGAGCTGCCCGCCGGCATTCTCGACGTGCCGGGCGAGCCGGCGTCCTCGGCCGCCGCGCGGGAGCTGGCCGAGGAGGCCGGGCTGCGCGCCGACCGCTACGATCTGCTGGTTGACGTGTGGNNNTCGCCAGGGNTGNCCGACGNGGCCTACCGCCTCTTCCTGGCCCGCGGGCTGCACGAGATCCCGGCCGCCGAGCGGTACGTGCCGGTGCACGAGGAGGCCGAGATGGGTCTCGCCCGCATCGACTTCACCGACGCCGTCGAACGGGTCCTGCGCGGTGAGATCACCAACGCGATGGCGGTCATCGGGCTGCTGGCCACGGCCCGGGCACGCGCCGAGAACTACGCCGGTCTGCGCCCACCCGACGCACCCTGGCCCGCTCGTCCCGCCCACCGCGGCTGAGCCACCGCCGCGCCGCGGCCCCCGTTTCTCCGCGGTGGCGTCGGTCCCGCGGTGGCGTCAGTCGTTGTGGACCAGCACGCCGGCGGCCTCGTCGACGACGAGGCCCGCCGCGGCGGCGAGGGTCACCGCGGCGATCGGGAACGCCTGCGCGACCCCGGGAACGGTGAACGTGCCATCCCAGGTCACCGCGAGGGTCACCTGGTACCGGCCCGGCCGGGCGTAGCCGTGCGCCACGTNGGCCTCGGGATGATCGCGCGGTGAGATCGCCGGGTCGTAGGGCCGGCCGGGAGCGTCCGGGCCGGTCTCGCCGTCGCCGAACTCCCAGTGATAGTGGGGAACGGCACTGATGGTCGCCACGACCGGCTGGTCGACGTTGAACGTGAACGAGTCGGGCACCGGGGTGTAGAGGATCGTGGCCAGGTTCGCGAAGCTGCGGCCGGACGGCGCAATGACGATGGACGGCTTCGGCAGGAGTCTCTCGCGCAGGTAGTTGGCGAGCGCGGCCTGCACCTGGGCGATCGGCACCGCGCCGGCGGGCAGCAGGTAGTTGAAGCAGCCCGCCACCGCCTGGTCGTACTGGGCCCGCGCCTGCGCGTCCATCGCCGGATCCGGCCCGACCGCGGTCAGCAGGTCACAGACGGCCGCCGGGTCGTCCGGACAGTCCTGGCCGCAGGCCGCGCTCCGCCGGGCCCCCGAGCCGGTCGGGATCCCGACGCGCTCCAGCGCTCCGTCGTGGTAGCGGTACTGGTAGCCGTTGTCCGTGGCCCGAGTGTCACAGGTACCCCACAGCGCGCCGACGCAGGGCACCGGGACGGTGCGTCCGGGCGCCGCGGCGGCGGGCGTCGCGCCGCCGGCGAGGCCGGTCAGGCCGACCAGTAGCAGTGCGCCGACCGCGATCAGCGCCGGGCGCGGGATCGTGCGGCGCCGGGCGGCGGTGGTCGTGCGGGCGGCGGTGGTCGTGCGGGCGGCGGTGGTCGTGCGGGCGGCGGTGGTCGTGCGGGCGGCGGTGGTCGTGCGGGCGGCGGTGGTCGCGTGCGGGCCGGTCGTCCCCGGGCCGGTGGTCATGCCTGGGCCGGGGCGTAGCGCAGGGTCTGGATACGCCAGCCGTGGTCGGTGAGCGACAGCTCGGCCGTGCCGACCCGGGTCGGCACGGCCGGGGCGTCGGAGACCCGCCGGCCCGCCGGGTCCAGCAGCCCCACCGCCCGGGTCCGCACGGTGAAGTCCACCTCGGTGACGAGCCCGACCCGCGGCCGGGCGAGCACGTCGCTCAGCTGATAGGCCGGCCCGTCCGCGCGCAGCCCCCGCTGCTGGAGCGAGCGGGTCACCCCGACGTCGAGGGCGCAGGGCTGGCAGCCACCGAGCGCCGTCGGCGCGATAACCGCGACCCGACCGGCCCGCGCGGCCTCGTTGATCTCGTGAAAGTAGCCCTCGACCGTGCGGGTGGCGGCTGCGGGCGTGTCATCGACCGAACCGGGGGCCGAACCGGAGACGGAAGGGCCGCCGGAGACGGCCGTGCCCCGGTTCTGGGAACCGGGGCGGGCCGGGATCGCGGCCCCGGACGGCTCGTGCTGGTCGCCGCCGCAGCCCGCGCCCGTGAGGATGACGAGCATGGCGATGACGACCCCCAGCCGTGCGGCGTACCGTGACGACCCGTTGCCCGCCCGCACAAGTCGCCAGGATAGCCGCGGAAACGCGGTATGTGGATAGGCACCAACGGAGAACGGGGGGCAGGTCCTACTATCAGTTCGATGATGGGAGTCACCGACGGCGACCGGGTATTCCGGCTGCGCCCCCCCGCGGCCTCGGCATCCGGCGTCGGCGGGTCCTCGGATCATCGTCCGTCGGCACCTCGGCCCGGCCCGGACGACCTGGCTGGGCCGGACGACCTGGCTGGCCCGGACGACCTGGCTGGCCCGGACGACCCGCCCCGGCCTGCGGATCATCGAGCCGGGTCCCAGCTGTCCCAGCTGCGTGGCACGCCTGCCGGCGTCATCGAGCGCTATCTCCACCATCTGGAGGGCGAACGCGGACTCGCGCGCAACTCGGTACTCGCCTACCGTCGCGACCTGCGCCGCTATTGTGATCATCTCTCCGCATGCGGTCTGCCCTCGTTGGACGCGGTCGGTGAGGCGGAGGTTGCCGGATTCGCCGCCGTGCTGCGC
>NZ_JPGU01000015.1:6734-33954 GCF_000732115.1 Frankia sp. CeD
CCCGCCGCTTGCCGCGGCGTCGGTCGCGAGGATGCTGGTCGCCGTCCGGTCGCTGCACCGCTTCGCGGCCGACGAGGGTGACGTCCCCGAGGACGTGTCCCGGCCGGTTCGACCGCCGACGCCTCCCCGGCGGCTACCGAAGGCCCTGAGCATCGACCAGGTGGTGGCCGTCCTCGCCGCGGCCGCGGGTGCGCCCCCGCCGGGATCCCCGCCGCCGTCCGGGAGACCGCAGCCGGTGGAACCGGCCGAGGCCGTCCGTCGTCTGCGAGCGACCGCGTTGCTGGAGCTTCTCTACGGCACCGGGGCCCGGATCTCGGAGGCCGTCGGTCTCGACGTCGACGATCTCGATCTGGAGGCCGCCTCCGTGCGCCTGCATGGCAAGGGCGGACGTGACCGGATCGTCCCGCTCGGTCGGTACGCCATCGCCGCGGTGGCCGACTACCTGCGGGTGGGGCGGCCGACGCTGGTCGCCCCCCGCTCGGGGCCCGCGGTCTTCCTGTCCCGCCGCGGTAATCGCCTGTCCCGGCAGAGCGCGTGGTCGGTGCTGCGTACGGCGGCGCTCGCGGCCGGTGTGGAGGGGGTCTCACCCCATGTGCTGCGCCATTCCTTCGCCACCCACCTGCTCGACGGNGGCGCCGACGTCCGGGTGGTGCAGGAGCTGCTGGGACACGCCTCGGTCAGTACCACCCAGATCTACACCCTGGTGACGGTGGACCGGCTTCGCGAGGTGTACGCGGCCTCGCATCCACGCGCCTTGGGCGCGGCCCTGGGCTCGATCGGTCACCACTCCCGGACCTGGGGCCCGCGGACGGACCGGTGCGTGACGGGCCCGTGCATGACGGACCCGTGAGTTTCGCCGGGGCACCGCCCCGGTTCTGAGCGATGGTCGGTGTCCCGGGCGGATGTCCACCCGGNACTGTCCCCGTGAGAACGCGCCAAGTGGCGCGATGCCGTCGCGTGGGGACAGGTGGACCGGCGCGGCACGTGGATGCTCAGGATGGGGTGTACGGCCCCAGGCTGGGCATCCCGTTGGAAGGGGCCGAGGCGGGAACACCGCCGACACCGCCGACCGTCTGCGTGCTGCGCTCGGCCAGGGTTTCGCCCACCTTGCGGGCGATCGCTTCCATCAGGCGCAGTGCCTGCGGCAGCGACAGGTTCAGCACCACTTCGCTGTCGTTTGTCATCGCGAAGCGAACCGACACGTCCGCCATTGCTCGACCTCTCTCGCCTGACTCCGAAGATCTGCTCGATGTGTGTGAAACGGAACGGTACGGCCCATCTGAGACCAATGCGCGCGCGGGGTTCCTGGAAGTACCGGCGGTTTCGCTTTTCGTGTCTACTCGCTCACCAAGTGTCGCGGTCCAAGAGCTGTAGCTGTCAGTCACGTGGGCTGCTCCTCTGCCGGTGGCGACGTGTATGGACCCGGTCGATCCGGATCTCCCCGCGGGGGGCGAGCTCGGAAAAATCGGGCACGTAGCTGTCCCGTTGTCTCTGCATAGTCCCTCATTGCAAGGAGCTGTCCGCAAGGGGGTGTACTTGTCATGCATCGTCATGTCGGAGGGTGAACGGGTTGGTTCCCACCGTTCTGGGAACGCTTTCACGGGTGTCACGCAGCCGGGCGGCCAAAGCCCGGATCGGGCAGGATGGCAGGGTGGCTTCGACTGACCGCGTCCGGCCGGACGTCCCCGCGCTGACCATCGGTATCCTCGGCGGCTCGGGTCCGCAGGGCGGGGGCCTCGGCCTGCGGTTCGCCGCCGCCGGCCATCTCGTACTGATCGGGTCCCGCTCGACCGAACGCGGCCAGCAGGCCGCGGCCGCGCTCGCGCGCCCCGGCCTGCGCATCGAGGGCGCGGGCAACGCCACGGTCGCCGAGCGCGCCGATGTCGTCATCATCGCGGTTCCCTGGGAGGGCCATCGCCAGACCCTGGCCGCCCTGCGGGAGCCATTGGCCGGGAAGATCGTGATCGACTGCGTCAACCCCCTCGGCTTCGACAAGGGGGGTGCCTTCGCGCTCGCGGTGCCCGAGGGCAGCGCCGCGCAGCAGGCGGCCGCCGTCCTGCCGGACAGCACCATCGTGGCGGCCTTCCACCACGTCTCCGCGGTGCTGCTGGCCGATGACGCGGTCACGAAGATCGACACGGACGTCCTGGTCCTCGGCGACGATCGGGCCGCCACCGATCTGGTGGCCGCGCTCGCCGAGCGCATTCCCGGCATGCGGGGCATCTACGCCGGCGCGTTGCGCAACGCCGGTCAGGTCGAGGCGTTGACCGCGAACCTGATCTCGGTCAATCGCCGGTACAAGTCACACGCCGGCCTGCGGGTCACCGATGTCTGAGCGGCGTCCGGACGGGCTACGTCCGGACGTGGCCCGTTTGGATGTGGCCGCGGTGGCGAATGGGCGGGAAGGAGAGGCGGGGACGGCCCCCCGGGACGACCTGGGCCACCCGGTGGCGGTTCCGGCGCGGGTGGAACGGATCGTCTCGCTCGTTCCCAGCCTCACCGAGTCGATCGCCGTCACCGCGCCCGGTCTGCTGGTGGGTGCCACCGACTGGTGCAGCCATCCCGCGGGGCTGGCCGTCGCTCGGGTCCGGGGGACGAAGAACCCCGACCTCGACACCATCGTCTCCCTGGCCCCGGACCTGGTCTGCGCGAACGCCGAGGAGAACAGGGAACCCGACCTCGCCGCGCTGCGCCGGGCCGGGTTCGCCGTGTGGGTCACCGCCCCCACCACGGTCNATCAGGCTCTGGTGAGCCTGGACCGGATGCTGCGCCTGGCCTGCGGGTTGGCTCGTCCCGGCTGGCTCGACGTCGCCCGGCAGGCCTGGGCCGTGCCGGCCGCCGGACCGCGACGGCGGGCGTTGGTGCCGATCTGGCGCCGGCCGTGGATGGCGGTCGGCCGGGACACCTTCACCGGCGACGTGCTGCGCCGACTGGGGGTCGACAACGTGCTGGCGGACTCGCCGGACCGCTACCCTCGGATCGATCCCGCGGCCGTCCCGCCCCATGACCTGGTGGTCCTGCCCGACGAGCCGTACCCCTTCAGCCCGTCGGACGGGCCCGAGACCTTCAGCGCGCCCGCGGTCTGCGTGTCCGGCCGCCTGCTGACCTGGTACGGCCCGTCCCTGGTCGATGCGTGGTCCGTGCTCGCGGCGGCGCTGGCCCGGACCGGCGATGGACCGGGGTGACAGCGCCGCCGGCACCGCCGGCACCGCCGGCCGGGTGACTGATCAGTAGCTGTGCTCGATCGTCGGGTACCTGCCGTCCCGGACGTCCGCGCGGTAGGCTCGGGCGGCGTCCGCGAGAATCGTGCGCAGATCCGCGTACCGCTTGACGAACCGTGGCGTGCGGCCGCCGCTCAGCCCGGCCATGTCCTGCCAGACCAGCACCTGGGCATCGCATCCCGAGCCGGCTCCGATACCCACGGTGGCGATGCGCAACTCCTTCGTCACCCGGGTGGCCAGATCGGCGGGAANCACCNCNAGCACGACCGCGAACGCGCCNGCCGCCNCGAGCGCCAGCGCGNCGGCCAGCAGGATCTCGCCGGCCTCGTCGCGGCCCTGGACCCGGTAGCCCCCGATGGTGTGGATGCTCTGCGGGGTCAGCCCCAGATGCCCGATAACGGGGATGCCGGCGCCGACCAGGGCGTCCACCGCCCGGACCACCCGGGAACCGCCCTCGAGTTTCACCGCGTGCGCCCCGCCCTCCTTGAGGAAGCGGGTAGCGCTCGCCAGTGCCTCGGCAGGCCCCCCCTGGTACGACCCGAAGGGCAGATCGGCGACGACCATCGCGTGCGGTGCTCCGCGGACCACCGCCCGGACCAGCGGCAGCAGCTCATCGACGGTGATCGGCACGGTCGTGTCGTAGCCGTAGACGACGTTGGCGGCCGAGTCCCCGACCAGCAGGACGGGGATCTCCGCCTCGTCGAAGACGGCGGCGGTGGTGGCGTCGTACGCGGTCAGCATCGACCACTTCTCGCCCCGGTTCTTCGCCGCGGCGACGTCGCGCACTGTGAAACGGGACCGGAGTGGCCGCGGCGGCGTGGTCGGCGCGCCGTAGGGCGTCGCCGCCGGGTCCGCCGGGTGGGGCGCCGGGTGGGTGGGTGTGTCTGAAGCATCCATGAGCGCTCCTGTACGTCCGTCCGGGCGCTGGGCGTCCCGGCGTCCCGGCGTCCCGGCGTCCCCCTCATGCTGCCACCAACGGCCGCCACGCGGAGAGCCCGTGGTGGAGCAGATCCACCCAGCCCCGAGGTGGCTGTTCGGGCTGGGGCGTTCGGGCGGTGGTTTCGTGGTGGACCGTGGCCCGATCGGGGTGGAACGCGACGCACGCCACGCCGCTGCCATGGCAAACGGATGCGTCTTGACCGGCTGGGACGTATGCTGATCTTGAAGTGCGGCGAGAACGTGCGGCGCGATCAAGGTGGCGGGTGGCCTTTCCANGCGGATGCATCGGCACGGCGGCGACGGAGCGGGCGGGGGATCAGGCCGGTGTCCCGCCTGATGGCCACCCGGGACGTGCGCGCTGCGCATCCTCGGCGACCGTCCGACCGGGTGCCCTCCGGGGTCCGCGTCTCCCGCGCTCCCGGTCGTCCGAGGGACACCCGCTGCGATGAGGCGATCATCGATGCCGCGCTGCACGAGCTCGCGACGGTCGGCTTCGCGAGCCTGTCGATGGAGGCGGTGGCGACCAGCGCCGGGGTCGGCAAGGCGACGGTCTATCGCCGGTGGCCAACGAAGGACGCCCTGATCGGGGACGCGTTGGACACCCTGGCCGACAGCCTCGACGCGGTCGAGACCGGCTCCCTGCGCGACGACCTGGTGGCCTGGCTGAACGCGCTGCGCCGGCACAACCTCCAGTCGTTGTCCGGGCGGATCATGCCGAAGCTCGTCGCCGAGCGGAGCACGCACCCGGAGTTGTTCGCCACCTACTCGCAGAAGGTGATCGAGCCGTCGCGGGAGAAAGCGGCCGCCATGCTCCGGCGCGGCATCGAATCGGGGGAACTCGCCGCGGACGTCGACGTCGACCTCGTCGTCGACATGCTGGTCGGGCCGGTCGCCTATCGGCAGTACATGAGTGGTGACTGCGAGGTGAGCGGAACGCGGATCGCGAAGATCGTCGACACCATCCTCGGTGGCATCCGCTGCCGGCAGGGTGCGCGGCCGACGGCGGAGGCGCCCGCGTGACGCTGAGCCACGCTCGTCACGCTGAGCCGCACCCGTCACGCTGAGCATCCCGCTCGCCGGGGGCACCATGCGTCCGCGAGTAGCATCGCGAACGGGCCAGGAAGGCCCGCCGCGGGGCCGCCTGCCGGCCGGCGACGCACCGGCGACGCGATCCCCGCATCCGTGTTCCCAGCGCAACAGGAGAGATTCGGTGTCCGACGTCCGCGTTACCGTTCAGCACGCCCAGCGCAGCGATCCGCGGGTGGTGCCGACCGGGACGACGGCCGCCGAGCTGTTCGCCGACGACCGGAACGTGATCGCGGCTCTGGTTGACGGTCAGCAGCGTGATCTCGCTCATGTTCTCGCCGACGGGGTCGTCGTCGAGCCGATCATGATCGACTCGCCGGCCGGGCGGGCGATCGTCCGGCACTCCACCGCGCACGTCGTCGCCCAGGCGGTCCAGGAGCTCTTCCCGAAGGCACGCCTGGGCATCGGGCCGCCCATCGACGACGGTTTCTACTACGACTTCGACGTCGAGTCCCCGTTCACCCCGGACGACCTCAGGGCCATCGAGAAGAGGGCGCAGGCGATCATCAGGGCCGGCCAGCGCTTCTCCCGGCGGGTCGTCACCGAGCCCGAGGCCCGCGCGGAGCTCGCTGACGAACCGTACAAGATCGAGTTGATCGGGCTGAAGTCGAGTGACACGGCGGCCGACGACGCCGAGGCGAGTGTCGAGGTCGGGGCGGGCGAGCTGACCATCTACGACAACCTCGACGCGAAGACCGGCGAGCTGTGCTGGAAGGACCTCTGCCGCGGGCCGCACGTGCCCACCACCCGGGCCATCCCGGCCTTCGCGATCCTGCGTTCCGCCGCGGCCTACTGGCGGGGGNGCGAGAAGAACCCGCAGCTGCAGCGCATCTACGGCACCGCGTGGGAGTCGCGCGACGCGCTCAAGGCCTACCAGACCAGGCTGGCCGAGGCCGAGAAGCGCGATCACCGCAAGCTCGGCGCGGAGCTTGACCTGTTCTCGTTCCCGACCGAGATCGGCCCGGGGCTGGCGGTCTTCCACCCCAGGGGCGGCGCGATCCGCACCGCGATGGAGGACTACTCGCGGCGCCGGCACATCGAGGCCGGGTACTCGTTCGTCAACACCCCGCACATCACCAAGTCGGAGCTCTACCAGATCTCCGGGCACCTGGACTGGTTCGCCGAGGGCATGTACCCGCCCATGCAGCTCGACGGCGGCACCGACTACTACCTCAAGCCGATGAACTGCCCGATGCATATCCTGATCTTCCGGTCGCGGGGCCGGTCGTACCGGGAGCTGCCGCTGCGGCTGTTCGAGTTCGGCACGGTCTACCGCTACGAGAAGTCCGGCGTGGTCCATGGCCTGACCCGGGTGCGCGGGCTCACCCAGGACGACGCGCACCTGTTCTGCGCCCGCGAGCAGCTACCCACCGAGCTCGACAGCGTGCTGACGTTCGTGCTCGGGCTGCTGCGCGACTTCGGGCTGACCGACTTCTACCTGGAGCTGTCGACCCGGCCGGCGGGCAAGGCCGTCGGCACCGACGAGGAGTGGGCGCAGGCCACCGAACTGCTGCGGGAGGCCGCGCAGAAGCAGGACCTGGAACTGGTGATGGACCCGGGCGGCGGTGCCTTCTACGGGCCGAAGATCTCCGTGCAGGCCCGTGACGCCATCGGCCGGACCTGGCAGCTGTCCACCATCCAGGTGGACTTCCAGCTGCCGCGGCGCTTCGGCCTGGAGTACCAGGCCGCGGACGGGACCCGGCAGCGGCCGTTCATGATCCATCGGGCGTTGTTCGGCACCATCGAGCGGTTCTTCGCCATCCTGCTGGAGCACTATGCCGGGGCACTGCCGCCGTGGCTCGCGCCGGTGCAGGTGGTCGGCATCCCGATCACCGACGAGCACGTGCCGTACCTGGACGAGGTCGCCCGGCGGCTCGCCGCACACGGCCTTCGGGTGGAGGTCGACTCCTCCGACGACCGGATGCAGAAGAAGATCCGTACGGCGCAGAAGCAGAAGGTGCCGTTCATGCTGCTGGCCGGAGATTCCGATGTCGCCCAGGGTGCGGTGTCGTTCCGTTTTCGAGACGGGACGCAGCGTAATGGCGTGCCGGTGGACGAGGCCGTCGCGGAGATCCTCGACGCGGTGGAGCGCCGCCGCCAGGTCTGAGCCGCGCGGCTGGCCCCGGCCCGCGCGGCTGGTCAGGCCGGCGGGTTCTCGCGCCAGCGGGAGGTGATCGGCAGTCGGCGGTCGCGGCCGAACGCCTTGGAGGTCACCTTCGGCCCGGGCGGGTTCTGGCGGCGCTTGTACTCGGCGAGGTCGACGAGCCGGATCACCTTGTCCACCACGGCCGGATCGTGCCCGGCCGCGATCAGCTCGGCCCGGCCCCGGTCGTGGCTGACGTAGTCGTCCAGGACGGGATCGAGGATGCCGTAGTCGGGCAGCCGGTCGGAGTCGAGCTGACCCGGGGCGAGCTCGGCGGACGGCGCCTTGACGATGATCTCCTCGGGAATGGGTGGCACCTCGCCACGCTTCTCCGCGGCGGCGTTGCGCCAGCGCGCCAGCCCCCAGACGCGGGTCTTCGAGACGTCCTTGATGGGGGCGTAGCCGCCGGCGCTGTCTCCGTAGAGGGTGGAGAACCCCGTTGCCAGCTCGCTTTTGTTGCCGGTGGTGAGGATCAGGTGCCCATGCTGGTTCGACAACGCCATGAGCAGCGTTCCGCGTACCCGGGCCTGCAGGTTCTCGTCCGCGAGGCCGTGCAACCCGCCGAGGGCGGCGGCGGCGGCGCGGAACGCGGCGGCGATCGGCTCGATGGGCACCACGGCGTGCCGCGTGCCCTGGCGGCGGGCGAGTTCGGCGGCGTCGGTCACCGAATGCCCCGACGAGTAGCCCGAGGGCAGGGCGACAGTGTGGACGGCGTCGGCGCCGATCGCGTCGACCGCGATGGTCGCGACGAGCGCGGAGTCGATACCGCCGGACAGCCCGAGCGCCACCGAGGAGAAGCCGTTCTTACGGATGTAGTCGCGGGTGGCGGTGACCAGCGCGGTGTACAGCTCCCCGGCGGGCTCGGGGCGGTCGGCGACGNCCGGCGGCAGGGGGGCGAACGGTGCCAGCGGCTCGGCGGCCAGTACCGTGCGCGTCACCGTCATCGTCGTGCCGTCCTCGGCGTCAACGGCCCCGGCGTCAACGGCCCCGGACACCGCCCGCGCCGGGCCGGAACCGGCCGCGGGCAGGTCCAGGTCGGTGATCAGCAGCGCCTCGCTGAAGACCGGCGCCCGCGCGACGAGTTCCCCCGCGGCGTCGACGACGAGGGAGTCCCCGTCGAAGACCAGCTCGTCCTGCCCGCCGACAAGGTTGACGTAGGCCAGGGCGGCCGCGGCCTCCCGGGCGCGCCCGGCACACAGGGCGTCGCGCTGGAAGGACTTCCCCTGCTCGTAAGGGGAGCCGTTGATGCACAGGACGAGGCCGACCCCGGACCGGCGGGCCACGGTGATCGGCCCGCCCTGCTGCCACAGGTCCTCGCAGATCGTCAGGCCCACGTCGATCCCGTGCAGCCGCAGCACCGGAAAGGCCATGCCGGGCACGAAGTAGCGGAACTCGTCGAAGACGCCGTAGTTCGGCAGGTGATGCTTGGCGTAACGTGCGACGACCTCGCCGCCCCAGAGCACCGCGGCGGCGTTCTGCGGTTCACCGGCCGGGCGTCCCACATTCGGCGCGGGTTGCGCGGATGCGTCGAGGTAGCCGACGACGACGGCGATCTCGCCACACCCCTCCTCGGCCAGCCGGCGGGCCAGAGCTACCAGCGCCCGCTGGCTCGCGGCGACGAAGGAGCGGCGCAGGACGAGGTCCTCCGGCGGATAGCCGGTCAACGTGAGTTCACCGAAGGCGATCAGATGAGCGCCGTCGGCGACGGCCCGTTTCGTCCAGGTGCTGACCAGGTCGGCGTTACCGGCGAGGTCCCCGACGGTCGTGTCCACCTGGGCGAGGGCGATCCGCAGCTGGGCCATGGTTGCAGCGTAGGTGGTCGCGGCGTGGGCCGTTAGGTCCCGTGTCGGGAGGGTAGGTAACACGCCGTTGGCGGACGGGTTGCTACCAGGCAACATCACGGCGATGAACGGATGTAGTCGCTAGGGTCGGGATAAGCACATCGGGTGGCCCGTATCGTCGAGTCCACATCCTCAGCGCGGAGGCACTATGGACAAACAGCAGGAGTTCGTTCTCCGGACTCTGGAGGAGCGGGACATCCGCTTCGTTCGGCTCTGGTTCACCGACGTACTCGGGTACCTGAAGTCGGTGGAGATCGCCCCCGCGGAGCTGGAGGGGGCGCTGGCGGAGGGTATCGGTTTCGACGGATCCGCCATTGAGGGCTTTGCGCGGGTACACGAGGCCGACATGCTGGCCCGGCCCGACCCCTCCACCTTCCAGGTGCTTCCCTGGCGCGGTGAACATCCGCTTACGGCCCGGATGTTCTGCGACCTNGTGATGCCGGACGGCACGCCCGCCGCCGCCGACTCGCGCTGGGTGCTGCGGAGCGCGCTGGCCAGGGCGGCCGACGCGGGGTTCACGTTCTACACCCATCCGGAGATCGAGTTCTTCCTGCTCAGGGAGCCGCCGAAGNGGGGTGGCCCGGTNCCCCCGCCGGTGGACGAATCAGGCTACTTCGACCTGACCCCCAATGACATCAGCCATGATTTCCGGCAACAGGCCATCAGCATGCTCGAACGGCTGGGCATCTCGGTGGAGTTCAGCCACCACNAGGTGGCCCCCGGCCAGCAGGAGATCGATCTTCGCTACGCCGACGCCCTCACCATCGCCGACAACATCATGACCTTCCGCCAGGTGGTNAGGGAGGTGGCGTTGCGGCAGGGTATTTACGCCACCTTCATGCCCAAGCCGTTCGGTAACCAGGCCGGGTCGGGGATGCACACCCATCTGAGCCTTTTCGAGGGCGACCGTAACGCCTTTCACGACCCGACCGACGACTATCAGCTGTCCAAGGTGGCGAAGGCCTTCATCGCCGGGCTCCTCGCGCACGCCGCCGAAATCACCGCGGTGACCAACCAGTGGGTGAACTCCTACAAGCGGCTCATCGGCGACCAGCGGGTCGGCGAGGTGCTGGAGGCGCCGGCCTATGTGTGCTGGGGCCACAACAACCGTTCGGCGCTCGTGCGGGTTCCGCTCTACAAGCTCCACAAATCCAACGCCACCCGGGTGGAGTTCCGGCTGCCGGACAGCGCGTGCAACCCGTATCTCACCTTCGCCCTGGTGCTGGCAGCCGGCCTGCGGGGTGTCCAGGGCGGTTATGAGCTGCCACCGGCTTCGGCGGACGATGTCTGGACGCTCACCGACACGCAGCGCCGTGAGCGCGGGATCACCGCCCTGCCCGGCTCGCTCGCCGAGGCGGTCAAGGTGATGGAGCATTCCGCGCTTGTGCGGGAGACCCTCGGCGACGAGTTGTTCGACTTCTTCCTGCGGAACAAGCGGGCCGAGTGGCTGGAATACCGTCGGCAGGTGACCCCGTTCGAGATCGACCGGTACCTGCCGGTGCTATGACCGGGCGGACCGGCACCCGGCCCCCCACGGTCGGGCCGGGACCAGTCGGGGCGGGATCGGTCCCGGCCCATCCGCGGGGGAGTTCGGTCGCCGCGCAGCTCGCGCGGCTCGGCTTCACCGACGTCGACCGGGTCGAGACGACGATGCGCCGCCTCGGCCTGCTCACTCCGGCCGTCCAGCCGCCCACCGCCGGCAGGGATGTCCTGCCCGGTCCCGCCACCGTGGGAATCGTGCGCGAGGAACGGCTCGAGGCCAATGTCGTGGCCGGCTCGCTGGCGGCCGCGGCCGATCCGGACCGGGCTCTCGCCGCGCTGGACCGGCTCGTGGACGCCCTCNGCCCNGCCGGGGGCGCGGCCCTCGTCGGCGCGCTGGCCCGCCACGAGGGGCTGCGGGACCGGCTCGCCGCCGTGCTCGGCGCGAGCATCGCGCTTGGCGATCATCTTGCCCGCCATCCGGCGGACTGGCGCATCCTGGAAGCCGACGAGGTGGTCACCACCCCGCCGGATGCGGCGAGCGTGCGGGCGGGTCTGCTGCGCGCGGTCGGCGCGGATCAGGACGATCCGGCGCCCCGGGCGGCGGGCGACGGTCCCCAGATCCTCGACGCCCTGCGGATCGCGTACCGCAGGGCGCTGCTGGTCCTCGCGGCGCGGGACCTGACCGGCGCGGTGCCACTCGACGAGGCCACGGCCGAACTCGCCGATCTGGCAGGATTCGCGCTGGACGCGGCGCTGGCGGTCGCCCGTGCCGGGCTCGACCCGCGGCTGCCCCCGGTCCGGCTCGCCGTGATCGGCATGGGCAAGTGCGGCGGACGGGAACTGAACTACGTCAGCGACGTCGATGTTGTGTTCGTCGCCGAGCCGACGGCACCGCGCGATGCGGCGAACGGTACGGCGAACGGGGGGAAGAGCGGGGCGGAACCGGCCGGGCCGGCGGTACTGACGGCGGCGACGCGGCTGGCGGAGGGGCTGGTCCGGGCCGCCGGCACCGTCACCGCTGCCGGTGCGCTGTTCCAGGTCGATGTGGGGCTTCGCCCGGAGGGCCGGGACGGTGCCCTGGTCCGCACGCTNGCCAGCCACCACGCCTACTACCGTCGCTGGGCCCGGACCTGGGAGTTCCAGGCGTTACTCAAGGCCCGCCCGATCGCGGGAGACCTGGCGTTGGGCGCCGAGTTCTGCGCGATGGTCGCGCCCATGGTGTGGACGGCGGCCTCCCGTCCCGGCTTCGTGGCCGACGTGCGGGCGATGCGGCGCAGGGTGGAGTCGACACTGTCCCGCGCGGAGGCGGAGCGCAATCTCAAGCTGGGCCCGGGCGGCCTGCGCGACGTCGAGTTCGCCGTCCAGCTGCTGCAACTCGTCCACGGCCGGGTGGATGCCAAGCTGCGGGTCGCCTCCACCCTGGGCGCCATCGACGGTCTGGCCCGCGGCGGCTACGTCGGTCGGCGCGACGCGGCCGGGCTCGCCGACGCCTACCGTTTTCTCCGTAACGCCGAGCACCGCCTTCAGCTGCAACGGCTGCGCCGGGTGCACACGCTGCCCCGGGATTCCACCGAGCTGCGCTGGCTGGCCCGGTCGATGGGGTTGCGCACGGCGGAGGCGTTCGAGGAGGCCCACGCTCGGGTGGTCCGATCCGTCCGATCGCTGCACGAGAAGCTCTTCTACCAGCCGTTGCTGGAGGCGGTCGCCCGCCTGTCGACGGAGGAGATCCGCCTCACCCCCCAGGAGGCGGCCGACCGGCTGGCCGCGCTCGGCTTCGCCGCGCCGGACCGGTCGTTGCGCCATATCGAGGCGCTGACCAGCGGGGTGAGCCGGACGGCCGCGATCCAACGCCACCTGTTGCCGACGATGCTGCCCACCTTCGCCGACGCCCCCGATCCCGACGCCGGGCTGCTGGCCTATCGGCGGGTCAGCGAGGCACTCGGGCGTACCCCGTGGTATATGCGGCTGCTGCGGGACTCTGCCGGCGCCGCGTACCGGCTCGCCCGGGTGCTCGCGACCAGCCGGTACGTGGCGGACCTGATGGCCCGTGCGCCGGAGTCGGTGCGGCTGCTGCGCACCGAGGACGATCTCGTCCCGGTGCCGCGGGAGGCACTGGTCCGGACCATGGTGGCGATCGCCCACCGCAACCCCGACTGGGAGGAGGCCGTCGGGCGGGCCCGGGCGGTGCGCCGCGTCGAACTGGTCCGGGTCGCCTGCGCGGACCTGCTCGGCCTGCAGGACGTCGCAGCCGTGGGCCGGGCGCTGGCGGACGCCGCGGCCGCCACCATTGCCGCGTCCCTGCTCGTCGCCGAGCGCAGGGTCGCCGGAGGTGACCCGGAGTCGTTGCCGGCGCGGATCTCGATGATCGCGATGGGCCGGCTCGGCGGCGCGGAGATGTCCTACGGCAGCGACGCCGACGTGCTGTTCGTGCACGAGGCCAGGCCAGGAGCGTCGGCGGACCGGGCGAGCAGGGCCGTCGCCGAGGTGGTCGGTGAGCTGCACCGGCTGCTGGCCGTTCCCGGACCCGATCCGGCGCTGCGCCTGGACACGGCGCTGCGTCCGGAGGGGCGCAGCGGCCCGGCCTCGCGCACGCTGGAGGCGTACGCGGCCTACTACCAACGGTGGTCGCAGGAGTGGGAGTCGCAGGCGCTGCTGCGGGCGGAGCCCCTGGCCGGTGATCCCGGGCTCGCCTACCGGTTCTGCCGGCTGGCGGACATGGTGCGTTACCCGACCACGCTTCCCGCGGGCGCCCTGGACGAGATCATCCGCCTGCGCGGGCGGATGGAGCGGGAACGGATCCCACGGGGAGTCGATCGTACGCTGCACCTGAAGTTCGGCCCCGGGGGGCTGACCGACGTGGAATGGGCGGTGCAGATCCTCCAGTTGCGCCACGGCCGGCAGATTCCCACGCTGCGCACGACGTCGACGCTCGAAGGCCTGGGGGCCGCGGTCGTCGCCGGTCTGCTCGACGCGAGCGAGGCGGAGATCCTGCGCGCGGCCTGGATGTCCGCCTCCCGCATCCGCAACGCGAGCACGCTGGCCGGCTGGCCGCGTCCGGACGTCGTCCCCGACCGCCCGCCCGGTCTGGAGGCGATGGCGAGCGCGGCGGGATACCCCTCCGACCGGGCCGGCGAGCTCGTCGCCGAGCACCGCCGGTCGGCGGCGCTGGCCCGCGCCGTCGTCGAGGAGGTGTTCGCGCGCGAGCGGACCGCGGATTTCGGCTAGTACGTCCGGTGGTGCCGGAACCGCGCCACCGTAAGACCGGGCGGCAGGCGGTCGTGTCGTCGGGAGCACCGCCACGGCCGCCTGTACTCCGGGATGGTGACCGTTCGTCAGACGGTCGCCTCGGCCGGGGTCGGGGTGGTCTGGGACGGCACGAACAGCGTCGGCTTGTCGCCGGCCAAGGCGCTGCAGCAGGTGTCGATCATGAGCGCGGAGACCAGGTACGGGTCCATGTTCGCGTTCGGGCGGCGGTCTTCCAGCCAGCCCTTCTTGGCCTTCTCGACAGCCCACGGAATGCGGATCGACGCGCCGCGGTCGGAGGCGCCCCAGGAGAACTTGTTCCACGGAGCTGTCTCGTGCTTACCGGTCAGCCGGTCCTGGATGCCGTGACCGTAGTGGGTCACGTGCTCCAGCACCCGGGTGCCGAGCGCCTCGCAGCAGGCGACGATGGCGTCCCAGCCCTCCATCGTCTGCCTGGTGGAGAAGTTGGTGTGCGCGCCGGCGCCGTTCCAGTCGCCCGGGATCGGCTTGGCGGCGAACGACACCTCGACGCCGTAGTCCTCGGCGATCCGGTGGAGCAGCCAGCGGCCCAACCAGATCTGGTCGCCGATCGCCGGGGCGGGGAGCACGCCGATCTGGAACTCCCACTGGCCCATCATGACCTCGGCGTTGGTGCCCTCGATGGCGAGACCGGCGTCGAGGCAGGCCTGCGCGTGCCTCTCGACGATCTGGCGGCCGGGCATCTTCGAGCCGCCGACGCCACAGTAGTACGGTCCCTGCGGCGCGGGGTAGCCGACCTCCGGCCAGCCGTAGGGACGGCCGTCCTTGAAGAAGGTGTACTCCTGCTCGATGCCGAACATCGGCGTCATGTCGGCGTACTTCTCGGCGACGGTCCGGGCGGCGGCCCGGGTGTTCGTCGGGTGCGGCGTGAAGTCGGTCAGCTCGACCTCGCAGAGCACCAGGAGGTTGTCGCCACCCCGCAGCGGGTCGGGCGTGACGAAGACGGGCCGCAGCACGCAGTCCGAGTTCGATCCGGGCGCCTGGTTGGTGCTCGAGCCGTCGAAGCCCCAGATCTCCGGTTCCTTACCGTCCCTGATGATGCGGGTCTTGCTGCGCATCAGCGGCTCGGGCTCGGTGCCGTCGATCCAGATGTACTCGGCCTGATAACTCACTCATACTCCCCGTGGTTGATCCTGCACGTTACGGAGCGACTTCGTGATCGGCCTGGCCAGCCGACCCAGGCCGCGAATGACGGGAGGGTTCGACCGGAGCCTTGTCGTGCCCAGTTACCTTCCTGTTCCGCGATTGTTAATTTTTGGTCTCTGCTATGTCACGAAAGGCTGGCTCTGGGCGATCGGGGCCGGCTGCCGTCCGGGATTTTCGGGGTCCCCGACTCCGCTTTTGTGTCGTGGTGTCCCGGCGGGCGGCGGAGGGAGATGGCCGGTATTCTGGACCGCGCCGTTCCGCATATACGTGAGGCCCGCCTCCGACGTCGTCGAAGTAGGGCCTCGGGGAATTGGTATACTAATTTTCAATGTGGGTTCGGGGTTTCGCCTGGTATCCCGGGAAAGGGTCCGGGCATCTCCTGTTCGCGATCTTTCCGGCGCTCGCCGGCGCTTGGTGGACAGCGGCGGACCTTCNGCCGGTCTCCGCCCGGAGGTGGCGGCGGGACCTGGTTTCCGCACGCGTCCCCGGCTCGAAGAGGCCTTCTGGCGCCGCGGCGAAGGCCCAGACGAACCGCAGGGGTCAATCAGGGCTCCCCGCCTCAAGAGCGTGACCGACCCCCGCGGTTCACCGGTGCCGCACCTGTCCGGGACCCGGTCGCGGTCACCGCCTCGGTGCCCGCCGGATCGCCCGAGGCCCGGCGATGGGTCAATGGCCGGAACCTTACGGCTGGGCGTCAGATGTCGTAGTAGAGGGTGAACTCGTATGGATGCGGCCGCAGGCGGATGGCGTCGACCTCGTTGACCCGCTTGTAGTCCAGCCAGGTCTCGATCAGATCCGCGGTGAAGACGTCGCCCTCCCGCAGGAACTCGTTGTCCGCCTCCAGCGCATCGAGCACCTTCTCCAGCGAACCCGGGACCTGGGGAACCGCGGCCAACTCGTCCGGCGGGAGGTCGTAGAGATCCTTGTCGATCGGGTCCGGCGGATCAATCTTGTTCCGCACGCCGTCGAGTCCCGCCATCAGAATCGCGGCGAAGGCGAGATACGGGTTGCAGCTCGGATCCGGCACGCGGAACTCGACCCGCTTGGCCTTCGGCGAGTCACCGCTGAGCGGGATGCGGCAGCACGCTGACCGGTTGCGGGCCGAGTAGACCAGGTTGACGGGTGCCTCGTAGCCGGGCACGAGCCGACGGTAGGAGTTCGTGGTGGGGTTGGTGAAGGCCAGCAGCGCCGGGGCGTGGTGCAGCAGCCCCCCGATGTAGTAGCGGGCGGTGTCCGAGAGACCGCCGTACCCGTTCGGGCTGTAGAAGAGTGGCTCCCCGTCCTTCCACAGGCTGGAGTGGACGTGCATACCGGATCCGTTGTCCTCGAACAGCGGCTTCGGCATGAAGGTGACGGTCTTGCCGCGGCCGCGGGCGACGTTGCGGATGACGTACTTGTAGAGCATCAGGTTGTCGGCGGTCTTCAGGAGCGTGTCGTACCTGATGTCGATCTCCGCCTGGCCCGCGGTGCCGACCTCGTGGTGCTGCATCTCGACGGTGATACCCGTCTCGTAGAGCACCCGGGTCATCTCGGAACGCAGGTCGGTGAAGTGGTCCGTGGGCGGCACCGGGAAGTAGCCGCCCTTGAACCTCGGCTTGTACCCGAGGTTTCCGCCCTCTTCCTTCCGGGCGGTGTTCCAGGCGGCCTCGACCGAGTCGACCTGGTGCATCGACCCGTAGGGGTTGTAGTCATAACGGACATCGTCGAAGATGTAGAACTCCGCCTCCGGACCGAAATACGCGGTGTCCGCGACGCCGGTGCCCCGGAGATAGGCCTCCGCCTTCTTGGCGATGTTGCGCGGGTCCCGGGAGTACTGTTCCTTGGTGATCGGGTCATGGATGAAGAACGTCATGGCGAGGGTCTTGTGCTCGCGGAAGGGGTCCACGAAAGCGGTGTGCGGGTCCGGTAGCAGCAGCATGTCGGACTCGTGGATGGCCTGGAAGCCGCGGATCGACGAGCCGTCGAACATCAGGCCTTCGGTGAACACCGACTCCGCGAAGACCTGGGTCGGGATGGTGAAGTGCTGCATGATCCCGGGAAGATCGCAGAACCTGACATCGATGAACTGAACGTCTTCGTCCCGGATATAGCGAAGCACGTCTTCTGTTTTTGTGAACATTCGTCCTCCAGCATCGCGTCACGCTTCTTAGGCCCACAGGTTACGCCATGTTGGCGTGTCTCCGGTCACCAGGTCATCGGTGTACGACATCACGGGATGGNTTCCGTAGCGTTACCGAAACCCACTTCATCACTCAACGTGATGAGTTGGGNGCATGTTGCGGTGCCACATAAGCTTGCGTCGTGGGACGAGCACTTGGAGGCTGGCTTGACGGGCCAGGTCTGCCACGGGACACCCCGCCCGGGGTACGCCTCGGGTTTCCGCGGGACGGCCGAGGATCCGTGGTCGGGTTCGGCCCGCGTCTGCTGGCCTACCTCGTGGACGCGGTCGTCGCGAACCTGATCGTCGGCGTGCTGTACATCGTCGGACTGAGCTACGCCGCAGACGCGCGTGGCCTCGCGATCTACGCGCTCTTCCTGCTCGAGGAGCTGATCCTCGTCGGTACGGCCGGTCAGACGATCGGCATGCGGCTGGCCGGCATCCGCGTGATCCGGCTGCGTGACTGCGGTCGGCAGTCCTGGCCGTGGATCGTCGTGCGTACCGTTCTGCTGGGCCTGTTCATCCCGGTGTTCATCTGGGACCGTGACCTACGCGGCCTTCACGATCGCGCCGCCGGGACCGTGGTGGTGCGCGACCCCGAGAAGC
Organism: Frankia sp. CeD; assembly: GCF_000732115.1. Lineage (NCBI taxonomy): Bacteria > Bacillati > Actinomycetota > Actinomycetes > Frankiales > Frankiaceae > Frankia > Frankia sp. CeD. The sequence goes on from NZ_JPGU01000015.1 coordinate 24,639, forward strand.
CCGGCCCCGAGAAGTAGCGCGGATCCCCTCCACTTCGGGGCTTCGGGGTGGGCCACCGTGGGCCGCACAGCGGACCACGCCTGGCGGCGGCGCTATCGGATGCGGCCGCCGCGCGGGATGTTGCGGGGGATCGGTCCCTTCGGGATCGGCAGCGCCGCGCCGCCCATCGCCCGCAGGCGACGGTCAAGGGCATCGACCTCGCTGCGGCGCAGGGTGCGCCGCAGCCGCATCAGGGTGCTCTGCAGCTTGGGTAGGGGAGTCTCCCCCTCACTGGTACCGATGATGATGTCGGTCACCGGCGTGTCGCCGACCGCCTTGCGGATCCGGCGCTTCTCGGCGGCGAGCAGTTCCCGCGGGCCACGCCCGTGACCCTCCGCGATGATCACGACCCCGGCCCGGCAGACGACACGGTGCACCACATCCTGATGCCGGTTGACGCCGACGGCGGGGGTGAGGCGCCACTCTCCCCGCATCCGTTCGATCACTCCGGCGGCGGCGCCCGGTTTGCCTTCCATCTCGGCGTAGGCGGTCCGCTGCACCCGCCGGCTGAACAGGTTCAGGGAGACGACCACCCCGAGCAGAAGGGCGATCGGAATCCACAGGTACAGCGGACCGACGAAGATTGCGGGCACAATGCCGACGGCGACCGGAGCGAGGAAGCCCGCCAGGGTGATCCAGAGCGCCCGGGGATCGCGTTGCCGGGTGACCTTGTAGATCATCCGGAGTTGGGCGACCCGAGTGGTGAATCCCTTTCCCGGTCCCGCCTCGCCGCTGCGGCCGTTCCGACCGGCCGCGCCACCCTTGCCGGCCGCACCGGGGGTCTTCCCCGCGGCGCCAGGATTGGTGCCGCGTCTGCCAGCCGCGCCGTTCTTGTCGGCTGCGCCCGCCGACTGGTCCTTCCCCGCCGCCCCAGGGGCCGCCGGCCCCGGGGCGTCCGTCGGCTTCTTCTTCAGTGCCATGACCGCGAGCCTACGGCCTCCTGGCCAGCGGCATGCTCGTCCCGCGCCCGCTGATCGCCGTTGGCCGGCGGGAAGTCCGGCGGATCTGACTGTCGGGCGTGATCAGGGCGTGACGCGGATCAGGGCTGGGCGGCGACCGCGCGCGGACGCGGGGCGGCGGCCCGGGGTGGTGACTCGGGGTGGCGCGGGCGTGACCGACGTGACCGAAAGCGGCACGGTGGTATCCATCCATCGATAGCCGGTCGTCACGTGCAGATCGGTGGCCGCCCGCCAGGCGTTACGACGCGCGGTCTTCTGACCTCCGTGCGGCAGCAGCAGCAGGGTCACTTCTTCGAGAACGCTGAGCAGTGAACGGAGCACGATGGGAACGACCTCCCGGCACGGTCGTGGGCACACACCTCGATGATGGGCGAAGAGGATGACCCCCATGTAACGAGGGGGTAACGCTAAGCTAATTCTAGCCGCTTCGAGGAATGGTCACCACGGACTCGGCCGTTGCCCGTGAGAGTTCTCCGACACACTTTCCGGGGGAACGGACATTTCGCTGCGGTCCTGGTCACGTGCCGTCATCGCTTGCTGGTAGAGGCGGCTGGCCCGGTAGGAAGACCGGACGAGCGGACCGGACATCACCCCGGAGAACCCGAGCTCCGCGCCGACACGTCCCCAGTCGAGGAACTCCTCCGGCCGCACCCACCGCTCGACCGGATGGTGCCGCGGCGTCGGGCGCAGGTACTGGGTCACGGTGAGCAGCTCACACCCCGCCGACCGCAGATCCCGCAGGGCCGTGTGGATCTCCTCCGCCGTCTCACCCAGACCCAGGATGAGGTTCGACTTCGTGACCAGCCCGGCCTGGCGGGCCTGGCGCAGCACGTCGAGTGAGCGCTCGTACCGGAACGCCGGCCGGATCCGCCTGAAGATCCGGGGTACGGTTTCGAGGTTGTGGGCGAGTACCTCGGGCGCCGCCTCGAACACCTCGCCCAACTGGTCGGGCCGGCCGCCGAAGTCCGGGATCAGGACCTCCACGCCGGTATCGGCCGAGCGTGCGTGGATCTGGCGGACCGTCTCCGCGTACAGCCACGAGCCGCCGTCCGCGAGGTCGTCCCGAGCGACTCCGGTGACCGTCGCGTACCGCAGGCCCATGGTGGCGACGGACTCCGCCACCCGGCGCGGCTCGTCATGGTCGAGCGGGGCAGGCCGCCCGGAGTCGATCTGGCAGAAGTCGCAGCGGCGGGTGCAGACCTCCCCGCCGATCAGGAAGGTCGCCTCGCGGTCCTCCCAGCATTCGTAGATGTTGGGACAGCCGGCTTCCTCGCACACCGTGTGCAGCCCGGCCGATTGGACCAGCCCCTTGACGTCCTGGTACTGCGGACCGGTGCGCAGCCGAGTCCTGATCCACGATGGCTTGCGTTCGATCGGCGTCTGCGCATTACGGGCCTCGATGCGCAGCAGCGGGCGACCCTCGGGGGCGACGGCGGTCATACCACCAGCTCCATCTGCTCAGCTTGCTCGGCGACCGGTTCGAAGGAGGGGAGGCTCCGCGGCCAAGCGGATTTTGGCGAGGAAGCGCTGTCTGTCCCATGCTTCGCGGTGGGAGGCCGCGGAAAGCCGAGAACATCCACAATCATAAGCCTGCCGGCTCAGCCGCGGGGCACCGCGGGTAGCAGGCGGGGCACCACCGCGGTCTCCACGGCGGTGCCGTCCGGACCGCGTTCGACCCGCCAGGCGTGCACCCCGGGCCGGTCGGCCACCGCCTCGACGAGATCGGTGCCGTGGAAGTGCAGACCCACTCCGTCGTCGGTCGCCCATCCGGCCGGCAGCGTGCCCTCGGCGACCAGCCGCTGGAACAGCGGCCGCCGGCTGGCCTCCGAGTCGTAGTGCGGGGTGTTGCTGAAGGGCAGCAGGCCGAGGCCGTTCGTCACCGGGCGGAGAGCCGGGCCGAAGGAGTCGGTGGTGCCGCCCACATGCCAGCACAGTGAACCGGCGGAGACTCCACCGAGCACGACCCCCGCCTCCCACGCCTCTCGGAAGATCTCACCGAGCCCGTGCACGGCCCAGACCGCGAGCAGGTTGGCGACGCTGCCCCCGCCGACCCAGACGACGTCCTGCGCCAGCAGATGGGCGCGGATGTCGGCGATGTTCGGCATCGGGAACAGCGTGAGATGGGAGAGCAGCACGTCGGGCCGGTCGCGGTTGAACGCCGCGTACCCGCGGGCGTAGGCGGCCTGGTCGTCGCCCAGGGCGGTCTGCAGCAGGCAGACCCGGGGCCGTGCGCCCGCCGCGGACAGACTGATGGCGTGATGGAGGATGGGACCGACCTTGGCTCCGTAGCGGCCGTCCGGAAGGAAGCCACCGCTGGTGGCGAGGATCTGCACGGGTTCGTCGCTCTCTGAAGGCTGTCGCATGTGACGGTCGTCGATCGCATACCCCGCGGTGGATCGTAAAAAGTTATCCACAACCGGACGAAGAGGTAGGCAGACCGGACCGGTTTGAGCCTAGCGTCGCTTCTTGTGACCTTCACCGACGATTCCGCGGACAGGCCGGCCCGGCGCGTCGGCGGCGTACCCGAGGTCCCGGGGGTGAGCATGCGTTCCCGCCTGCGGGACGCCGGCTCTGGAGAGCTCTGGTCGGGTCAGTTCGACCAGTCCGGAATCGAGTGCGTGGTGCGGCGGGTGCGGTTGGCGCCGGACCCGGTGCTGCGTTCCGCGGCGGTCATCGCGGCCCGGGCCCTCGTGGACCTGGAGCATCCCCATCTGGTGCCGGTCGTGGCGGTGTTGCCGACCGCGGAGGGCCTGGCGTTGATCACCGAGCCGGTCGTCGGCGGTGTCAGCCTCGCGCGGCTGCTCGCCGCCCGCGGGGACCTGGACCCCGGTGAGGTCGTCACGATCGGTCTGCCGATCGCGCAGGCCCTGGCCGCCGCGCACGCCGTCGGCGTCGTGCATGGCCGGCTCGAGCGTGCGGACATCCTGTTGGAGCCGAACGGTCGTCCGGTTCTGATCGGGCTCGGGGTCGCGGCGCTGGCCGACGCCGCCAGACCGGATCCGATTCCACCCGAGGCCGCGTCCGCGGACGTCCATGACCTGGCCACTCTGCTGCTCGGGGCGATGCGTGAGGCCACCGGGCCAGACGCGGCCGCGGTGGCGGTGGCGGTGGCGACCGCCATGATCGACGACCCGCGTCGGCGACCGAGCGCCCTGGAACTCGCCGCGTCGCTGGCCCGCAGCGCGACTCCGCTCCCGGTCCGCCTGGCGGGCGGCGGCGAGGTGGGCGGCGGCGAGGTGGGCGGCGGCGAGGTGGGCGGCGGCGAGCCGGGTGGCGCGGCGCGGCGCGGTCCCTCGCCGACCGACACCCTGCCGGCGATCCCCTGGGTGGACCCGCCCGACGATCCGGCCCCGCCCGACCGGGCCATCACCGGAGCGACGGCCGTCAACGCCGCGGAGCTGCTCGACTCGTTGCCGCCACCGCCCCGACGATCGACCCGTGCGACGACCAACCCTCGGAAGGCCGCCCGCGGTGGCGGTCGGGGCTCCGGGGGCAAGGGGTCGGCCACCCCGGGTGCGGCTGCTCCGGGGCCGCGGTCACCGCGTTCCGGCGGATCCACCGGAAGCGGCCAGGGGACGCAGCGAGGTCCGCGCGGGCACACGACCGCCTCGGGCTCCCCGGGTCCCGCGAGGCCCCCGGGGGGCCTCGGCTCCCCGGGCCGGAGCACCCGGCCGACCTCCGCGCGCCGACCGCGTCGGGTGGGAGCCCGCCGCCAGCGCTTGCTGTTCCCGGTGACCGCCGGGCTGGGCCTGCTGGTGGTCGTGGCGGCCGTCGCGTTGCTGCTGGCCAGCCCGGAGAAGGACGATGCACCCGGCGCGGCCGGGACGTCCGTGCCACCAACCGGTGCAGCCTCCGCGGCCGGGCGGGGACCGACGGCGTCGCCGGTCGCCAATCAGTCGCCCGAGCAGGTCTGGCGTTCGGTACTCGCCGAGTTGAACACCGCGCGCAGCCGTGCGTTCGAGCGGGCTGACGAGAGCCTCCTGACGGAGTCTGATGCCGCGGGTAGTGAGTTGCACGCTTCGGATATCGCGCTGATGAGGCAGGTGGTCGCGAGGGGGGCGCATGCCTCGGCACTGCGCAGCGACATCCTCGATCTCAAGGTCCGGGTCGAGGAACCGGACCGCACCGTGCTGCGGGTCACCCAACGCCTGAACGCCTACGACTTCCTCGACGCCGGGGGGAAGGTGCTGGCGCATCAGGCGGCGAAGTCGCCGGAACGGCGTGACCTCACCCTGATCCGTACCGGCTCCGGTTGGCGGGTCTCGGAGAACGTCCCGGTCACGGCCGGCTGACCGGACGGTCAGCCGGCCGTGACCGGGCTACAGGCCGAGTTCGGCTTCGAAGGCTCCGTTTTCCAGCCGGTGCTTGGTGAAGGCCAGGAAGCGAGCCGCGTCGGCACCGTCGACGATGCGGTGGTCGTAGGTGAGGGACAGGTACACCGTCGAACGAACCGCGATGATCTCGCCCAGCTCCGGATCGTCGACGACGGCCGGCTTCTTCGTCACGATGCCGGTGCCGAGGATGCCCACCTGCGGCTGGTTGATGATCGGCGTGTCGAACAGGGCGCCTCGACTGCCGGTGTTCGTCAGGGTGAAGGTGCCGCCGCCGAGCTCGTCGGGCGAGATTCGGTTGGCCCGGGTGCGGCTCGCCAGGTCGTNGATCTTGCGGGCCAGCCCGATGAGGTTGAGATCGCCGGCGTTGTGGATGACGGGCACGACCAGACCACGCTCGGAGTCCACGGCGATGCCGAGGTTCTCCTCTCCGTGGTAGGTGACCGTGCCCGCCTCGACGTCGATGCTGGAGTTGAGCTGCGGGAACTCACGCAGCGCCGCACAGGTCGCCAAGGCGAAGAACGGCAGGAATGACAGCTTGATGCCCTCCCGAGCCTGGAAGCCGCTCTTCGCCCGGTCCCGCAGCCGCGCGATCCGGGTGACGTCGGCCTCCACCACGGTGGTGAGCTGCGCGCTGATCTGCAGCGACTCGACCATGCGGCGAGCGACCAACGCCCGCAGGCGGGAGAGCTTCTCGGTCTGGCCGCGGACGGGGGCAGCGCCGGTCGGCGCCACGGTCGGCGCCACGGTCGGCGCCACGGCCGGGGCTGTCGGGGCTGTGGGGGGGGTCGCGGGAGTCTCCTGCGCCGCGGGAGCCGCGTCCCGCGGCCGCGCGGCGTCCTGGATGTCCTGCTTGGTGACGCGTCCACCCGGCCCGGTTCCCGCCACGGTTCCCAGGTCCACGCCGAGCTCGGCGGCCATCTTGCGCACCAGCGGGGTGACGTAGCGACCGATGCCGCCGCCGTTCCCGTTGGCGGCGGCCGGGGTCTGGGCCGGGACCGGGGTGAGCTCCGGCTGACGAGCGAACGCCGGTGCCGGCGCGGGCGTCGGCGCGGGTGCGGGCGTCGGCGCGGGTGCGGGCGTCGGCGCGGGTGCGGGCGTCGGCGCGGGTGCGGGCGTCGGAGTGGGCGGAGGCGGCGGTGCCGCGGCAGCCGGCTTCACGGGTTCCGGCGCCGGTTCGGGTTCCGGCNCCGGCGCGGCGGGCGCCTGCGTGGCCTGCGCCGGTGCGGTGCCGCCACCCGCGGACCCGTCGTCGATCACCGCGAGCTCGACGCCGACCTCGACGGTCTCATCCTCGGCGACCTTGATCGAGCTGACGACACCGGAGGCGGGGGCGGGGATCTCGGTGTCGACCTTGTCGGTGCTGACTTCGAGCAGTGGCTCGTCGGCCTCGACGCGTTCACCCTCCTGCTTCAGCCACCGCGTGACGGTTCCCTCGGAGACACTCTCCCCGAGCCGGGGCATTGTGACAGATACAGACATGCTGGAACGACTCCTTTGTCGCGTCCGGCATCTGCACCGCGCGGGCGGCCGGCCGGAGGCGCTCATGCTTGGCGTGGCCTGAATCCTGGGCGGATCGGGCCGCGGGGGTGGCACGGGCAGGCACGATCCAGGGCGGTGCCCGCTAACCGTGGACGTGAAGGGGCTTGCCGGCCAGCGCCAGATGCGCCTCGCCGAGAGCCTCGGACAGCGTGGGATGCGGGTGGATGAGCTGGGCGACCTCGGCGGGGAACGCCTCCCAGTTGGTGATGAGCTGAGCCTCGGCGATGAGCTCGCCGACCCGGTCGCCGACCATGTGCACGCCCACCACCGGACCATCGGGGACCGCGATCACAGTGACCGCACCGGAGGTCCTGAGGATCTGGGACTTGCCGTTGCCCGCCAGGTTGTAGGTGACCGTCTTGATCTCGCCGTACCGCTCCCTGGCGACCGCGGCGGTCAGGCCGACCGAGGCCACCTCCGGGTGGGAGTAGGTGACCCGCGGAACGTTGTCGTAGTCGACCGGCACCGGGCCCAGCCCGGCAAGCTGCTCGGCGACGAAGATGCCCTCGGCGAAGCCGACGTGGGCGAGCTGGAGCCCGGGCCGCAGGTCGCCCAGCGCGGACACGGTCGGAATGTTCGTGCGTAGCTGACGGTCGACCAGCACATAGCCGCGGTCGGTCGCGATGCCGACCTCCTCGTAGCCGAGACCTTCCGAGACCGGTCCACGACCGACCGCGACGAGCAGCAGTTCGGCCTCGATGGTGGTCCCGTTCTCGAGGGACACCGTCACGCCCTGGTCGGTGGACTTCACCCCGGAGAACCGCGCGCCGAGATGCTGCTTGATGCCGCGCTTGCGGAAGGCACGCTCCAGCAGCTTGGAGCTGGACTCGTCCTCGAGCGGGACGAGGTGCGGCAGCGCCTCGACGATGGTCACCTCGGCCCCGTAGGACCGCCAGACGGAGGCGAACTCGCATCCGATGGCCCCGGCGCCCAGTACCACCGCGGAGGCCGGCACATGGTCGAGGGTCAGGGCGTCATCGCTGGTGATGACCTTGTCGTGGTCGATGTCCAGGCCGGGCAGGGTCTTGGAATAGGAACCGGTCGCGAGCAGGACGTGCCGACCCTCGATGACCCGGTCGCCGACGGCCACGGCGGTCGGGGAGACCAGCCGGCCGAATCCCTCGACGACCTCGATCCCCCGGGACTTGATCAGGCCGGTCAACCCCTTGAAGAGCCCGGCGATGACCGAGTCCTTGTAGGAGTTGACCGCGGCCATGTCGATGCCGTCGAGGGTCGAGCGAACCCCGAAGGCCTCGCTTTCGTTGATGTTGTCAACGATCTCCGCCGAATGCAGCAGCGCCTTGGTCGGGATGCAACCTCGGTGCAGGCAGGTGCCGCCGAGCTTGTCCTTCTCGATCAGAACGACGCTCAGGTCGAGTTCCGCGGCGCGCAGCGCGGCGGCGTATCCGCCGCTGCCGCCACCGAGGATGACCAGGTCGACGGGACCGGCCGCTGAATTCGCCACGCCAGGGGTCCCTTCTCGTTGAATCCTGTGGTCTTGCCGGTGGTGCCGAGAGCGTTACTAGTAGCGTCTGCTACGTCGAGTGACAAAGCCGGTGACGCGGTTGGCCGCCGCCCCCGACGGCGTTCCCACCGCTGAGCGCGGCAGCCGAAGCAGGAGCGTCAGGCCACGGCTCGCCTAGCCACGGCAACCGGATGCCAGTCTTTCACGTCGTGAGCCCACTGCCGCTCGGATGGGCGTGACTGTGCTGCATTGCGCGAGGCGCCAGCAACCATTGTGTACCTACCTTCCCCCGCAGGTCAGCCCTCGGCCGGGGACTCAGCCGGGGAACCGGTGGCCGAACCGGGGGAGGCCGTCGTCGTCGCGCGGTCCTGCGCCAGCTGGACGAGCGTGCGTACGATCATGCCGGTGCCTCCCTTGGGGGTGTGGCCGTAGGGCTCTCCACCGTTCCAGGAGGGACCGGCGATGTCGATGTGCGCCCAGGACACCTTCTCGGGGACGAACGAGGCGAGGAAGTGCGCGGCGACCAGCATGCCGCCGTCTCGGTTGCCTCCCGGTGGCACGTTGGCGATGTCGGCCACCGTCGAGTCCAGTCCCTTGCGCAGATCGGGCGGAAGGGGCATCGGCCAGACGCTCTCGTCGGCGGCGGCCGCCGCCGACGCGACCGCGTCCACCGCGGCCGCACGACCCATCAGTCCGCTCGTCCGGTGGCCGAGGGCGACGATCTGTGCGCCGGTCAGGGTGGCCACGTCCACGATCAGGTCCGGTGACTCCTCGTTGGCGCGGACGAGGGCGTCGGCGAGCACCAGCCGGCCCTCGGCGTCGGTGTTGAGCACCTCCACCCGGGTGCCGCCGCGCAGGGTGAGAACGTCGGAGGGGCGGATCGCGTCGCCCGAGGGCATGTTCTCCGCGCAGGGCATCCAGCCGGTGAGAGTGATCGGGAGCTTGAGCCGGGCCGCGGCGATGACGGTGCCGAGCNNNNC
>NZ_JPGU01000015.1:33961-64871 GCF_000732115.1 Frankia sp. CeD
CCCGCCATGTCGGTCTTCATCCATTCCATGGAGGTCGACGGCTTCAGGGACAACCCCCCGGAATCGAAGGTGATGCCCTTGCCGACCAGCGCCAGCGCCGGCCGCTCGGATCCACCGCCGCGCCATTCCAGCCGCACCAGCCGCGGTGGATTCGCGGATCCCTGGCCGACACCGAGCAGGCCTCCGAAGCCGCCCTCGGCGAGCGTCACCTCGTCGAGGACCTCGACCGTCACGCCGGCGGCGGTGGCCCGCTCGACGGCGATGTCGGCGAGCAGGGCGGGGGACAGATGGCTCGGCGGCGTGTTCACCAGATCGCGGACCAGGGTGACCGCATCCGTGACGACGGTGGCCCGGCGCAGTTCCTCTTCCGCTGTCGGGAGGCTCTGCTCGTCGACGAGCACCGTCAGCTCCTCGACGGGGCGGGGGCGGCCGTTCGCCGACGTGGTGCGCAGCCCGTCGTAGGAGTAGGTGCCGAGCAACGCGCCTTCGGCCACGGCCCGCACCGACTCCGACGTGACCGCGCCCGGCGCGGCCGCCAGAGCGACGGCCACCCGCGCGGTCCCGGCGAGGGAGCGCACCGCGACCCCGGCCGCCCGGCGTAGTGCCTCGGTGCCGATCGGCGTGGAGGACATCGGCGTGGACGACGTGGCGAGGGGGCCCAGCCCGACCGCGAGAACCGTCGCGCAGGGCACGGTACCGAGGGTGGCGAAGCGGACCGTCTCGCCGGCCTTGCCGGTCGCGCCCAGCGAGGCAAGCACCTGCGTCAGCCTGCCGCCGAGCGCGGCGTCCAGGTCCGCCGCGCCACCGGCTACGAGGAGCCCCTCGTCGCCGGTGGCGGTGGCGATCACCACCGCGTCCACATCGAGATCGGCGAGAGCGGCGGTACTGGGCACGATGGTGGTCATGCGGTGAGCGTATTGAACGGGAGGTCTTCCCGACGGGGAGCCGGACCCCACCGGCGGGTGGCCGGAGGCCAGGCCCGCGGNCGTTTCGACCGCTGCCGGCCGGACACTAGGCTGCTGGCCATGGCAGAGCTGCGTCGATCCCCAGAGCTGCGTCGATCCCCGCTGTACGACCGGCACGTCGAACTGGGCGCGAAGATGGCCGGGTTCGGTGGCTGGGAGATGCCGATCGAGTACACCGGCCGCGGGGTGCTCGCCGAGCACCAGGCGGTCCGCGGCGCGGTCGGGATCTTCGACGTCAGCCATCTCGGCAAGGCCAGGATCGCCGGCCCCGGCGCCGCCGCCTTCGTCAACGCCTGCCTGACCAACGACCTGCGCCGGATCGGCCCCGGCCAGGCGCAGTACACCTTGTGCTGCGAGGAGACCGGCGGGGNCGTCGACGATCTGATCGCCTACCTGTACTCCGACGAGGAGGTCTTCCTCGTCCCGAACGCCGCGAACACCGCACAGGTCGTCGCTCGCCTCGCCGCGGCGGCGCCGGCGGGCGTGTCCGTCACCGACCTGCACACCGGGTACGGCGTGGTAGCGGTCCAGGGACCGGCCTGCGCCGACCTGCTCGGCGCCCTCGGCCTGCCCACCGGCGGGACGTATATGAGTTTCGTCGACGCGGAGTGGAAGGGCCACCCGGTGATCGTGTGCCGGTCGGGCTACACCGGAGAGCGAGGCTACGAGCTGTTGCCCCGTTGGGACGACACCCCTGCGCTGTGGGATGCGCTGTTCGCGGCGGGTGGGCCGCTCGGCGTCGTGCCGGTCGGCCTCGGTGCCCGCGACACGCTGCGGACCGAGATGGGGTATCCGCTGCATGGCCAGGACCTCTCTTTGTCGATCACGCCGGTCCAGGCTCGCTCCGGGTGGGCCGTCGGCTGGGACAAGGATCGCTTCTGGGGACGCGACGCCCTGCTCGCGGAGCGGTCCGCCGGCGCCTCCCGCCTGCTGTGGGGGCTGCGGTCCACCGGCCGGGTGATTCCCCGTCCGCACATGACCGTGGCCTCCGCGGCTGGTGCCACGGTCGGTGAGGTCACCAGCGGCACGTTCTCTCCGACGCTGCGCCAGGGGATCGGGCTCGCCCTGCTGGACCGGTCCGTGCAGGGGGGCGACACGGTGAACGTCGACGTCCGGGGCCGTCCGAGTCCCATGACGGTTGTCCGGCCGCCGTTCGTCAGGTCCTCGCCCAAGTAGCCCAGCCGCCGGACGGGCCTGTCCGGCGGGCCCGCCGGGCGGACGCCAGCGGGCGGCGTCCGCCGCGCTGTCAGTGCAGGCCGAGGGTGTGCAGGACGGGCGTCGGGATCGTCATGGCCATGACGAGCAGGGTCGCCGCCGCGGTGATCTCGATGAGTCCGCCGAGGATGTCTCCGGTGATCCCGCCGAAGCGCGTGAGCAGATACCGCCGGAGCAGAAACGAGACGCCTGTCCCGACCCAGACCGCGAGGACCGCTCGCAGCGCCCGGCCGGGGCCGCCGCCGTCGAAGTCCAGCAGTCCGGCCAGCGCCGCGACGGCGCAGACTGCCAGGAAGGACAGCGCCGCGTCCCGGGTCCGCACGGTTCCCGCGACTAGCGCACCGAGGCCATCCGGCCGAGCCGGCGGGACGGCGCCGGTACAGGCCAGGGTGGCCGCGAGCCTGCTGGTCATCGCGGCGACCAGAATCGACAGCGTGCCGCGGTGCGCCGAGATCGTCGTGCTCAGGGCCCCGACCTGGAGCAGCACCACGAACAGGACGATGATCGCTCCGAAGGCCCCGATGGTCGACTCGCGCATGATCTCCAAGGCGCGATCCCTGCCCCGCGCTCGCCAGGCGCCGAGCCCGTCCCCGAGATCGGCCAGCCCGTCGAGATGCAGGCCCCGGGTGACCAGAGCGAGCNCCGTGACGCCGACGACGGCCGGCAGCAGGGTCNGGGCGCGCTGACNGGNAACCGCCGTGACGATCCGGGTGGCGAACACCGCACTGCCGGCGAGCAGCCCCAGGGCCAGGCCGACGAAGGGCGCCAGGGCCATCGCCCGGCCCGCGAGCCGCCGGTCGGTGTGCTCCGGGCCCCGCAGCGGCAGGACGGTGAGCAGCGTGAATGCTGTTCTTGCCTCGAGCATCACGGGGCACCGGCCGCGGGGCCCGAGTCCCCTTGGCCGCCGCCGACCTCGGCTTTCCCGCTGACACCGGCCTGGTCGAACGTCGCCATCTCGGCCAGCGTGGCCTGGGCCGCCCGCAGGAACGGAACGGCGAGGAGCGCACCGGTGCCCTCCCCGAGACGCAGGCCGGCGTCGACCAGGGGGGTCAGACCGAGTGCGTCCAGTGCGATTCCCTGGGCGGGCTCGGTGGACCGGGTGCCGGCCACCCACCACTGGCTTGCTCCTGGGGCGATCCGCTCTGCGGCCAGTGCCGCCGCGCAGACGATCACACCGTCGAGGATGACCGGCGTCCGTCGCACGGCGGACTGCGCCAGCAGCCCGGCCAGGGCGAGCAGATCGGCTCCACCGACGATCCGCAGCACCGAATGCGCGTCGCCGGTGAACGGCCGGCCGCGCCGCATCGCGTCCCGGATCGCGGCCGTCTTGAGCATCCAACGTTGGTCGTCGATCCCCGTCCCGCGGCCGACTACCTCGATCGGCTCCCGGTCGCACAGCAGCGCCACGATGGTGGCTGCGGGGGTTGTGTTGCCGATCCCCATCTCGCCGGGAACAAGCAGGTCCGCGCCCGCGTCGATCTCCTCGTCCGCGATGAGTCGGCCGACGGCGAACGCGGCGTCCGCCTCCGCGACCGACAGCGCGTCGGTGCGGTCGATCCGTCCGCTCGACCGTCGCACCCGATAGCGCTCCGGTGCGGCCGATCCATCCACCCCGCCCGGCGTGAGGGGCCGCGCGGTGTCCACGGACACGTCCACCACGCGCACGGCGGCCCCGACCTGGCGGGCCAGCACGTTGACCGCCGCGCCGCCCGCGGCGAAGTTCGAGACCATCTGGGAGGTCACGTCGCTGGGGAAGGCGGACACCCCGGCCTGGGCGACACCGTGGTCGCCGGCGATCACGACCGCCCGGATCCGGGCGAAGGGACGGGGTGGGCAGGTCGCCTGTGCGCCGGCGAGCCAGATGGACAGATCCTCGAGCCGGCCCAGCGCCCCGGGTGGCTTGGTCAGTTCGGTCTGCCGCTGGCGAGCCGCCGCCATCGCGTCGGAGTCCAACGGGGGAACGGCGGGAACGGCGCTGCCTGACGCATCGGGATCCACGGGATCCTTACTACCTGATCCGCTCGGTCGGCAACGCACCACATCCCCGCGAAGGTATCTCCCAGTGGTCCCCGTACCGCATGATTGTGCCGATCGGCGCGGCCGGGACGGTTGGTCCTTGCCGGCCGGCCCGGCCGGCAGGTGGCTGGCCTCGGGCGGCAATGACCGCACCGTGCGGGTCTGGCGGGTGAGCGACGGCGCGGCCCGGTCCTGCCGGTGGCTTCCCGCGACCGAACCGGCCGGTCTCATCGTGGCCTGCTCGGCCGGGCTCTACCGCTACGACTTCGTCACGGGAGGATTCGTCCCGTGAGGACGCTATGACCGCTCGTGCGGGAACGGTCGCAGCCGGAGGGGGATGCCCGCGACCACCTGCCACACCTCGTCGGCCTCGGCCGCGAGATCGGCGTTGAGACGGCCGAGCACGTCGCGGAACCGGCGGCCGGCCTCGGCCGGGGGAACGACCCCGGAACCGACCTCGTCCGTGACCGCGACGACCCGACGGCCGGTGGCCCGCCAGGCGTCAACGAGCTCCTCCGCGCGGATGCGCAACTCGTCCGGACGGTCCAGCCAGGCGCCGACCCACAGCCCCAGACCGTCGATGAGCAGCGGTGGTCCGGGAGAGCGCANCAGGGGAACCAGGTCGACCGTCTCCACGGTCGTCCAGGCGGCCGGGCGCCGCCGCCGGTGTGCGGCGATCCGCTCGGACCACTCGGCGTCGGCCGGATCAGGCGGCGCCGACGTCGCGACGTAGACCACCTCCGGTTCGGCGAGCAGCCGGCGTTCGGCCTCGGCCGACTTCCCCGACCGAGCACCCCCCGTGATCAGGACCCGGTGTGGTGCCGGGAGCACCGGACTCTGCCACCGCCCTGGTGCCCGTGGTGGCTGCGACGGCTGCGACGGCTGTGATGGCTGCCGCCGGGCGGCCGGGACGATGTCATAGACGGTCCCGTCCGCCGGTGCCAGCGCGCCGACGAGGTGGAGCCGGCGGGCCAGTTCGTCGCCGGGCGGGTTGCGGTGACTCAGATGGACGGCCAGTACCAGGGTGCTCGGCACCACGGCGCCGCGGCGGCGCAGCTCGGCCACGAGCTGACCGAAGGTGTCGAGGTCAAGGTGCTCGCCGAACCCCGGCCGGTCGCCGTTGTTCTCCTCCAGCAGCACGACGTCGTAGGCGCGGCCGGTGACCGCCTCGAGCGTCTCCGCCGGCAGCGGCGCCGCGGTGTCGCAGCCGTACAGCAGACGTCCACCGTCCGGCGCCGTCACGTCGTAGAGCACGGCCGGCCCGATGCTCGCGTCACCGTGCTGGGCGGCGACCGGTCGAACGAGATAACCCCGATCGCTCGGGGACTCCTGATCCTCCGGGGATCCCCGGTCCTCCGCGGCCTGCCGATCGTCCGCGCCGAGGCGCAGGGGTCCGGGTGTCGTCGGCGTGCCCCCGGGCACCACGGCGATCAGCCGCAGCGGCGAGCCGTCCCGGTCCGGATCGGAGCGCTCCCAGCGAGCCAGGAACTCCCGGCACGCCGCCAGCGCCGCCGGCGGACCGACCACGTCGAGGGGCCGTCCCGCGGCTGTCGACCACGAGCGCCACATCAGGCTCTCGGGCCCCAGATGATCGGGATGGGCGTGACTGATCAGCAGATGACGCAGCCCCGATAGGCGTACTCCGAGCCGGGCAGCGGTCCGGGGCACGTCGGGACCACAGTCGATCAGCAGGGCGTCGTCGATCAGAACGGCCGTCTGCCCGCGTACTTCGTGTTCCCTGGCCCAGGCACAGGATGCGCAGTCGCACCACGGGTTGGGCCAGCCGTCCGCCGAGCCGGTGCCGAGCAGCGTCACCTTCATCGTGTTCCGTCTCCCGGATCCCGTTGCGCCCCGGATCCCCCCGGATCCCGCCTCTCCGGGTTCTCAAGCCTGCCAGGCTCCGTGGCCCGCGGAACCTCAGACGTGCGGGTGGCGCTTGCGCTCCCACAGGGTCATGAGGGTGAGCACCACCGCCAGCAGGAAGATTGCCGCGAAGGTGACGAGCGCGGCGGCCCACCAGGTCAGGGGAGCGTCCTCGTGTTCCACGGACTCGGCCACGATGGCCGCTGCGTTGTAGACGGTCGTTCCCACGCGGGTTCTTCCTCCTTGTACCGACGTACTGCTCACGCAGACGTGCCTGTCGTGCGGACCTGCCTTCGACGCGGCTGTGCTCACCGTGCGGACATGCCGCCGGCTCGCACGACCGGCGATGACCGGTGACGCCGGCTTCGCGATCGTGGTGGTCGCGATGCTGTCCGGGCATCCACCGGAACTGACGTTACCGACGTTCACGACATCCTGGCGCGGGTATCGCCGACCGCGCCAGTAGCACGGGCCGACCAGACCCGGGCCCGCGGGCCGGTCGACCAGTGCCACGATGGATCATCGGCCCTGGCGTGGGGCCGGGAGTCCCGCGTCGGCGGGGTGCACGCGGTTGGATGGGACGACCGGCCGGCGCACTGGCCGATCACGGCCGGCGGCTCCAGCGCGGGCCGCCCGGGTGGGAAGGACACACTCATGACCTGGACCTGGCGCTACGAAGGCGATGACGGCANGATCACGATGGTCGGCGGGGACTCNACCTCTGAGTCGTTCACCAGCCAGGGAGACGCTGAGACGTGGCTCGGGGAGACCTGGCGTGACCTGCTCGATGCGGGGGTGGCGCAGGTGACGCTCCTCGATGCCGGCCGTCGCGTCTACGGGCCGATGAGCCTGCGCCCGGTGACCTGAGCCGCCTCCGCCCGTGCCGGTCCCGACCGGTGCCGGTCCCGATTCGCGCCGACCGAACCGCCTCTTGACGAGAGGTCGGCTAACGATGTTAGCTGGCAGCGTTGGCTGACGACGTTGGCTGACGACGTTGGCCTGTCCGGTGTGGTCCGGCCGGCCGAACCATCGAGATCGCTCAGGCCGGCGCCGGGCCGTTCCGGTCGACAGAGAGGGTGCAGATCTTGACCGAGCACAACAACCCGTCCACTCCGGCCGAAGCGCATTACCTCGCCCCCGGATGGTTCACCCGTAACGTGGCCAACCGCGCCGTCGCGGCGTTGACCCGGGCGGGGATCAGCCTCCTGGGCAGTCGGATCCTCGAGGTACGCGGCCGGATCAGCGGCGAGCCGCGCCGGACCCNGGTGAACCTGCTCATCTTCGACGGGCAGCAGTACCTGGTCTCGGCGCGAGGGCACGGCCAGTGGGTGCGTAATCTGCGCGCGGCCCAAGGCGAGCTATGCCTGCTGCGTGGCCGGTCGCGCACGCGTTACTCCGCGACCGAGCTGGATCCGGCGGCGAGTGTCGCCGTGCTGCGGGCCTACCTGCGGCGGTGGAAGGCCGAGGTCGGCGCCTTCTTCGACGGGGTCGGGCCGGACTCGCCCGATGAGGAGATCCGTCGGATCGCGCCCCGCCACCCCGTCTTCGTGATCACACCGGCGTGAACACGGGGGCGGCGACCTCACCGGTGCGGGCGGAATCCGGGCCGGCGCCGGTGCGGGGAGCACGGTCGGTGGCGCAGGCGCGGCCGGTCGGCGAGCCGCCATTGCCCAGGATCGCGCCCCGCCCGGTCCTAGGCCCCGTCTCGCCGCGGGTCACCGAGATCATCACGGTCGCGCGGGGGGTGCTGGAGACCGAGGGGGCGGGGGCGCTGNCGATGCGCCGGATCGGTGATCTCCTCGGTATCCGGGCGCCGTCGCTGTACAAGCATCTCGCGGGTAAGCCGCAGCTCGAGGCCAAGCTGATCGAGACCATGCTCATGGAGATCGGGGACCTGCTCCACGACGTGGTCGACCGCGGCGGTGCCGCGGAGGTGGTCCCGGCCCTGCTGGCCGCGTACCGGGGCTATGCCCAAGCCCATCCGAACCTCTACCGCCTGGTCACCGCCGGTTCGCTGAACCGTCGGCTACTGAGCGCCGACGTCGAGGACTGGGCGGGGGAGCCATTCTACCGGGCGGCCGGGGAACCCTATCGTGCGCAGGCCCTGTGGGCCGCCGCGCACGGCACGATGATCCTCGAACTGGACGGCCGCTATCTGCCAGGATCCGATCTCGACCGGACCTGGCAGGCGCTGGCCTCCGCTTTCCGCCGAACCGACCCGGCTGGCGACCAGCCTGGCTGATCTGATCTGATCTGATCTGATCTGATCTGATCAGATCAGATCTGATCTGATTCGGTTCGGGGTAGCCGGCGGGCCCGGGGCCAGGCCTGGAGGCAGGCCCGGGTCAGGCCCGGGNGACGACCTCGGCGAGCACGTCGTCGATCCGATCAAGCAGCGCCGTGTCGAGCGTCACGCCGGCAGCCTTGACGTTCTCCCGTACCTGCTCCGGCCGGGACGCGCCGATGATCGCTGAGGCGACGTTGTCGTTCTGCAGCACCCAGGCGACGGCGAGCTGCGCCATCGACAGCCCGGCGTCCGCGGCGATCGGCCGCAGCTCCTGCACCGCGGTCAGCACGTCGTCGCGCAGCAGCCGGGAGATGAAGGTGGAACCGGTTTCACCGGTGGCCCGGCTGCCGGCCGGCGGTGGCTGACCGGGCGGGTACTTGCCGGTGAGCACGCCTTGGGCGATCGGCGACCAGACGATCTGGGAGATCCCGGCCTTCCGGCTGACGGGCACGATGTCGGCCTCGATGGTCCGCCACAGCATCGAGTACTGCGGCTGGTTGGAGATGATGCGGTCCAGCCCCAGCTCGCTGGCCAGCCGGACGGCGTCGCTGATCTGCGCGGCGCTCCACTCGGACACGCCGACGTAGAGCACTTTGCCGGCGCGGACGAGGTCGTCGAAGGCCCGCAGGGTCTCTTCGATCGGCACCGTCGGGTCGTACCGGTGTGCCTGGTAGAGGTCGAGATGGTCGGTGCGCAGACGGCGCAGCGAGGCGTGCGCGGACTCGATGATGTGCTTGCGACCGAGGCCCTTGTCGTTCTCCCCCGGGCCGGTGGGCCAGTAGACCTTGGTGAACAGCTCGTAGGACTCCCGGCGCACGCCCTGCAGCGCTTCGCCCAGGACGCTCTCGGCGCGGGTACCGGCGTAGACGTCCGCGGTGTCGAATGTGGTGATGCCCTCGTCGAGGGCGGCACGCACACAGGCGGTCGCCGCGTCCGCCTCGATCTGGTCACCATGGGTGATCCAGTTGCCGTAGGAGATCTCACTGACCGACAGGCCGCTGCGCCCAAGACGTCGATGCTTCACGTGACGACCTTAGCCGTCGGCCCTGACCGTCGATCAGGGGCGCGGGTCGGAGCGGGAGACCCGCGGGCGGGGGAGTCGCCAGCGCCGCGGCAGTAGCGCGCGCTGCGCGGCGTAGGCCCGCACCCGCACCCGGGAGTCCGGGTACTTCTCCGCGACGCGCCGGCTCACCTGCCAGGAGAGCAGGATCGAGTCGATGACGACCGCGACGATCCCGAGCAGCATCAGCAGGGTCGCGGCCAGCCTGATCGATGCGTTCGGGACCAGTCCGCCGACGAAGTAGACGACGGCGATCGGCAAGAAGAACGATCCGACGTTGATCCGCGTGTCCACGAAGTCGCGGGTCAGTACGCGCTCGGGCGCGCGTTCACGCGCTGGCAGCCGGCTGACGTCGCCGGACATCATCGCCGCGCGGTACTCCTGGCTCTGCCTGCGTCGCGCGGCCCGCGCCTCCTGCTTGTTCGCCGAGACGCCGAGCGCACCACCGGGCTTCGTACGGGCGGCCCGCGCCTCCGCCCGGCGGGGCGTGGGCCGGCCCTTGGCCGCCGTGCGCCGCGGATCGGCGACCTTCTCCTGTTCGACCCTCTCCACCTGCTCGGCGATCGGGTCCCCGGGGCCGGGGCCGGCATCGGGGCCGGCGGAGTTGCGTCGTTTCAGCAGAGCCATCAGGGCAGCGCCAACATCTGGTCGAGAGCCTTCCGGGCATAGGTGGCCACGTCCGGGTCGACGGTGATGCGGTTCACCGTCTCACCCCGTACGAGGGACTCCAGCGCCCACACGAGGTGGGGCATGTCGATCCGGTTCATGGT
This sequence comes from Frankia sp. CeD, assembly GCF_000732115.1. Taxonomy (NCBI): domain Bacteria; kingdom Bacillati; phylum Actinomycetota; class Actinomycetes; order Frankiales; family Frankiaceae; genus Frankia; species Frankia sp. CeD. The sequence goes on from NZ_JPGU01000015.1 coordinate 44,138, forward strand.
GGAGCAGAAACACACCGTACGGTCCAGGAAGACGATGGTCTTGTCAGGGTGCCTCGTCGCCAGCCGCTGCACCAGGTTCAGCTCGGTACCGATCGCGAACGCCGATCCGGCGGGAGCGGCAGCGACGACCGAGATGATGTACTCGGTCGAGCCGACGAGGTCGGCCGCGGTGACGACCTCCCGCCGGCACTCGGGGTGGGCGAGCACCGTCACCCCGGGGATCCGGCGGCGGACCTCGTCGACGCTGTCGCGGGTGAACCGGCCGTGCACCGAGCAGTGACCCCGCCAGAGGATCATCTTCGCCGCGCGCAGTTGCCGGCGGGTCAGTCCTCCCGAGGGCTTGCGGGGGNCGTAAACGACGCAGTCCTGCTCGCTTGTCCCCAGTTCACCGATGGCGGTGTTGCGGCCGAGGTGCTGGTCCGGCAGGAAAAGCACCCGGGCACCCCCGCGCTCGCCGAAGGCCCACTCCAGCGCGCGCCTGGCGTTCGACGAGGTGCAGATCGTCCCGTCGTGGCGCCCGGTGAACGCCTTGATCGCGGCCGAGGAGTTCATGTAGCTCACCGGAACGGTATCGGCGGCGACTCCCGCATCGAGCAGATCGTCCCAGGCCTGCTCGACCTGCTCGGCGGTGGCCATGTCCGCCATCGAGCAGCCGGCGGCGAGGTCCGGCAGGATCACCTGCTGGTGCGCGCCGGTGAGGATGTCGGCGCTTTCCGCCATGAAGTGCACGCCGCAGAAGACGATCGCCTCGGCCTGCGGCCGCGCGGCGGCCTGCTGGGCCAGCTTGAACGAGTCGCCGGTCACGTCGGCGAAGGCGATGACCTCGTCGCGCTGGTAGTGNTGCCCGAGGATGAACGCCCGATCACCCAGCGCCCGCTTCGCCGCCGCGGCGCGGGCTGTGAGGGCCGGATCGGCCGCCGGGGGGAGTTCACCCGGACAGTCCACGCCACGCTCGCTGGCCGGGTCGGCCTGGCGGCCGAGTAGCAGCAGGGCCAGCGGTGATGGAGTCACACCGACCCGGCCGAGGGCCGGGTCGCGAGCAGGGATGGGGCCGCGCCGCAGGGTCGGGTTGGTGGTCATGGCGCTCCTCCGGTCGACCGGCCCTCGGCCTGGCCGCCTCGTCGTCCGCGGCGGCCGACCGAACGATCCCGCCGGACCCGTCCACGAATGGTCGATGAGACTCTAACTCCCGGCGCCATCGTATGCCGAGCTCTTCGTGGTCAGCTGGCGGCCAGACGAAGGTCACTAACGTGAACGGGAGTGACCACCGTCTCCAGGCATGGTCGGGATCTCGACGTGGTTGGCCCGCGCCGACGTCGCTACCATAGGAAGCGGATCCCGGCCGACGGTGTTGGGCATGGATGTCGGCACAGTGGCAGTGCCGTGCCCGGGGGGTGTGCGCCGGATGGTCGGCGGCGCCCTGCGTACAAGTCAACCGGAACTAGTGGCCTGGCTTGCCAGGCACGTCCACCAAGGGCAGGAGTAGTCCCTATGACCGTTCAGGACACCACGGCACCCGCGACGCAGTCCTCGAGCGTCGTCCTCACCGACACCGCCGCAGGCAAGGTGAAGACCCTGCTCGAGCAGGAGGGTCGGGATGACCTCAAGCTGCGTATCGCGGTGCAGCCCGGAGGCTGCTCGGGCATGCGCTACCAGCTGTTCTTTGACGAGCGGTCCCTCGACGGCGACACCGTCATCGATTTCTCCGGTGTCAAGGTGGCGGTGGACCGGATGAGTGCCCCGTACCTCGGCGGGGCGACGATCGACTTCGTCGACACGATCGAGAAGCAGGGTTTCACTATCGATAACCCGAATGCCCAGGGTTCCTGCGCCTGCGGCGACTCGTTCCACTGATGCGCTGAGCACCGGGCCGTCCCTCCTGCTCGCGTCTCGACGCGAGTCCCGGGTGCGGTTCGGTGACCGGTTGATCAGACTGGTACGTCCGGGAGAGCCTGGTCCGGCCCTTGTTCGTCGGACCGGGCTCTCCCGCATGTGCTGCGTCGGTATCCGCTTGTGCCGGTATTCATCGTTTCCCTTGCCGGCGGGCCGCCGGAATCACGGGACACCGCGATCTGACGCCTCGTAATTCTGACGCCTCCGTGATGACGCGTGTGAACCAGCGCGAGCCGGTGGTTCCGGGCTTCGGGGCAGGCCGGTAAGCTCCTTGATCGTGCGTATCGCCGTGACTGGTTCCATCGCCTCTGACCACCTCATGCGCTTTCCTGGAAGGTTCGCCGAGCAGTTGCTCGCCGACCAGCTTGAGCGGGTCTCGCTGTCCTTTCTCGTCGACGAGCTCGTGATCCGGCGGGGCGGAGTGGCGGCCAACATCGCCTTCGGCCTGGGCCGGCTGGGCCTGCGCCCGATCCTCGTCGGCGCGGTCGGCGAGGACTTCGCCGACTACCGCTCCTGGCTCGACCGGCACGGCGTGGACACCGCCTCCGTGCGGGTCAGTGAGATCGCGCACACCGCGCGGTTCGTCTGCACCACCGACGAGGACCTCAACCAGATCGCGTCCTTCTACCCGGGTGCGATGAGTGAGGCCGCCGACATCGAGTTGAGGCCGATCGCCGAGCGGTTCGGCGGCCTGGACATGGTGATCGTCAGCCCCAACGACCCCGGGGCGATGCTGCGCCACAGCGAGGAGTGCCGGCAGCGGGGATATCCGTTCGCGGCGGACATCTCCCAGCAGCTCGCGATCATGGAGGGCCCGCAGATCCGCGAGCTCGTCGTCGGTGCGGCCTACCTGTTCTGTAACGAGTACGAGAAGGCGCTGCTCGCCAGCAAGACCGGCTGGTCGGACGAGGAGATCCTGGCCAGGGTCGGTGTCCGGGTGACCACGCACGGCAAGGACGGTGCGGTCATCGAGGCCCCGGAGAGCGACCCCATCCGGGTCCCGGTCGTTCCCGCCCGCGCCACCCCGGATCCCACCGGAGTCGGGGACGCCTTCCGGGCCGGGTTCTTCGCCGGCCGGTCCTGGGACCTCTCGCTCGAACGCTCCGCCCAGGTCGGCTCCCTGCTCGCCACCCTGGTCCTGGAGACGATCGGTACCCAGGAGTACACGGTGGAGCCCTCGGAGGTGCTTAAGCGTCTCACCGAGGCCTACGGTTCCGACGCCGCCGCCGAGATCGCCGAGCATCTGCCGGCAATCTGAGCCGGCGGGTTATACAAGCCGCCGGATGACGAACGCCTCCCCGCCTTCCGGAAGCGGGGAGACGTCCACCAGCTCCTGACCCCGCAGCCGGCACCAGGCCACGACGTCCGCGCCGGCGGCGGGGTCGTCGGCCCAGAGCGTGATGGTGCCGGTCACCGGAATCCCGCCGAAGGCGCGGGCCAGATCGATGATCGGCAACGGGCAGCGTCGTCCCCGCGAGTCGACCGTGTGCGGCTGTTCCGTCATCGGATTGTCGGCATCAAAGCCCGGCGGCGCCCAGCCGGTCCCGCACGGCGCGTACGGCTGCGGGCAGCGCCGTCAGCAGGGCGTCGAGATCGGCCTGGGTCGACTCGCGGCCAAAGGATATCCGCAGGTTGCCGTGCGTCAACGCGCCCATGGCGACCAGGACATGGCTCGGGATCAGGGTGTCGGATGTGCAGCTCGACCCGGAGCTCACGGCGATTCCGGTCCGGTCGAGCTCGGTCAGCAGCGCCTCGCCCTCGACGTAGAGGCAGGAGAACGCGCTGATGTGCGGAACCGTCGCCGCCCGGTCCGGATCGCCGAGTAGTTCCACGCCGTTGACGAGTTCGGGCAGCCGGCGGCGCAGTTCGGCCACGTAGCCGGCGAGCCGGGGCGCCTCCGCGGCGAGTTCACCCGCCCGGGCGCTCAGCGCCATGGCTGCGGCGACGACGGCGGGGACGTTCGGATAGCCCGCAACCCGACCGCCCTCCCGCTCGTCAACGGGACCGGGACTGCGCCAGCGGGTCCCGGTGCGCACCGCGAGAACGCCCACCCCGGGTGGTCCGCCGAACTTGTGGGCACTCGCGGTGAGCAGATCCACCCCGAGGTCGGCCAGGTCGACGGGGATGTGGCCGACTGTCACGGCGGCGTCGGTGTGCAGCGGCACCCCGGCGGCGCGCATCCGTTCGGCGACCTCGGCGACCGGCTGGATGGTCCCGACCTCGTGGTTGGCGTGCTGGAGGCTGGCGACGGCGGTACCGGCGACGGGGGTGAAGTCGGCGGGGTCGACCCGGCCGAGATGATCCACACCAATCCTGACGACCCGTCCACCGGCCTGTTCGTGCCGCTGCGCGGCGTGCAGGACGCTGGAGTGCTCGACCGCGCTGACCATGACGACGTCACCCGCACGCCGCCGGGCCGCCGCCGTGCCCAACAGGGCCAGATGCGCCGCCGCCGACCCGCTCGCGGGAAAACTGATCTCGTCCGGCCGGGCCCCGAGCACGCCCGCGACGGTCTCGCGGGCCGCGTCGAGCAGCATGCGCGCCCGGCGGCCCTCCCGATACAACCGTGCCGGGTCGGCCCAACCATCCTGAAGAGCCATTAGCAGAGCCTCGCGCGCGGCAGGGTGCAGCGGCGTGGTCGACGCGTGGTCGAGATAGGCCGGCACCTGTGAAACGGTACGCCGTGAACGGCCGGGAGGGGCGTGCGTCACAGGCGCTGACGGGGGCCTTAGGCGAGAAGGTTCGCGGCTGCTGAGATACGCTGCTGCCGCACCATCTACAGCGTGTCGAAGACAGCATGTCGTCCGGTTGGATCGGCGGGGNGNCATGGNGTTTNCAGGGGGNCTCGCGCGCGGGGNCGAACGCTGTCCGCCCCGCGGCCGCGGCCCGCTCGTCGTGGGAGGCAGGACCTGGTGAGGAGATCCTTCGGTCGGACCCGGCCGTCGCTCGCGGATGTCGAGGACACGCCGACGACACCGGCTGACTCCGACACACGCGCAGCTGCGGTGTCCGCGGTCGGCGTGCACGGGACGCGGCACATCCGGCCGCTTCGGCGTGTCCTGCGTCTCGGTGCCGTGCTCGCTGTCGTGGGGATCATGGCGACCGCCTGCGACAGGCCTACATTCGGCTATCCCAGGGGCGTGACGAACCAGACGCCGCGCCTTCTCAACATCTGGCAGGGTTCGGCGATCGCCGCGCTCGCCGTCGGTGTGCTCGTCTGGGGAATGATCTTTTACGCGATCATCGCCTTCCGGAAACGCAGCGACGTGCTTCCCCGCCAGGTGCGCTACAACCTGCCAGTCGAGGTTCTCTACACCGTCGTGCCGGTGGTGATCGTGGCCGGGCTGTTCTTCTACACGGCCCGGGACGAGAGCGAGGTCACCAAGCTCTCGCCGAAGCCAGACGTCACCGTTGACGTGATCGCCTTCCGATGGAACTGGCAGTTCAAGTACCTCGACACCGGATCCGGCCGGCAGGGTGCCAACCCGATCGAGGTCACCGGTCGCCCCGGTGAACCGGCGGTGCTCGTGCTGCCGCAGAACCGCTCGATCCGTTTCGTGGAGAGCTCGCCGGACGTCATCCACTCGTTCTGGGTGCCGGAGTTCCTGTTCAAACGGGACGTCATCCCCGGCCGGGTGAACCAGTTTGAACTGACCATCACGAAGACCGGCACCTTCATCGGTCGATGCGCCGAACTGTGCGGGACGGACCACGACCGGATGAACTTCTACGTGAAGGTCGTGCCGCAGGCCGAGTACGACACGTTCATCGCGGACCGGGAGAACGTGGCGATCTCGGCGGCGCCGGCCGTGTCAACGACCGGGACCGCCGCCACCACCGCAACCACCGGGAGTGGACAGTGACCCTCGTACAAGAAGCGGGTGTCGGCCACGCCGACTCCCCGGACTCCCACATCCCCCGGCGGACGAACCTGCTCGGCTATCTGCGGACGACGTCCCACAAGGACATCGCCGTCATGTACTTCGTCACGTCGTTCGGGTTCTTCCTCTTCGCCGGTGTCCTGGCCATCATGATGCGGGCGGAACTCGCCCGCCCGGGGCTGCAGTACTTCTCCAACGAGCAGTACAACCAGTTTTTCACGATGCACGGCACGCTGATGCTGCTCATGTTCGCGACCCCGATCGCGTTCGCGTTCGCGAACTTCCTCGTGCCGCTGCAGATCGGCGCGCCGGACGTGGCGTTCCCGCGGCTGAACGCGCTGTCCTACTGGTTCTTCCTGTTCGGCAGCCTGACGGTGATCCTCGGGTTCCTGACCCCGAACGGCGCCGCGTCCTTCGGCTGGTTCGCCTACTCGCCGCTGAATAACGAGGTGTACTCGCCGGGGGCCGGGTCGGACCTGTGGATCGTGGGACTGACGGTGTCCGGTCTGGGTACCATCCTCGGCGCCGTCAACATGATCACGACGATCCTGACGATGCGGGCCCCGGGCATGACGATGTTCCGGCTGCCGATCTTCTGCTGGAACTTCCTGGTGACCTCGATCCTCGTGCTGGTTGCCTTCCCCGTGCTCGCCGCGGCGCTGCTCGCCCTGGAGGCCGACCGGCGCTTCGGCGCGCACGTGTTCGACGCCGCCAACGGCGGCGCGCTGCTCTGGCAGCACCTGTTCTGGTTCTTCGGCCACCCCGAGGTCTACATCCTCGCCCTGCCGTTCTTCGGCATCGTCAGCGAGATCCTGCCGGTCTTCTCCCGCAAGCCGCTGTTCGGCTACAAGGGTCTGGTCTTCGCCACCATCGGCATCGGAGCCCTGTCCGTCGCGGTGTGGGCGCACCACATGTTCGTCACCGGCGCGGTGCTGCTGCCCTTCTTCGCCTTCCTGTCGTTCCTCATCGCGGTGCCGACCGGGATGAAGTTCTTCAACTGGATCGGCACGATGTGGCGCGGGCAGCTCACCTTCGAGACGCCGATGCTGTTCTGCGTCGGTTTCCTGGTGACCTTCCTGTTCGGTGGTCTGACCGGGGTACTGCTGGCCAGCCCGCCGATCGACTTCCACGTCAGCGACAGCTACTTCGTCGTCGCCCACTTCCACTACGTCNTCTTCGGGACCGTGGTGTTCGCCGCCTACGNNGGCACCTACTTCTGGTTCCCGAAGGTCACGGGCCGGCTGATGAACGACCGGCTCGGGAAGATCCACTTCTGGACGGTCTTCCTCGGCTTCCACACGACGTTTCTGGTGCAGCACTGGCTCGGCGTGCAGGNTATGCCCCGCCGGTACGCCGACTACGGACCGAACGACGGGTTCACCACGCTGAACACGATCTCGTCCGCGGGTTCGTTCCTGCTCGCCCTCTCGACGCTGCCGTTCATCTACAACCTCTGGCACTCCTACCGCAAGGGCCCACTCGCCGTCGTCGACGACCCCTGGGGCTACGGGAACTCGCTGGAATGGGCGACCTCCTGCCCCCCGCCGCGGCACAACTTCCGGACGCTGCCGCGCATCCGCTCCGAACGCCCGGCGTTCGACCTGCACTATCCGGCCACGATCGGCCGGATCGACTACCACGCGACTCCCGAGATCAGTTAAGGCGGCCATGGCATGAAGGTGGAAGGCATCATCTTCAACTTCTTCGGAGTTTTCGCCGGGGCCGCCGCGCTGGTGTACTGGTTCTGGTCGAAGGACCCGACCGGCACGGCCGCGCTGACCCTCACCACGGGGCTCGGCCTGCTCGTCGGCGGATACTTGATCTTCACCGGCCGGCGGATCGGGATGCGCCCGCAGGACCTGCCGGATGCGGAGGTCGCCGACGGGGCTGGGGAGCTCGGGCACTTCACCCCGGGCAGCTACTATCCGTTCTTCATCGGGGCCAGCTCGGTGACGGCGGCGATGGGCCTCGTCTTCGGCGTCTGGATGATCATTCTCGGTGCGCTTCTGGTCGTGGTNTTCGTGACTTGCCTGGTCTTCGAGANCTTCTGNCNCCCGCCGGTGCCCGAGGACTGATCCCGCCCGGGTCGGGGTCGCCCTTCCCTCGGGGGCCCCGACCCGGGCGGGATCAGAGAGCCGTGGCCGCCGCCGCGTCAACCGCTGCGGCGCTCTGGCTCGCGGTCACCCAGCGCTCCAGGACGGCCCGGGCGGCACCGGAGTCCACCGCCTCGGCCGCCCGGGGCAGGGCGGCGGCGATCTGCTCGGTGACGGGGGCATCGGAGGGGCCGGCCGCGGCGACCAGGGCGGTGGCGGCGGCGAGCAGGACCGCGTCGCGGACGGGTCCGGGCTCACCGGCGAGCACCGACCGGGTGACGGCGGCGTTGTAACGGGCGTCCGCGCCGCGCAGCGCGGCGTGGTCCGCGACGTGGATGCCGACGTCGCGGGGGTCGAACCGCTCGCGGCGCGGCTGTCCGGCGCCGGCCGCGACGACCCACACGGCGGACGTCGTCACCGGGGTGAGCTCGTCGAGCCCGTCGTCGCCGCGGAACACCAGCGCCCGGGTGCCCCGGTCCGCCAGCACCCCGGCGACGACGGGAGCGAGCCGCGCGTCGGCGACGCCGATTGCCTGCGCGCCGGGGCGGGCCGGGTTGCTCAGCGGCCCGAGGATGTTGAACGCGGTGGGCACGCCGATCTCGCGCCGGACCCCGCCGACGTGCCGCATCGCCGGGTGGAAGACCTGGGCGAAGCAGAAGGCGATGCCGGCCGTAGCCAGGCACGCCTCGACGCCGGACGGCGACAGGTCGACCACGACACCGAGCTCCGCGAGCAGGTCCGCCGAGCCGCAGGATGACGACGCGGCCCGGTTTCCGTGCTTGACCACCGGCACACCCGCGCCGGCAACGACCAGCGCGGCCATCGTCGACAGGTTCACGGTGTGGGAACGGTCGCCACCGGTCCCGCAGGTGTCCACGGCGCGGGCCCGTACCCGCTCGGACAGGCTCAGGGGCGTGGCACTGGCCAGCATGGCCTCTACCAGGCCGGCGATCTCCTCCGGCGTCTCCCCTTTGGNCCGCAGCNCCNCCGCGANCCCGNCCNCCTGCGCGGGCGAGGCGNCCCCCGCCATGATCTGCTGCATCGCCCAGGCGGTGCGCGCGGAGTCCAGGGACTCGCCCGCTAGCAATGCTCCTATCAGCTCCGGCCAGCTCGTCCCGGCGGTCGGGAGAGCCCCGGCGGGGGACGCCCCGGCGGGGGAGCGGCCGGNGTGGGAGNGGGATGCGCCAACGGTGGTCATACCTCGGAAGCCCTGGATCTCAGTGGGCGAGCTGGGCGCCGGTGAGCGGCCGACGGGCCACGGCGCCGCCGGCACGCGCCCGCAGCAGTGTCACGACCGCCTCGGTGAGTAGACCCGGATCGATCGGATGGGTGACCACCGCATCCGCCTGGGACCAGGTGGCGAGCCAGCGGTCGTCCGGGCGGGCGACCAGCAGGATGGTCGGCGGACAGTTGGTGACCTCGTTCTTCAGCTGCCGGCAGAGCCCCATGCCCCCGCTGGGGGTGGCCTCCGCGTCGAAGACGCACAGATCCGCCTCGTGATGATCGACTACGCCGATCGCCTCGGGGGCGTCGGTGGCCTCGACGAACTCGATCGGACCGAGGTCGGCGGCGGGGAGACGGCCGATCGCGTTCCGGACGTGTTCGCGCACATCCGCTCGGTCGGCGTAGACGAGGACGGTGCTCATGTCGTCCGCGGGCCTTTCGCGAGAGGTGACCACCGCCGACCGGCGGCGAGCCGACCAGCGGTGAACTGCGGACCGCCCTCCAGGCACCTCGGAACTCCAGGCACCCGGAGCTCCGGGCGCCTCGGAAGTGGACGCTGCCATGTGAGAGTTGTCCTGTGCAGGCTACCTCCCGCGGACCGTTGGACGTGACCCGTGTCGCATCGCCCGACTGGCCCTCGCCGGGCCGGGTGAGGTCGGGATCACAGCTCCCTGGTTGCCTTCGGATCGTCCCGGGAGNGATACTGAGAATCGTTCTCAACCGGTGGATCCTGATGCCGGCCGGACCATGTGACGCCTCGAGCGTGATCGCCGGCGGCCTGGGGCGTTCCACCGCCGTACGACGGGCGTGATCCTATGAACGACCAGACCGATCTTCGTCTCACTCCGCAGCGGATGGCCGTGCTGGCGGTGCTGGCTGCCGCCCGCGACCATCCGACCGCGGCCGAGGNCCACGAGCGGGNGCGGACCGTATCCCCGGGGNTCGGCAGTGCGACCGTGTACCGCACACTGGCGTTGCTGGTATCCGCCGGCCGAGCGCTCGAGCTGAACCTGGGCGACGGCACGGCGGCCCGGTACGACGCCAACACGAGTCGTCACGACCACGTGGTCTGCGACGGATGCCGTCGGGCGGTCGATATTGATCATCCCGTCCTCGACGGGATGATGGCCCAGATCGCGTGTCGCTCGGGATTCGCCATCACCGGGTACGACCTGCGGTTCCGGGGGCTGTGCCCGGACTGTCAGGCGAACGGCTCCGGCCCGACCCGCGGCGCGGCCGGGACCGGCCAACAGTGAACACCCATCCACAAGGAGCGCTTCATGCCGAAGCTTGACGGCACCAAGACCCACGAGAACCTCAAGGAGGCATTTGCCGGCGAGAGCCAGGCGAACCGGCGTTACCTCTACTTTGCCCGCCGGGCCGACATCGAGGGGCTGACCGACGCCTCGTCGCTGTTCCGCGACACCGCGGAGGGCGAGACCGGTCACGCCTTCGGGCACCTGGACTTCCTCGCGGAGGTCGGCGACCCGGCGACGGGCGAGCCCCTCGGTACGACCACGAAGAACCTGGCCAGCGCCGTCGCCGGCGAGACCTACGAGTTCACCGCAATGTACCCGGGCTTCGCCAAGACCGCCCGCGAGGAGGGCTTCGAGGAGATCGCGGACTGGTTCTCGACCCTCGCCCGGGCGGAGAAGACCCACGCCGGTCGGTTCAAGAAGGCCCTCGACGCGCTGTCGGCCGAGGAGACGGCCGACGCCTGATCGTCGGGGTTTCTCGATCTACCGGGCCGGGGTGGCGGGGGCGATGCCAGTAGTCCCTCGTCGCCACCCCGGCTCGCATCGTCGCTCCCGCGCCGTGGGCCCTCGGCCGATTCGTGGGCCCTCGGCCGTTCCTGGACCGCCCGCCCGTTTACGGATCCCAGCATTTCCGGACAGGAGATCGCACGGTGGCGCTGACCATCGCCGACATCACCACCGACCACCAGGCGTACGCGGAGCGCCGGCTGCGGCTGCGCAGCCAGATGATCCTGGTGCGCGCCGAACGCCGGGTACGGGTCGGGGACATCGTCGTCCTCGAGTTCGAAAACGAGCAGACGCTGCGCTACCAGGTGCAGGAGATGGTCTACACCGAGCGGTTGACCGCCTCCGCCGACGTCGCCCACGAGATCGATGCCTACTCCCGCCTGCTACCCTCCAGCCACGTCCTCACGGCGACGGTGTTCATCGAGCTCTCGGTTCTGGAGACCGTCCGCGAGGAGTTGGGGCGGCTTGCCGGGCTGCAGCACAGTCTCGCCCTGGAGATCGGCGGAATCCGGGTGGCGGGCGAGGAGATCCCCGGCCTTGACGAGGATCCCGACATGCCCACCGAGACCGTCTCCGTGCACATGGTGCGCTTCGCGCTGACCGATTCGCTCCGGGACGCCTTCCGCGACCCCGGCGTGCCGGTCGAGCTTGTCGTGGAACACCCGGAGTACAGCGAGGCGACGCCGTTGACCGGAGCTACCCGGCGTGTCCTCATCGCGGATCTCGCGTTGCGGTCCTGACCGGCTCACCCGGCCGCTGCCTGCCGGTCACGGTCACGGCTGGCCACGGCTGGCCACGGCCGGTCACGGCCGCGGGTCCCCGTCGCGGGTGAGGTCGGACGCATCCGCGGGTAGTCGGTTCGCGCGCCGCGGGATGGGTAGGCGGAACATCTAGGGCACGCGTCCGTGTCGGCACGTCCGTCCGCCCGTCAACGTCAGCACGTTCATCCACGTCAGGGAGCCNCCCGTGACCGATGACCAGCTACGTCCCGACCGCATCCGCCCCGGCGCCGCCGTCCCGCCCGGCGTCCCCTCCGCGCAGGGCACGGCCGCGCGGGCCGCGCTGCACCGCCTCGCCGAGGGCAAGGACGAGTGGGCCGCGCTCGGTGACCTCGCCGCCGCCGAGGTCCTGTTGCCCGACCTCGGTAACGACATCACCGATCTGTCGGAGGAGGACGACAGCCTCCTGCAGCTGCCGGTGGCCGAACGGCAGGACGGCACCCAGTTCGTCCCGACGTTCACCTCTGAGCAACGCCTGGCCGAGGCGCTGCCGGAGGTGGCGCGTTACCGCACGGTCCAGGTGGCGGCCCTGGGCCGGATCTGGCCGTCCGACGATCTTCTGCTCGCGGTCGATCCCGGCTCGGAGGGCGGCATCGCCCTGCCGGCGGACGGCCTGCGGGCGCTCGCCGCGATGTCCGGCTGAGGCCCGCCCCGGCCCGGCGTCACGTCACGTCACGGTCGGGGGTCACGGCGCGGTCGGGGGTGTCCGTGTTGGCTCGACTGTGCCCGCCGGAGGGCGCTGGCGGGCCGGTGTGTCGCGGGTGAGGCACGCAACATCGGCCGGGTCAGCCTTGTCGCTCCGCGTCGTTCGTAGGCCAACTGACATCGCTGTGACCTGCGTTTTTCCAGCTACGGCAGGGCTTTGCCGGGCAGGCGAGGCAGCCGCCACGATGATTCGGGGCGGTCATCGACGGGTCGTAGTCCTACCGAACGTCGAACCTACAGTGGCGCGTGGGCCGTCCCGTGCCAGAATGACCGACGTGGCCTCAGCCCCCGTCCTCGAGAAGGCTCCTCCACCACACCCGACGGCCAACCGTCCCTCGATGGTCTCGGTTGGCACGGTCGTGTGGCTGTCGTCGGAGCTGATGTTCTTCGCGTCCCTGTTCGCGATGTACTTCACGATCCGTTCGGTCAACAGCGGCAACTGGCCGCCGGTCACCGGCGACCCCGCCGGATCCGAACACGGACCCGTGGAGCTGCACGTCGGGTACGCGTTGTTCTTCACCGTGATCCTGGTCCTGTCCAGCGTCACCTGCCAGCTCGGCGTGTTCGCCGCCGAGCGTGGTGACGTGTACGGGCTACGGCGCTGGTACCTGATCTCGCTGATCATGGGTCTGGTGTTCGTCGGCGGCCAGGCGAACGAGTACTTCAGCGAGAACAAGTTCACGATGGCATCGCACGCCTACGGATCGGTGTACTACCTGACCACCGGTTTCCACGGGCTCCATGTGATCGGCGGTCTCGTCGCCTTCTTGATGGTGCTGGGCCGATCGACGTACGGGCGCTTCACACCGGAGAAGGCGACCTCGGCGATCGTCGTGTCGTACTACTGGCACTTCGTCGACGTTGTCTGGATCGCCCTCTTCGCGACCATCTANCTCCTCCAGTGAGCGACATGACTGCATCCTCGGGCACCTCGTCATCCTCGGACACGCCGTCGGGCATCCCACCGTCGGGCACCCCGGCGTCGGGCACTGCGGCGTCGCGATCCTCGGTGTCGGTCGCCGCCACGAAGCGGTTCTCGCGCGGACGCCGTTCGTCCGCGCGCCGCCGCCGGAGGTCCTCCGCGCTGGTCATGGTCCTCGGCCTGCTGGCCACGGGGGTGCTGTGGACGGTGCTGGCGCCGGGCGGCAACGCCGCGCAGACCCCGGACGCCAACGAGGCGGTCCGGCAGGGCCGGGCGCTGTACCTGCAGGGCTGCTCGACCTGCCACGGGCTGGGAGCGCAGGGCACGAACACCGGGCCCAGCCTCATCGGCGTCGGCGCCGCCGCGGTGGACTTCCAGGTGTCGACCGGCCGGATGCCGCTGGCCGCCCCCGCCGCGCAGGCCGACCGCAAGCCCCCGATCTACTCGGCGACCCAGATCGACCAGCTCGCCGCGTACATCCAGAGCCTTGGCGGCGGCGAGGAGGTGCCGAAGGTCACGGACGCGGCGCTCAACGACGCCGACCTGTCGCACGGCGGCGAGTTGTATCGGGCCAACTGCGCGCAGTGCCATCAGGCCGTCGGGCAGGGCGCGCCGCTGACCTACGGCAAGTTCGCCCCCTCGCTGAGCGAGGCCACCCCGGTGCAGGTCGTCGAGGCCATGCGGACCGGGCCGGAGTCGATGCCGGTGTTCGGCCCGCGCCAGCTCNACGAGGAGGACGCGACCGCGATCGCGGCCTACATCAAGCACATGAAGGAAGCGCCGAGCGCCGGTGGGTACAGCCTCGGTAACTACGGTCCGGTGCCCGAGGGACTGCTGGCCTGGCTGGTGGGCGTCGGTGCCCTGCTGGGTGTGTGCCTGTGGATCGGAGCGAGGCAGAAGGTATGAGTGACCAGACGGGCCGGGGCACGCCGGGGCCGGCGGATTCCGGTGCGGACCAGCCGTCCGTTCCGACGGACCGGCGCATGCACTACCCGGGCTACCAGGGCGAACCGGCCGACGAATCTGACCAGGACTCGATGAGCAGCATCTTCAGAAGGGCGAAACACCCGGTGGACACCTCCGGCCAGCCCGCCGGGGGATCCGGGGTGTCCGCCGGCGGCCCGGACGTCCCGGCCGGGACGTCGGACGGCCCGGAGGCCTTGGGCACGCCGCCCCACCAGACCGATTCGACCCGTGAGCCCGCGACCACGGCCGTTCGCCCGCAGGCGGGGGTCATCCAGCCGACCTACGGGGAGCGGGCCGCCGGTGGGGTGACCGTCCGTCCGCCGCGCGCGCAGGACGTGGACCGCCGGGCCGAGCGGCGGGCGGAGCGGCTGATTGCCGGCTGGTTCCTGATCTCGGTGATCGGCACCGTCGGGTTCGTTGTCACCAACTTCGTCGGTGACAAGTACAAGGCGTACTACACCCCCTCCCTCGGGGCCGCGCTGGGCCTCGCCGTCGGTGGGCTCGGCATCGGCCTGATCCTGTGGGCCAAGCGGCTGATGCCGCACGAGCAGGCCGTGCAGGAGCGCCACGCGTTCGCCTCCTCCAAGGAGGAGATCGCCGTCACCGAGGAGGAGATCGCGGCCGGGTTCGCCGACACCGGCCTCGCGCGCTACCCGTTGCTGCGCCGCACCCTGCTCGGGGCGGGCACCGTGCTCGGCGGGCTGATCGTGGTGCCGCTGCTGAACCTGACGAACACCAAGCCGGGCAAGAAGCTCGACCACACGAGCTGGGTGAAGGGTGCCCGCCTCGTCACGGAGGACGGCCGTTACGTCAAGCTCGGCGACGTCGCCATCGGCGGCATCGAGACGGTGTTCCCGGCCGTTCCGGTGACCGAGTCCGACGGCACCGTTGCGTACCAGCCGAAGACCGATGTCCAGACCAAGGCCGACAGCACGACGCTGCTCATCCGGCTGCCACCGGGGGTCGACCGCCCCCGCAAGGGCCGGGAGGACTGGGGCGTCGACGGCCACGTCGCCTACTCCAAGATCTGCACGCACGCCGGCTGCCCGGTCAGCCT
Organism: Frankia sp. CeD; assembly: GCF_000732115.1. NCBI lineage: Bacteria > Bacillati > Actinomycetota > Actinomycetes > Frankiales > Frankiaceae > Frankia > Frankia sp. CeD. The sequence goes on from NZ_JPGU01000015.1 coordinate 59,421, forward strand.
GTACGAACAGCAGACCCATCATCTGCTCTGCCCCTGCCACCAGTCCGTCTTCGACGTGCGGGACGGCTGTCGGGCGATTTTCGGGCCGGCCAGCCGGTCCCTGCCACAGCTTGCCATCGCCGCGGACAAGGACGGGTTCCTCTACGCCCGTGACGGTGACTACCACGAGCCCGTCGGTGCCGCCTTCTGGGAGCGCTCATGACCACCGCATCCGCCCCCGAGTTCGTCAAGCGGCCGGGCCCGATCCGGAAGGCCAACCGTGAGCTCGACGAACGGTTCGGCAACCAGGCCTTTCTGCGGCGCAACCTGAACAAGGTCTTCCCCGACCACTGGTCGTTCATGATCGGGGAGATCGCCCTCTACAGCTTCGTCGTGCTGCTGCTGACGGGCATCTACCTGACTCTGTTCTTCGACCCGTCGAACACCGAGGTCATCTACAACGGTTCCTACGTCCCGCTCAAGGGCGTGGAGATGAGCCGGGCCTACGCCTCGACGCTGGACATCAGCTTCGACACCCGGGCCGGTCTGGTGTTCCGCCAGATCCACCACTGGGCCGCGCTGGTCTTTGTCGCGTCGATGATCGTGCACATGTTCCGGGTGTTCTTCACCGGCGCGTTCCGCAAGCCCCGTGAGACCAACTGGCTGATCGGCATCGGTCTGGTCGCCCTGTCAATGCTCGAGGGCTTCGCCGGCTACTCGCTCCCGGACGACCTGCTCTCCGGCACCGGTCTGCGGATCGCGGCCTCGATCGCCCAGTCCATCCCGATCATCGGGACGTGGGCGTCGTTCCTCGTGTTCAACGGGGAGTTCCCGGGCGTCAACTTCCTGCCCAGGCTCTACGTGACGCACATCCTGCTGGTGCCGGGTGTCCTGCTCGCCCTGATCGGCGCGCATATGGGCATCCTGTGGCACCAGAAGCACACGGACTTCCCCGGGCCGGGCAAGACCGAGGACAACGTCGTCGGCCACCGGGTCTTCCCCGTGTTCGCGGTGAAGTCCGGCGGGTTCTTCATGCTGGTCTTCGCGATGCTCGCGCTGCTCGGCGGTCTCGCCCAGATCAACCCGATCTGGATGTTCGGCCCGTACGACCCGTCGAAGGTCAGCTCGGCCTCCCAGCCGGACTGGTACATCGGCTTCCTCGACGGCTCGACCCGGCTCATGCCGCCCTGGGAGTTCCGCGGGCTCGGGCACACCATCCCCGCGGTGTTCTGGCCGACTGCCGTCCTGCCGGGCATCCTGTTCACGCTGGCGGCGCTCTATCCCGCGCTGGAAGCCAGGTTCACCGGGGACACGAAGCCGCACAACCTGCTGCAGCGGCCACGGGAGGCGCCGACCAGGACCGCGATCGGCGCGATGGCGATCAGCTTCTACCTGGTGCTGATGATCTCCGGTGGTAACGACATCATCGCCAAGACCTTCAGCATCTCGCTGAACGCGATGACCTGGGCCGGCCGCATCGGGCTCATCGTCGTGCCACCGATCGCCTATGCGGTGACGAAGAAGATCTGCATCGCGCTCAACCAGAAGGACGCCGAGATCGAGCATCACGGCATCGAGACCGGGATCATCCGCCAGCTTCCCAGCGGGGAGTTCGTGGAGGACCACCGCCCGAAGCCGACTCCCGTCCCCGACCATCCGCTCGTCCCGACGGACCGGTTCGAGCTGCCGGCGGCCAACGGGCATGGCGACGGTCACGGCAAGGGGCTTGCGCGCCGCGCAGGCAAGGCCGTGACCGGGTTCTTCGTCGAGGAGAAGCAGCCACCCGGCGGCGGCCGGCAGTAGCCGCCNGGCCTGACGGAGCACGTCACGTCAGGCCGACGGGAACCATCCGTCACCGTCATACGCACGTACCGACCGGCCGGGGGCCGCACCGAATCCGGCTGCGGCGCGGATGGCGCCCGCGGCCGGCCAGCTCCACTCNCCCNCCAGCCGCACGAGCCGCACCCCAGGCCCACCGAGCCAACGGGCGATGCGTTCGGTCTCCTCGACGGAGGCGCACGGGGCCGGACCGGGCCGCGGCCGCACCGTCTCGGCGCTGGCGACCGCGGCGTCGACCCAGGGCCGCGGATCGACACCGGGCGGCACGCTCGCCGCCGACACCAGCCGACCGTGACGCACTACGGCCAGATCCCAGCCGGCCTCGGCGGTCGGGGCCGCGGCGACGAGCTCGGCGACCCCGGTGAGGGCCGACAGCCGCTGGGCACGTGCGGCTGCGCGGACGAACGCGATCATCCGGTCCCGCTGGACGGCGGCCTCCTCGTAGCGCCGCTCGGCGGCCAGCCGGTCGATCCGCCGCGTCGAGGCGGCGATGACCCGGCCCGGATCGCCGGTGATGGCGGCCCGGGCGGCGGCGACGTGCCGGCCGTAGCTCGCCACGTCCTCCCGGCCGTCGCACGGCGCTCCGCATCTGCCGAGGTCGGCGAGGGTACAGGCGGACCGGCGCACGCGCGGGGACAGGCGCCCGGAGCACTGGCGCAGCGGCACCGCGGCCAGCAGCGCCTCGGCGGCGGCGTCGGCGGCGCGGACGCTGCCGAACGGCCCGAGATAGGTCGCGTCGTCACGGGCGGCGCGCACCCGTGAAAGCCGTGGGAATGGCTCGTCGGTGAGCTTGAGATACACGGAGCGCTCCGGGAAGCGGGATCGGCGGTTGTACGGCGGCTTGTACTCGGCGATCAGCCGCAGTTCCCGGACCTCGGCCTCCAGGGCGTGCGCGCATCCGATCGCGTCAACCCGCTCGGCCAGCGCCACCATCGCCGCCATCCGCGTCCGGGGCTCGCTGGCGGTGAAGTAGGTACGGACCCGGGAGCGCACCGAACGCGAGGTGCCGACATACAGGGCTCGTTCGTCGGCGTCCCGGAAGATGTAGACACCCGGGCCCGTCGGCAGGCCGTCGGCCAGATGCCGTTTGCGTCGCTGGGCCGGCGACACCCGGGAGCTGTAGTCGTGCAGGTCCTCCAGGGTGGTCACGCCCGCGTTGCCGAGCCGTTCGAACAGCCCGTGCAGCACGTCGACGGTGGCCCGGGCGTCCGCCAGCGCCCGGTGGCGGGGCTCGACCGGGCTGCGGAACAGCGAGGCCAGCGACGTGAGCCGGCAGTCGGGGCTCTCGTCTCTCGTGACCACCCGCCGGGCGATACGCAACGTGTCCAGATACTCCCAGACGGGTACCGGATAGCCGCAGAGCTCGACGGCGGCGCGCAGGAAGCCGAGGTCGAACGGGGCATTGTGGGCGACGAGAACGGCGCCGCGGGCGAACTCCAGGAAGGTAGGCAGCACCTGCGTGACCGGCGGCGCCGTCGCCACCATCACGTCGGTGATGCCGGTGAGCACCGAGACCATCGGAGGGATGCCGACGCCCGGCCGGACCAGGGTGGCCATCTCGGCGAGGATCCGGCCGCCGCGGACCCGGACCGCGCCGATCTCGGTGATCTCGTCGCGTCCCGGGGAGGTGCCCGTCGTCTCCAGGTCGAACACGACGAAGGTCACGTCCGCCAACGGACGACCGAGATCATCCAGCCTGCCCTGTCGGGGCGGCCGGGGACGGTCCGGGGCGGGATCTGGGCGCACGGCGTCACGGTAGGTCCCACCCCCGACAGTTTTGCGCCCGGGATCGTCCGCGGACCCGGATGCGAAAGCAGGTCCGCCTCGCCGCACGTCGTCATGGAGGTTCCGGGTCATGGAGGTTCCGGGTCGCGGGCCGGTGGAAAACGACTAACGCTACCTGCTCCGTAGGGTGCCGGGTGTGCCACGGGCCGGTATTGGCCACGAAATTCTCCGCGGTTGTCCCGTTCATGGTCCCGTCGGGGCAGTCTGGTGCTTCTGTCGGGGCGTGCGCTCAAGCGTGCGGCCCACTCGGCAGGCCTGCGTGCGTCGAATGCGGAATCATGCCCAGGTGGCATGGTTCGAGACGAACGGCATTCGAGTGGCGCGGGTCGCGGTCGACTGTTTGAACGTTGACGTGATGGTGCGCTTCTGGTCCGCCGCATTGGGATACGAGGTGAGCCGGCGTGACGACGGGGCGATCCTGCGTCACCCGGCCGGCGCGGGACCCAAGCTCCTTCTCAGGCCCGGGGCGAAGCGCAATGCCGGCCGTAACCGGCTTCATCTGGATCTCTACGCCGTCGACGCGGAGCGTGTGATCGGCTGGTTGTCGACCCTCGGTGCCCGCCGGGTATCCCGGTACGACGACGACGGGGAGAGCGGATACGTTCTCAAGGATCCGGAGGGTAATGAGTTCCGGGTGATGACGGTTGGGCCAGCGGGATTTGCGCGCCCCTTCGTCTGACACCCCGGCGGGCCGGACTCCCGCGGGGCCGGACTCCCGGCGCGCCCAGCGGAAAACGTGACAGCTCGACGGCCGGGTGAACGGCCATCGGCCATCGGGTGCTGTCGTCACGTGCCGGACGACCCGGTCGATAGGGTCGCACCCATGCCGAGCGTCTTCACCCGGATCATCAACGGCGAGCTTCCCGGTCGCATCGTCTACTCCGACGAGCATGTGGTGGCGTTCCTGACGATCGCGCCGATCCGGCCGGGACACACCCTGGTTGTTCCCCGCACCGAGATCGACCACTGGATCGATCTACCCGATGACCTCCAGACCGCGCTGTGGAGCGCCGCGGCGACGGTGGGCCGCGCCATCGACGCGGCCTTCCGACCTCGGCGGGNGGCCGCGCTCGTCGCCGGGCTGGAGGTCCCGCACGTCCACGTGCATCTCCTGCCGATCGAGGACGAGACGCAGATCGACTTCAGGCTCGCCGACCACAACCCCGACTCGGCCGAGCTCGATGCCGTGGCCGAGCGGATCCGCGCCGCCCTCGGCTGAGCCGGGTACCGGTCTGGCGCGGTTCTGGCGGTTTCAGGGGTTCTGGCGGTTTCAGCGGTTCGTAGGGGNACGCGGCGGNCAGAGCTGGAACTTCGGCGGATCGACGGCGAACAGCGGTTCCCAGTTCAGGATGGCGTGCCCGGGCGGCGCATCGATGACGATGTTGCCCCGGACCCGTTGCCCGGCCTTGAGAGTCGACACCGACAGCCGTGGCGCGACGTTTTCGTAGCTGCCGTCGTACCGGGTGCCGTCGGAGGTCTGGATGTAGAAGTCGGACGGCGAGGCGGACGTCGACCCGCGGCTCACCTCGACCGTCACGTTAATGACGTAGTAGGCCCCCTGGGTGGGCGCGTCGCCGTACTGGGTCACCTTGCCGGTGGTGGAGCAGACGCTGTTGAGGGTGACCCTGGCTTCGAAGTCGCTGACCGAGGAGGTGGCCCGGCCGACGGNGGTGCCGGNCCCGCCGATCGTCGCGGTGCCGGCCGCCGGCGCGTGCTGTGGCGTCACCGGAACGCAGTTCGGCACTCCGTTCGGGGCGGTCGCGGTCGGGGCGGCCGCGGTCGGGGCGGTCGCGGTCGCAGTGGTGTTCGGGAGGTCGGGCACGGTCACCGTCGGGGCCGGCGGGGNNG
>NZ_JPGU01000015.1:64878-89723 GCF_000732115.1 Frankia sp. CeD
GNNNNCGTCACCGCCGCGCACCGCGAGGGCGATCACGACACCGAGCACGATGGCGGCGACCACGGCGAGGGGCACGATGATGAACAGCGGATTGGCCCGCTGCCGGGGCGGAGGCAGCGGGCTGCCCTGCTGCCAGCCGCCGGGCGGCGGGTAGCCCCCCGGGAGGTTGTGGTAAGCCCCCGGGGGGCTCTGGTAGGCGTCGGGAGCGCCCTGGTAGCCGACCGTCCCCGGGTATGGGGCACTCCCACCCTGGTAGGGCCCGGCAGCCGCGGCCGGGGGATGGTCCGGCTGTTGCCAGCCGCCCGGTTGTCCCCAGCCCTGCCGTTCGCCGGGCTGTCCCCACCCTGGCGCGGCGCCGGGGTGCTGTGGGGCGCCGGGGTGCTGTGGGGCGCCGGGGTGCTGTGGGGCGCCGGGGTGCTGCGGGCCGCCGGGCTGCCCGCCCCACTGCTGCCCACCCGGTTGTGGGGCGGTGCCTGGCCAGGCGAGGCGTGTCTCCTCCGAGTCGGGCTGGTTCGGCTGGCCGGGCTGGGGCGCTCCCCACGATGGGACCGGGGCCGCCGGGGGAGTAGAGGACGAACCGGAGGTGGGGGTGCTGCCGGCGTCCGCGGGCTGGTGCCAGGGATCACTCGGCTGCCTCCACGCCTCCTGGCTCCCGTCACCGCTGGGGGGCTGGTGAGGCGGGTTCTGGTCGGTCACGATGATCCTCTCAGGCGCAGCCAGGGCCGCGTTCGGAAGAAATCGAGCATAAGGGGCGCGCCTCGCGAGGCTACATAAGCCGACTTTCACCTAAGACAATGACCGCCCAGCCGTAGGCCGCGACGTACCGATCCGGCCGGTAGCGGCTGTGAGTGCCCTGAGCTCTCCCGATAAGCTGTACTGTCATCGTTCTCCCCATCGGCTCCGGAGTCCCGCGTGCCTTGCTGTCTGGCCGGTTGGACGAGCCGTTGGAGATACGGCCCGCCCAGTTTTTCCGTCGTGCGCGTGATGACGGACATTTCGTCGCCACCCTCGGGTTCGCCGCATGCGTGAGCCGCTTCCGGCGCCGGTGCGTGCGCATGTCGTCGAGTTCGCCGAGCGGACGCTGGCGGATCTTCCCGAGTCGCAGGTCCCGCCGTCGCTGGTCGCGGTGCGCCGCTTCAAGCCCTCCCGCCGTGTCCGCCAGGGGGCCGTCCCGCTGGCCGCGGCGGTGGACGGTGACGTGTTCCGCGGCCGGGTCGCCGAGTGGATCCACCGTCATCATCCCGAGCTTGTCGAAGCCGTCAGCTCGCCGGACGGACCGCCGCCCGCGGCGCCCCCCGAGAAGATCGCCGCGGTCGCGTACCTGCTGCGGGTCTCCGGCTGGCAGGAGCTGGTCCAGGTCGCCGCGGCGTCCACGTCGGAGGCGGCGGCCCGCAGCCAGGTTGACGAGGCCGGGCGGACGATACTGCGGCTCNCCGAACAACTCGAGACGAGCAAGCGCATCGCCGCGGCCGAGCAGGAGGAACTGCGCGAGCAGCTGCAGGCGGCCCGGGCGGAGGCGGACGAGGCTCGCCGGCGGCTGCGCTCGTCCGCTGCCGGGATCCGGCAGGCCGAGCAGGCCACGCGGGAGGCCCTGACCGCGGCCGAGGCGGCCCGGAACGCCGCCCTGGCCGCCAGTCGGGATGCCGAGGCGGAGACCCGGCGGCTGCGCGGCCGGGTGGCGGAGCTGGAGAGCGCGCTCGCCTCCACCCGCCGGGACAGCCGCGAGTCCCGCAGCGTCGATGACGCCCGGTTGCGCGTTCTACTTGACACCCTGATCGCCTCGGCGCACGGCCTGCGACGCGAACTCGACCTCCCGACGATGGTCGCGAGGCCCGCGGATCTCATCGCTCGCGGCGGAGCCGGTCCGAGTAACGGCCCGCAGGCGTTCGTCGGGGCCCGCGGGCGGCCGGACGACGACCCCTCCCTGATCGACGAGGTGTTGGCCGTCCCCGGGGTCCATCTGATCATCGACGGGTACAACGTGACCAAGCGGGGCTACGGCCGCCTCACCCTGCAGGCCCAGCGTGAGCGGCTGCTGTCCGGACTCGGTGCGCTCGCGGGCCGCAATCCCGACAGCGAGGTCACGGTCGTCTTCGACGCCACCGCCGTCGTGGCCCGGCCGGTGGGTGTCGCCATGCCTCGGGGGGTGCGCGTGCTGTTCAGCCGGCCCGGGCAGCTCGCTGACGAGGAGATCGTCCGGCTGGCGCGGATGGAACCGGAAGGCCGCCCGGTCTTCGTCATCACCTCCGACCGGGAGGTCGCGGAGAACTGCGTCGCAGCCGGAGCCCGGGCGGTGCCCTCGGCCGCTCTGCTGGCCCGCCTCGACCGGTAGGGGATCCGCCGGGCGGGACTTTCGCCGGGCGGGACTTGTCCGCCGAGAATTGTCGGACCCTGGACTTACCGTCGGTGAAGTCGGGAGATCGGTGCTCGGATTGTTTGTCGTCGCCGACCTCCACCGGTTCGGATCCGGAAGGTGCGCACGATGCTGATCGACTGTGACTCCTGCACCGCCCGTGGTGTCAGGTGCGCCGGCTGCATGATGACCGTCCTGCTCCCGGCGTCGGGCCCGCCCGTCGGCTGGGACGCCGAGGAGCTCGAGGCATTGCGGTTGCTCGCCGACGCCGGTCTGCTGCCCCCGCTCGCCGACGTGCGGACGGCCCTGCTGGACCAGGCGCCGCGGCCGGACCAGACGCCGCGGCGTCGCCGCGCCGGCTAGCCCGCCCGGCCGGGGGATTCCGGCGCGGGCGTCGGTGGGGCCGTGGGAAAACGCGGTGGGACCGTGGGAGAATATGAGCGGATGCGCGTGCTGGCCGTCACGAACGATTTCCCGCCCCGTCCCGGCGGGATCCAGGCCTACGTGCACAACTTCGCCTCGCGGCTGCCCGAGGGCGAGATCGTCGTCTACGCCCCGGCCTGGAAGAACGCCGCCGCCTTCGACGCCGAACAGAACTTCCCGGTCGTGCGGCACACCACGTCGCTAATGCTGCCGACACCGGACGTCCTGCGCCGAGCCAGAGAGATCGCCCGGGCGGAGGGATGCGACACGATGTGGTTCGGCGCCGCGGCACCGCTCGGGCTGCTTGGAGCCCGGCTGCGCCGCGACACGGCCATGCGCAGGATGGTCGCGAGCACCCATGGTCACGAGGTCGGCTGGGCGGCGCTGCCGGGGGCGCGTCAGGCGTTGCACAGCATCGGCACCGCGGCCGACGTCATCACCTATCTGACCGACTACACCCGGGCCCGGATCCGGCCCGCCTTCGGCGGCCATCCCACCTTCGCCCGGCTGCCCAGCGGAGTCGACCCCTCGCTGTTCCATCCCGGTCACGGGCGCGAGGAGATGCGCCGGCGCCACGGGCTGACGGGCCGCCGGGTGGTGGTGTGCGTAAGCCGGCTGGTCGCCCGCAAGGGCCAGGACATGCTGATCAGGGCGCTGCCCATGGTACGGAGCCGCGTACCGGACGCCGCGCTGCTGATCGTCGGCGGCGGTCCCCGGCGGGGTGACCTTGAACGGCTCGCCCGGGAGAACGACGTCGCCGAGCATGTGATCATGACTGGTTCGGTGCCGTGGGAGGAACTGCCGGCGCACTATGCGGCGGGNGATGTGTTCGCGATGCCCTGCCGCTCCCGCCTCGCCGGCCTGGAGGTCGAGGGGCTCGGCATCGTCTTCCTCGAGGCGTCGGCGACCGGCCTGCCGGTGGTGGNCGGCCGCAGTGGGGGTTCCCCCGACGCCGTCCTGCACCAGCACACCGGCATCGTGATCGACGGTACCGATCTGGCGCAGGTCGTGACGACCATCGGTGATCTTCTTGCCGACCCCGACCGGGCGGCGTCGATGGGTGCCGCGGGGCGGGCGTGGGTCGAGCTGCGCTGGCGGTGGGACGTCCTCGCGCAGGACCTGCGCACGCTGCTCGCCGGCCCGGACGGTTAGCGCGGGGTAGCGTAGATGTCCTCCACCGCCTGGCTGAACCGGTCGAGCACCAGCGAGCGGCGCACCTTCAGGCTCGGGGTGAGCTCGCCGGTCTCCACCGTGAAGTCCTGCGGCAGGATCGCGAACTTCTTGATGCTCTCGGCATGCGACACTGTCGCGTTCGCGGCGTCGATCGCATTCTGGATCTCGGTGCGCAGGCCGGCGTCGTCGATCAGGTCGGCAACCGTCGCGCCGGCCGGCTTGCCCGCCGAGGACCGCCACCGGTCGAACGCCTCGGGATCGAGCGTGACGAGGGCGGCGACGAAGGGCCGCCGGTCCCCGATCAGCATCGCCTGGCTGACCAGGGGATGGGACTGGATGATGTGCTCCAGTGGCGCCGGTGCGATGTTCTTCCCACCGGCGGTGACCAGCAGCTCCTTCTTGCGGCCGGTGATCCGCAGGAAGCCGTCGGCGTCGAGGTCGCCGAGGTCGCCGGTGTGCAGGAAGCCCTCGGCGTCGAGCGCCTCCTTCGTCGCGAGCTCGTTGTTGCGGTAGCCGCGGAACAGCAGGGGACCGCGGATGAGGATCTCCCCGTCATCGGCGATGGCGATCGTCACGCCAGGAAAGGGCTGGCCGACGGTGCCCATGCGGACGTTGCCCGGCCGGTTCGCCGCGGCCGGCGCGCTGGTCTCGGTCAGACCGTAGCCTTCGAGCACCGTGAACCCGATCCCGCGGAAGAAGTGGCCGAGGCGTTCACCCAGCGGCGCCCCGCCGCTGACCGCGTAGCGGGCCCGCCCACCGAGCGCAGCCTGGAGCTTGCCGTAGACCAGCGCGGCGAACAGCCGGTGCCGCAGCCGCAGGAGCAGGCCGGGGCCGCCGCCGTCGAGAGCCCGGCTGTAGGCGACCGCGGTGTTCTCGGCGGCGTCGAAGATCCAACCCCTGCCCTCGGCGTGCGCCTTGTGGCGTGCCCCGGCGTGCACCTTCTCGAACACCCGGGGCACGGAGAGCAGGAAGGTCGGGCGTACCTTGGCGAGATCGGGCAGCAGGGTCCGCGAGTCCGGGGTGTAGGCGAGGGTGAACGCCCCCTGGACCACGCCCACTTGGAGCATGCGGGCGAACACGTGCGCCAGCGGGAGGAACAGCAGTGTGGACGCACCGGGCGCGAACAGCTCGGGCAGCGTGGCGATGGCCGCCTCGGCGGTGAACAGCAGGGCGCGATGGGTGATCTCGCAGCCCTTCGGTTGGCCGGTGGTCCCCGAGGTGTAGATGATCGTCGCGAGGCTGTCGGCNTTGACGGACGCCCGGGCCGCCGTCAGCCGCTCCGGCGCGATGCCTGCGCCGTCCACGGCGAGACCGGCCAGCGCCCCGTGCTCGATGACGAGGACCTCCCGCAGCGCGGGGNCGCCGTCGCGTATCTGTGCGACCCGCTCGGCGAGCTCGTCGTTTTCGACCACGAGAACCTCGACGCCGGCGTCCCGCAGGATCCACTCGATCTGGCCCGGGCTGGAGGTCTCGTAGATCGGCACGCAGACGGCTCCGGCCAGCCACGCCGCGTAGTCGACAATCGTCCACTCGAACCGGGTCCGGCTCGCCAGACCGACGCGGTCCCCGGGCCGCACCCCGCGGGCGATGAAGCCCCGGGCGGTGGCCACGACGTGATCGTGGAACTCGCGGACGGTCATGCCGACGAACTCGTCGTCGATCTTGTGTTGGATAAGCGTACTGTCCGGATGTGCCGCCGCGTTGCGGAACACGGCGTCCGTCAGGGTCGCATCGTCGGCGATGGTGACCAGGGGCGGGGAGGNGTACTCGCGCACTGCTACTCCTACCAGATGGCTTGTGCGCGCCGGAGGACGACGCCACGGAACAACGGAAGCACGGAACAACGGAAGAACGGAAGGCCAGGCCAGGGCATCAGACGTTAGCCTCCGGGCAGGCGGTTTGCGACCTTGCGGGGTGCAAAGGGTTCCCTTCGACGGTGTCCGGCCGGTGATCGTCGCCGGTGAGCGCGACCGCCGGGGATACGTCCTGCAGATATGCCCGGGATCCGCACGGCATCCCTCATCGGCCGGATGGACCGTTCGAGTAGGGGCGACGGACCCCTGTCGGCGCCTAAGCTTCCAGCCATGCGGGTCCACGTGGTCAGCGACGTGCACGGGCGGGCGGATGCGCTGGCGGCGGCGGGCGAGGGGGCCGACGCGTTCGTGTGTCTGGGTGATCTCATCCTCTTCATCGACTACCACGATCACGGCCGGGGCATCATGGGCGACCTGTTCGGCGCCGAGGCCGTGGGTCGCATGATCGAGTTGCGTAACGCCCAGCGGTTCGACGAGGCCCGGGAATGGTCCCGGACGCTGTGGGCGAGCCTGGGCGGGGACCGTACGCAGATCGTGGAGGCGGCCATCCGCCGTCAGTACGAGGCGCTGTTCGCGGCGTTCCCGACCCCGACCTACCTGACCTTCGGCAACGTCGATCTGCCGCACCTGTATCCCGAGTACCTGCGCGACGGCGTCACCCTGCTGGACGGGCAGACCACCACGATCGGGGGGTTGCGGTTCGGCTTCGTCGGCGGGGGGCTACAGACCCCGATGCGCACCCCCTACGAGATTGACGACGACGCCTTCGCCGCCAAGGTCGCCGCGGTGGGCGAGGTCGACGTCCTGTGCTGCCACATCCCCCCGCACATCCCCGAGCTGGTCTACGACATCGAGGCACGCCGCTTCGAGCGCGGCAGTGTGGCGATCCTCGAAGCCATTCACGCGACCCGGCCGCGCTACGTGCTCTTCGGGCATGTGCACCAGCCGTTGACGGCCAGCCTGGAGATCGACGGCACACGCTGCGTGAACGTCGGACATTTCCATGCTCGGGGGACGCCCTTCGTTCTTGAGTGGTAGCCGGCCGCTCGGCCGGGCGCGCTCGGTGTTCCGGTAGCCTCAGGCGATCGGTCGGGGATTGTTCCCGGGCCCCGGAGAGATCCGGGTTGCCGGTGGGCCGGCGACGCCGTGCTCTTCAGCCGCGCTCGAAGAATGTGGAGGTGCTGTCTGCCATGGCGGACCACGCCCGATCGACGATCGTCATCAACGCCCGGCCCGCCGCGGTGATGGGGGCGATCGCCGACATCTCCGCGTATCCGACCTGGATCGGCCAGATCGAGGAGGCCGAGATCCTCGATGTGGGCCCGGACGGCCGTCCCCGGCGCGCCCGGTTTCGGATCAACGCCGTCGTCATCAAGGACGAGTTCGTCAACGAGTACACCTGGAAGGGCGATGATCAGGTCGTCTGGAGCATGGTCGAGGGCCAGGCGATGTCATCGCAGGACGGCAGCTACACCCTGCGCGACCTGGGTGACGGTAGCACCGAGGTGACCTACGACCTCACCGCCGAGACGAAGATCAAGATTCCTGGTCTGCTCCGGCGGAAGGTGCAGAGCGGCATCGTGGAGGCCGCTCTCAAGGACCTCAAGAAGTACGTCGAGAGCTGAGCGCACGTGCGGTGTGTGCTCTTCACGGGGAAGGGCGGCGGCGGTACCACCACGGTGGCGGCGGCGACCGCGATCCTCGCCGCCCAACGGGGTCACCGGACCCTCGTGCTGTCGGTCGACCCGGCCGCGGGGCTCGCCGGCGCGCTCGACCACCCGATCGGCGCCGAGCCGACCGAGCTTGAACCGGGGTTGCACGGCCAGCAGGTCGACCTGCGCCGCGCGGTCGAGACCCGGTGGCCGGCCGTACGCGAGGTGCTGGCGGGCACCTGGCCGGCCATCAACGTCGATCCGTTCGACCTGGAGGAGTTGGCCTTCCTGCCGGGGGCCGTCGAGACCCTGACGCTGCTCGAACTGCGCGACGGTCTCACCAGCGAGAACTACGACCTGGTGGTGGTCGACGGAGGCCCGGCGGCGGCGCTGGTGCGGCTGCTGGCCTTTCCCGAGACGCTGTCGTGGTACTGCCGCCGGCTGCTGCCGCCCGACGGTGCCTTCGCGCGCTGGCTGCGACCCGGTTTCGGCTGGGCGGCGGCGCTCGGCGGGCGGTGGAGCGCGCTGGCGGCCCCCGCCTACGACACCGTCTCCCGCCTGCACCGGGCGGCGGTCGACCTGCGCGCGATCCTCACCGACCACGCCACCACCAGCGTCCGGCTGGTGGCGACCCCCGAGAGCTCGGCGCTCGCCGCGGCCCGCGGCAGCTTTACGGCGCTGTCGCTGCACGGGTTCACTCTGGACGGCGTCGTCGTCAACCGGATCTTTCCGCCGGCGAACGCGGACGCCTGGCGGGCGGGGNGGGCCGCCGTTCACCGCGAGCAGCTCGCCGACATCACCGCGGCCTTCATGCCCACCCCGGTCCTCCCGGTCGGCTACCGGGCGGGCGAACCGATCGGCCTGGAGGAGCTGGCCGCTTTCGGCGCGGCGACCTACGGTGAGCTCGATCCGGGGAGTGTTCTCGGGGAGCCGCTCATCGGCCCGAGCGGCCAGCCGCGGGTGGAACGCACCGAGGACGGGTTCGCGCTGTCCTTCGGCCTGCCGTTCGTCGACAGTTCCCAGATCGATCTGGCCCGGCTGGGTGATGACTTGGTGGTGACCGTGGGGTCGTACCGGCGGGCTGTTCCGCTGCCCGCGGCGTTGCGTCGCTGCGACGTGAGCACCGCCCGGCTGCGTGACGACCGGCTGGTCGTCTCGTTCGTTCCGGACCCGCGGCAGTGGGTGCGGGTATGACCACGCAGCGGTCCACCCCGGGCCGGCCCGCCGGCGCTGGGCCCGACTTCACCACGCCTCCCCCCGGCACGCCTCCCCCCGACCCGTCCGCGTTGCCCGGCCGCGGGTCGCTCGCGGTCGAAGCCGCCCTGCTCGCTGACGCCCTGCGGGACTGGGCCGCCTCGCATCTGCCCCCCGGTCCCGCCGGGCATCCCGGTCCCGCCGCATCGTCGCCCGCCGCATCGTCGGCGGCGGGACCCGCTGCCGACGATGCGGCGGCGATGCCCGATCCCCAGGCGGATCCGGCGCCGGGACCCGCGGATCACACCTGGCCCTGCGCCGTGTGCCCACTGTGCCGGCTCCTGTCGAGCCTCGCTGGCGACCGCCCCGAGGTGGTTGGCCATCTCCTCGCGGCGGCCGGATCCCTGACCGCGGCGTTCCGCGCCGCCCTCGGTGCCGGTGGGGAGGGCGCTCCCGGGCCCGCCACGCCGCGACGGCGCGAGACGGCGCGCCCCGCATCCGGAGATCATCCATGGCCGGGGGACACCACCGGCACCCAACCAGCCACCGCGCTTAGACCCCGCGTGCAGAGGATCGATATCACGTGAGCATCGCTACTCCTGATAGTTCGAAGAACCTGGATATTCCGGGCAGCTTGACGGTTCCGCGCGCCGAGCGTGCCGGCGCGGCCCCCGGCCCGTTGCCGGCGGAGAACCGGATGGAGGGCCTGACGATCGGCATCGACGTTGGCGGGACGAAGGTCGCCGCCGGCGTCGTGGACGGTGCGGGGACGATCATCACTTCCCTGCGTCGGCCCACCCCGGGCCATTCGGCCGCCGAGGTCGCGGACACCATCGCCAGCGTCGTCGCGGAGCTCAGTGCCGACCACGCCGTGCGCGCGGTCGGCATCGGCGCGGCCGGGTGGGTCGACTCGGACCGGTCCCGCGTCCTGTTCGCACCGAACCTCGCCTGGCGCGACGAACCCCTGCGCGACGAGGTCGGGGGGCGCATCGGCCTGCCCGTCGTCGTGGAGAACGACGCCAACGCGATGGCCTGGGCGGAGTACCGTTTCGGGGCCGGCCGTGGCCGGCGTGACCTCGTCTGCCTGACGGTGGGAACCGGCATCGGCAGCGGCATCGTCCTGGGCGGTGAGCTCTACCGGGGCGCGTCCGGTATCGGCGCCGAGATGGGTCACATGCGGGTGGTACCCGACGGGTATCCGTGCGGTTGTGGTAACAGAGGGTGTTGGGAACAGTATGCGAGCGGGCGAGCGCTGGTCCGGCTGGCGAAGAACATCGCCACCGTGGATCCGAGTGCGGCCGTGCCCATGCTGGAGCATTGCGGCGGTGGCGTCGACGCGCTGACCGGCCCGGACGTCACCGAGGCGGCGCGCAAGGGGGACCCGGCGGCGATCAGGTGCTTCACCGAGATCGGCCACTGGCTCGGCGAGGGCATGGCGACGCTGGTCGCCGCGCTCGACCCGAACCGCTTCGTCATCGGCGGCGGCGTCTCCGACGCCGGCGAGCTGCTGCTCGGCCCGGCCCGGCAGAGCCTCCTGGCCGCTATGCCCGGGCGGGATTACCGTTCCGAGCCGGACATCGTCATCGCCGAGCTCGGATCCCAAGCGGGCCTCGTAGGCGCGGCCGACCTCGCCCGGTTCTGACCCGACCCCCACGGCGATCCCAGGAGGGTCGCCGAAGGCGATTCGGCGGAGACCCCGTACGGCGCCCTGNGACAGGGGTCCCCGCGTCGCGGCGAAGCCGCTACGCGGGGGAGGCCCGGTAGTCGGGTACCAGTTCGGCGGCGAGTTCCTCGAGGAACAGCCCGGTGTCGGCGACGACGCCGACCGCGTGCGCGCTGGTGCGTTCGATGAGGGCGTGCACCGTCGAGGGGTTGACGTCCACGCAGGCCACCGGGACCGAGGCCGGCAGGATGTTGCCGGTGGCCACGGAGTGCTGGGCGCTGGCGATCATGAGGGCGAACGCCACCCCCCGTAGCGCGGCGCGCATCGCCCGCTGGCCTGCCAGGACGTCGGTGTGGACGTCGGGCAGCGGGCCTTCGTCGCGGACCGATCCGACGAGCACGAAGGTCTTGTTGGCCTTGACCATCGCGTGCATGATCCCCTGGGTGAGCACGCCGGACTCCACGGCGGCCCGGATGGATCCCTCCCGGCGGATCGTGTTGACCGCGCGGATGTGCTGCTCGCTGCCGCGCTGCACCCGGCCGCTGCGCAGCGGCCCGAGCCCCAGCGGCGATCCGTAGAGGGCAGCCTCCACGTCGAGTGTCGCCAGCGCGTTGCCGGCGAACAGCACGTCGACATAGCCAGCCCCGACGAGGGCGACCAGCGCCGGCCCGGCTCCGGTACTCACCACCGCCTGACCCGCCACCCAGAGCACCTGCGAGCCCTCGGCCTTCACCTCGCGGATCTGGCGGGCGATCGCCCGGACCAGGACCGCCTGCGGCTGGGTGGAGCTCGGCAGCGGGGCGGCCAGGGATTCGTACTCCTCGTAGATCCGGCTGGAATGGGCGGTGACCGGCAGGACGACCTTCACCCCGTCCACGCCGCACACGATCATGTCTCCCGCGCGCACGTCGGTGACCGGTACCGTTCGCACCCGGCCGTGCGAGACCACCAGGCCGCAGTCCATCTCGGGATGCTCCACCGGCACCCACTGGCCGTCGAGGTGGACAACGGTCTCCAGATTGGTGGTGGAGTAGAAGTCCGGGGGGAAGACGCCGTCGCGGTCGGCCGGCTCGCACCGGGCCGTGCCAGACTCGATCTTGTTCACGCCGTGGACCTGGATCCGCATCAGAATGCGCATGAGCTGACTCGGTGAGTCGGCCCCCACCGTGATGACCGCGTGGGACTCGTCATCGTGGCTGCGCCCCAGGTCGATACGAACGACCCGATAGTCACCGCCATAGTCCAGCACGTCATCGAGAACCCGGGCCAGCACGCCCGTATCCATGAGATGTCCGTGGACTTCGACCTTTTCGTGATATTGCACGCCCCACGCCCTTCCATCTCGGTGCCGGTACGACGGCTGCCACGCCGCGCTCAGACCACCGCGCCGTCGTCGGGGCCGTCGAAGTCCGTGGGCGGACGGTCTCCCATCCGCGCGACCAGCGTGCCGACCCCGCCGAGGATCAGCAGAACCCCGGCGACGTTCTGGGTTCGGGACTGGTTGAAGTCGATCAGGTCCGGAACGACGAGGAACATCACACCGAGGGCGATCGAACCGAGCGCCCAGCGTGTCACGGGCCTGATCCGTGGCAGCGGTGGCGGGGGTGGCGGCTCGTAGTGCTCGCCGTCCGGGTCCGGATCCGGATCCAGATCCGGGTCGTCCAGACCCTCCGGGAGCTGGCCGGAACCCGACAGATCGCCGAGGTCGACGACGAGGTCCTCGGTGCCGCCGCGTCCCCGTCGGCCGCCCTCACCGCCCGCGGACGGGAACGGCAACTGGTCGAGCCCGGGTTCGGTCCGGTCCTCCGACACGGGCGGAGCAGCCGGCTCGAACGGCGGACGTAGGATGATCACAGTGGGGCGGCGGGTGTCGTCCAGATCCTCCGCAGCCGGCCACCGGTGGGATTCGGGCTCCTCGTCGAAGCGCGCGATGAGTTCGAAGAACGCGGCGTCGTCGGCTTTCTGGGAGCGCGGGGAGGGCCGCGGTGCGTCGCCCCCCGCGGTTGTCGCGGATCCGTCGCTGTCGCCGTCGAGACCGCCGCCACCCCGGCCGGCCGTGGGCGCGGCACCGGGCGTGGATCCGCCGCCGGTCGGCTCCTCGCGGTTCGCGGAGGTGCCACCGCCACCGGCGGGGGCGCCGCCCGGCCCGCCGAGGGGAGCCCCCTCGGGCGCGGCGCCGTCCGCCGGCGAGGGCCGGTGCTCGCCGGGTCCTGAACCCGGTGACCGCTCAGTCATCGCCGCAGGGCGCGTCGGGCACGAGCGCGCGTGGCGCGTGCCGCCGGACGAATTCCAGACTTCCGTCGAAGATCGTTTCTCGGTCGTTGTCGAGCGTCGCGACGTGGTAACTGTTCTCCAACAGTCGTTCTTCGGCCGGGGCGCGCAGCCCGGCCAGCAGAATCGCGCCGGAGCTGGCTTCCACCACATGGTCGACGACGCTGCGGTAGGTGAGGACCGGACAGACGATCCGACCGAGCTCCGGCCGGGTCACCGCCCACAGTTGGCGCAGCGACGCGAACGGGCGCAGGGGTACCCGGTCGTAACCGACCTCGGGCACGCCCTCGGCCTTCACGTCGCCAGCCACGCCAGGCACGGCGGGGNTCACCCGGCTCAGCAGCGGGGCGAACGCCGCGTGCCACCGGTCGGTGGTGAGGCTGGGATTCACCGTGACGAGGCCGGCGAGGTCCCCGCCGTGCTGCTCGGCCAGCCGCAGGGCCAGGGTCCCGCCCATCGACAGCCCCATGACGAAGACCTGCTCGCAGGTGGTCCGCAGCCGCAGGAACGCGGCCTCCGCCGTAGCGTACCAGTCCGGCCAGGTAGTGGGCACCATGTCCTGCCAGCGGGTGCCATGGCCGGGCAGCAGCGGGCACGAGACTGTCAGTCCGACTGCGGAGAGGTACTCGCCCCAGGGCCGCATGCTGCCCGGGGAGCCGGTGAACCCGTGGACCAGCAGCACGCCGACCGACCCACCCTCGAACTCGAACGGTTCCGCGCCCGGGAGGACGGCCGCACCGGTGACACCCGCCATCGTGATCCGCCCTTCGTGCCTCGCGCGCCCGCCCGTATGCCGCGATGCGGGTCCGGCGACGCGCGGAGGGAAAACGCCGGTAAACGCATGCTCGCACGGTCCGCGGGCTGAGGCCACGGTCGTGCGTGTCTCACTCGCTGCGCAACATCGCTGCGCAACATCGCTGCGCAGAAGCCGCCGGACGGAAAGTCTCCGCCTGATGATATCGGTGATGGGTGGCTACGCGCGCGGGACATCGGGATCGAGGCGCGGTCCGCGGGGGGTTGGGGGCCCGCCGTCAGGTTTCCTGGCCGGCACCGGAGAATGACACGCCGAGCGGGGTAGACCCCGTTCGGTGGACGTCGTGATGACCTCTCCTTAGGCTCGAACAAGCCCATCATCCTGGCGACCCGGCCCTGGGCGACCCGGCGCGGTGGGGTCGCAAGGATCGTCGGGGTCTCCGTGGCGGACCCCGACGAGGCCGCGGGTCGTGGACCGGCGGCGTGCGCCCCGGTGCCCGACCGGCCGGTCGGTTCGTGGGAGGTTCGGGCCAGGTGTGATCGGCGTCGGCGGATGAAGACGGGCGACTGGCCACGGGCGCCCCCGGCGGGCCGTCGTCGTGCGGCGGTGACCAGGTGGGAGCTGTCTTGTTCTACTGGGTGGTCAAGGTATTCCTGACACCTGTCCTGCGACTGTTCTGGCGTCCCTGGGTCGAGGGGGCGGAGAACATCCCCCTGGAGGGGCCCGCGATCCTCGCCGGCAACCATCTCTCCTTCCTGGACCACCTCTTCCTGTCGCTGGTCGNCCCCCGCCGTGTCACCTACCTGGCGAAGAGCGACTACTTCACCGAGGCGGGCGTCAAGGGGTGGTTCAAGCGGGTGTTCTTCAGCGGCGTCGGCCAGATCCCGATCGATCGCAGCGGCGGCAAGGCGAGCGAGGGCGCGTTGCGCTCGGGGGTCCGGGTGCTCCGCCAGGGCCGCCTGCTCGGGATCTATCCGGAGGGCACCCGATCCCCGGACGGCCGGCTCTACCGCGGCAAGGTCGGTGTCGCGCGCTTGGCGCTGGAGGCCGGGGTCCCGGTCATCCCCGTGGCGATGATCGGGACTTTCGAGGTTCAGCCGCCGGGCCAGCTGGTGCCGAAGATCCGTCGGGTCGGCATCCGCATCGGCCGCCCGCTCGACTTCAGCCGCTACGCGGCCATGGCAGATGATCGTTTCGTCCTGCGCTCGGTCACCGACGAGATCATGTACGAGCTGATGGCCCTGTCCGGCCAGGAGTACGTGGACCTGTACGCGAAGCGGGCCAAGGAGGAGCTCGCGGCCGCCCGGGCACAGGCGGCTGCCGGGGCGGCCGCGGCGTCTACTGGCACGGCATCGGTCTCCCCGGCGTCCACCGGCACAGCGCCGGGTTCCCCTGGGGCGGCGACGCCGGCTCGGTCTCCGGATCAGCTCGGGCTGCCGGTCACGGCGCCGGCGAACCCACGTGCCACCAAAGACCGGATCGACCGGGCGGTCTGACCCGTTTGCGGTGGGCACGGCAGGATGGTCCGGTGTGTGGTGACAGCGTTCCTGGCTGGACGGCGATCGGTCGGCGTCGCGGCGGCTTCGAACATCCCCGGCGATTCCCGGGACGGCGTCCACTTCTGGTCGCGCTCGGCCTGATCGTCGGCTGCCTCGCGGGAACGGGCCCGGTGCCCGGGGCCTCGGCGGCCGGTTCCCCCGCTGGACCCGCCGCACCTGCTGGACCCGTTGGACCGTCCGTGGGCGCTGCCCCGGCCGATACGATCGGTCGCTCGGGAACGTATCTTACGGACAGTGATCGCCGGGTGGTCGTCCTGCATGGAATCACGGTGCCGGCCGGGGTGACGCCCACCGCCGGGGACATCGACACCTGGGTCGGCTTCGGATTTACCGGGGTGCGCCTGGCGGTCCCGATGGCCAGCGGCGGCCGCTTCCCGGCGACCTCCGGTGGGCCGGTCCTCGACGGTGCCGGCGCGGCGACCACGCCCGCCGACCCCGGACTCGACCAGGCCGCCGCCCTCACCCGCATGTTCACCGACCGCGGGTTGCGGGTCACGCTGCGGATCGTGCCCTCCTCGGCGGGCTACGTGCCCTCCGTCGCCGGCCTCGCCGCGGGGCTCGAACGGTTGGCGACGCGGTTCCGCGATGTGCCGGGCCTGCTCGGCTACGAGGTGTCCGATGGTGGTGGCGGCGGTGCGGGTCTCGTTGCGGCGGTGGCCGCGCATGACGGCGCGCACCTGCTGTGGCGGGAGCGGCCTGCCCCGTTCGACGCCGCATCGACGGTGGCGGTCAATGATCCGACCGGATACCTGGTCGGCTGGAAGGACGGGTCGGCGGTCAGTGTCCGCGGTCTCGTCGCCTCCGCCGACGCGTTCGGCCTGAGCTGGTTCTACGACGTCCCGAGCCCGACCGGGGGCACGGTGGGCNCCGCCGCGCCCCCGGTCGGGCTCGGCGGCGCCGAACGCNGGGCGCCCGCCCCGCCCGCGGACATCGTCCGCCCCTACCCCGTGGCCATCGCCGGGGTACCGGAGGTGTTGCGCTTCGACGCGTCGCGGGTGCTGACGGTGGCCTATCGGACCGCGCCGTCGGCCGGGCCGCCCCTCGCTGCCGGCACGGCGACCGCGATCAGCGTGCCGGCCTGGTCCTATCCGACGGGCTACCAGGTGCAGGTCACCGGGGCGCGGGTGACGTCCGCGCCCGGGGCGGGTCTGCTCTGCCTCGTCAGTGATCCCGGCGCCGCCCGGGTCGAGGTCCGGGTCTCTCCGGCGACCGGTCCCGCGGTGACTCCGCCGTCCGTCGCGGGTTCGGCCGGCTGCCGCGCGACGCCGGCGATCGTCCCGGCGGGAGGGCGGTCGCCGGGACCGGACGGTCCGCGGGTGGCGGCGTCCGGGGATGACGCCACGGAGGAGTACTCCGGGCCGCTGCTGTGGCTGCTGCCGTTGGTCGGTGCCGCCTTGGCGGCGCTGCTGCTCGGGGCCTTGCTGCGCCCGTGGCGCCGGCGCTCGGGCCCCGGCCCGGGGTGGTCCGCGGTCGAGCGGCCGACCATGGCGGACACCTCGGCCGGAGGAGACTGAGCCGGTGGGAACCCGCTTCTTTTACGACACCGAGTTCATCGAACGCGCCGACACCGGTCATCACTGGCTCGATCTGGTCAGCGTCGGAATCGTCAGCGAGGACGGCACACAGCGGTACTATGCCGTGTCGACCGAGTTCGACCCGTCGTGGGCTGTGCCCTGGGTCCGTCGCAACGTCCTCGACCAGCTGCCGTCGCCATCGGACGAGGCGTGGAAGCCGCGGGCCCGAATCCGCGACGAGGTCGCCGCGCTGTTGACCGCGGGCGGTGCCCCCGAGCTGTGGGCCTGGTACGGGGCCTATGACCACGTGGTGCTCTGCCAGCTCTTCGGCACGATGACCGCCCTGCCCGCCCAGCTGCCCCGCTTCACCCGGGACCTGCGTCAGCTGTGGGAGGAAGTGGGCCGGCCGGTTCTTCCCGCACCGCCGCCCAACGCCCACGATGCGCTCGCCGACGCCTTGCACAACCTCGCCCGGTGGCGGGTTCTCGCCCCGCTGCGCGCCCAGGTCGCCGCCGTGTCGAACCCATCCCGATGAGTCGATGACGTGGCCGTGGCGGCCTCGTCATTGCCACGCCACGTGACCGCGCTGTTGTCCTGAAGTGTGGCTCTCCCGCTACGCTGCCGCCGGAGAAAGCGGTGTACGGTCGACGAGAGGACTCGGGATGAGGATCGGCGTACTGACCGGCGGCGGCGACTGCCCGGGACTCAACGCGGTGATCCGGGCCGTCGTGCGCAAGGGAGAGAGCGTCTACGGCCACAGCTTTGTCGGGTACCGGGACGGCTGGCGAGGGCCGCTGACCGGCGAGACGGTCCCCTTGGACATCGCGGCCGTGCGGGGGATCCTCCCGCGTGGCGGCACGATCCTCGGCTCCAGCCGCACCAATCCCTACGCCGCCGTGGACGGGCCGGCGCTGGTGCGCGAGCACCTCGCCGCAGCCGAGGTGGACGCGCTCATCGCGATCGGCGGGGNGGACACCCNGGGGGNGGNCGCCCAACTACACGCCGAGGGNCTGCCCGTGGTCGGAGTGCCCAAGACCATCGACAACGACCTCTCCGCGACGGACTACACCTTCGGTTTCGACACCGCGGNCAACATCGCCACGGAGGCGATCGACCGGCTGCACACCACCGCGGAAAGCCATCACCGGGTGTTGATCGTTGAGGTCATGGGCCGTCATGCCGGGTGGATCGCTCTGCACAGCGGCATGGCGGGGGGNGCCAACGTCATTCTCATCCCGGAGCGGCCGTTCGACTTCGACAAGGTGTGCGCCTTCGTCGAAGCCCGGTTCGCCACCCACTACGCGCCGATCATCGTCGCGGCCGAGGGTGCCGTCCCGATCACGGGTACCCTGGTCGCCAGGGAGGGTGAGGTCGATGCCTTCGGGCATGTCCGCCTGCAGGGCATCGGGGCGGTCCTGGAGACCGAGATCCGCGCCCGCACCGGTCGTGACGCGCGCGCGACGGTGCTCGGGCATCTGCAGCGCGGCGGCACGCCCACGGCCTTCGATCGATGGCTCGCGACGCGTTTCGGACTGCACGCCGTCGACGCCGTGCACGAAGGCGACTTCGGGGTGATGGTCGCCCTGCACGGCACCCGCATCGACCGGGTTCCGCTGCAGGATGCGACCCGCGAGCTCAAGACGGTGCCCGAGGAGCTCTACCACGAGGCCGAGATCTTCTTCGGCTGACCGGGGGAGGGGCGGGCCGTCGGGCCGGATCCGCTCCGGGAACCGATCCCGGTCCGGGAACCGATCCCGCTCCAGGATCTGATTTCGGTCCAGGATCCGGTCCCGATTCGGGAGCCAGGGCCGGGTGCCGAGTTCCGGGCGGATGCCTGTCCAAGGGAAGACGCCGATTCCCGGGAAGATGTCGGGCGATGGTGACCGCTCGAGCTCGACCTGGGCCGTACCCTGGTGTGGTGAGCGTACTGGATCTCTGGCGGACCCTTCCGGCCAAGCAGCAGCCGTCCTGGCCCGACCCGGCAGAGTTGAGAGCCGCCCATGACCAGCTTGCGGCCCTCCCCCCGCTGGTCACCGCGCCCGAGATCCGGTCCCTGACCGACCGTCTCGCGCTGGTCGCTCGGGGCGAGGCGTTCCTGTTGCAGGGCGGTGACTGCGCCGAGACCTTCGTGGCGAACACCGCCGACAAGATTCGGGACAAGGTCAAGACGCTGCTGCAGATGGCGGTCGTCCTCACCTATGGCGCGAGCACGCCGGTGGTGAAGGTCGCCCGCATCGCCGGGCAGTACGCCAAGCCGCGGTCCGCGGACATCGAGGCCAGCACCGGGCTGCCCTCCTACCGGGGCGACGCCGTCAACGACATCGCGCCCACGGCCGCCGCGCGGCAGCCCGATCCGATGCGGATGGTCGCCGCCTACCACCAGAGCGCAGTCGCGCTGAACCTCGTGCGGGCCTTCGCCACCGGAGGTTTCGCCGACCTGTCGAAGGTCCACGAGTGGAACAAGGCGTTCGTGCGGGATTCCGCGGCGGGTCGCCGCTACGAGGTGATGGCGACGGACATCGAGCGTGCCCTCGCCTTCATGGCCGCCTGCGGCATCGACCTCGATCGGACCGCCGCGCTGACCGGGGTCGAGCTGTTCACGAGTCACGAGGGCCTCCTGCTGGAGTACGAGCGTGCCCTGACCCGGATCGAGGACGCCACCGGCGACCCGTACGACCTGTCCGCCCACATGATCTGGATCGGCGAGCGGACCCGGGACCTCGACGGTGCCCACGTCGACCTGCTGTCCCGGGTGGGCAATCCGATCGGCTGCAAGATCGGGCCGAAGGCTGGCCCGGACGAGGTCCTCGAGCTTGCCGAGCGGCTCAACCCCGACCATGTCCCCGGCCGGCTCACCCTGATCTCCCGGATGGGGGCAAAGCGGGTCCGGGACACGCTGCCCCCGATCATCGAGAAGGTCAACGCCGCCGGGCCGCCAGTGGTGTGGTCGTGCGATCCGATGCACGGCAACACCCGTGACGTGGGCGGCGTCAAGACGCGCCACTTCGACGATGTCCTCGACGAGGTCTTCGGCTTCTTCGAGGTCCACAAGGCGTTGGGCACCCACCCCGGTGGCCTGCACATCGAGCTGACCGGGGAGAACGTCACCGAGTGCCTCGGTGGGGCCGAACTCATCGGGGAAGACGACCTCGGCGGCCGTTACGAGACCGCCTGCGACCCCCGTCTGAACACCGGGCAGGCGCTGGAACTGGCCTTCCTCGTCGCCGAGATGCTGCAGAACACGCGGGGAGAACGCGGCGCGCCGTGGCCCTCGTGAGCTGGACTTGTCTTCCGCACGTGCGTGCGTGCGATGAGCCAGCTGCTTGATCTCTTGTTCGGATCACGTCGGGGTGACCGCGATCGGTAGTGACGGGTCTGGGACTGTTCCTGGCTGTGACGGTCGCGATGGACTACGGGCCGCCGAGCGTCGAGAAGCCGCTCGGCGCGCTGCCCGTCGTGCGTGACTACCTGGCCCGCCTCGATGTCGCGGGCACGATCGACCGGCTCGCCCCGATGCGTGACAAGGTCAACCGGGCCAGCCACGGGCAGGTGATCGCCGCGCTGGTCGCCAACCGGCTGACCTCGCCGACCCCGCTGCTGCACGTCGAACGGTGGGCACGCCAGTGGGCGGTCGAGGAGATGTTCGGCCTCGCGCCGGACGTGTTGAACGACGACCGGGTCGGTCGGGCGCTGGACGCGCTCGCCCCGGTCTGCGAGGCCGTCGTCGGCTCGGTCGGCGCCGCGGCGATCACCGCGTTCGGCCTCGACGTGTCCCGGATCCACTGGGGCATGACGTCGATCTCGCTGCACGGCGCCTACCCCGAGGTCGACGGCGACTACGCGACCCCGAAGTACGGCCATCCCAAGGACCGCCGCCCCGACCTCAAAAGGTCCAGACCGGGCCCGCGGTCACCGGCGACGGCGGGATCCCGCTGGTCCACCGCGCCTACGACGGCGGCGCCGGTGAGGTCAGTCAGGTCTCCCAGGTCACCGCCGCGATACGCGCCCTGACCACGATCGCCGGCGAACGGCGGTTCCTGCTGGTCGGCGACAGCAAACTCGTCTCCTACCCCAACCTGACCGCGCTGACCTCCACGCCTGGGGTCACGTTCCTCGCGCCGGCACCGACGACGGCCGTGCCCGCGCAGGTCCTAGCCGCCCAGGACTGGGCCNCCGCCNCCCTCGTCGACCACGTCGCGGCGCGCGACCAGGACAAGCCGATCCACGCCCGGGCGACTTACCGGGCCCGCGAGGGCGTGACAACCCTGCGGGGGCCCCGCAAGACCGACGCGGCGGTCACCGTGCGCACGGTGTTCATCTGGTCGTCCGCGAACGACCAGGCCGCCAAAGCCGCCCGCGCACTCAAACTCGACCGCGCCCGCACCGACCTCGACACCCTCACCCGCGCCGCGGGCAGCCACCACCTCTACCGCACCGAAGCCGCGGTGAAAGCCCGCCTGACCCTGCTGGCGACGAAACACCGCGTCACCCGCTACCTCGTCGCCGCCACCAGCGTCGATCCGGACACCGGGAAACCGGCCCTGACCTGGCACTTCGACTCCGCCGCGCTCGACGCCGAGGCCGCCACCGACGGCTGGTACGCCCTGCTGACCAACCTGCCCGACACCATCGGCCCCGCCGAGGTACTCGCCCGCTACAAAGGCCAGGAAGTCGTCGAACGTCGCTACGGCGCGTTCAAGGGCCCGCTCGCGGTCGCAGGCCGCACCGTGGGCGGGGTGCTGGACGGGCCGTCTGTGGACGGGGCGGCCCCGTTTCGGATCCCGGGAAGCTGCGCCGGGATGGACGGGCCGGGGCAGCCTCTGTCTCAGAGCCTGGGCGGCACCCGACTGCCGAGGTCAACCGGCGCGACGCGGTGATCAGGAAGACCTCTGCTGCGGGCGTACAGATCGGCATCGGCAGGGCTGCGGAACTCCGGCTCACCGACGATGATCCGGACAACTCGGCCGTTCACGTCCAGCTCGACCACACCCCAGCCCGGATGTGGCGTCCGGATCGGGAGCGGTGGGGAGTGAGCGCCGTCAACGGCCGCTCCGACCGGCTCCCTCCCCACCCCGGCCACCACGCCCTGTCCGACTCCGGAACGCAGCACGGCGCTGGACGACGACCGGTCAGGGCTGGGCTGGTGGCCCTCGGCGGGCGTCCGGCCGGCGGCCCCGGGTTCGTTCGTGGGTCTGGTCACGTGGGCCCATGGCGAATAGATGCTTTCGTCATCTCCATGCATCTCTGAACAAGCGTCTCGATAAATGGGCGCGAGGTGAAGTCTCCCGGACCGCTTCTGCGGGTGGAGGCAGCATTGGGATCCCGACCGCCAGCTCAGTGTCCAAGATCGGGAAGTGGGTGGGACTAGCGGGTTATGACTCTGTAGAGAGTCCCCAGATTGCCGCGACACGAGCTCCACCCACAAGGTCACTGCACCGTCCCAGTACCGAACTTTCACTGAACTTGGCGGACCCAGACACCCATCCGCTTGCCGGGCTGCCCCCGGCTGCCAGACTCCAGGACATGGCGGAACTCGACGGCCACCCGGTCACCCCTGAGGCGCTCGCGGCGCTGGCCCTGACCAACCTCGGGCACTTCACCTCGATGCGCGTCGATGATGGCCGGGTACGGGGCCTGCCGCTGCACCTGAGCCGGCTGGTCCGTGACTGCCGCATCGTCTTTGCAGCCGACCTCGATCCGGAACACGTCCTGAAGCTGGTCCGTCACGCGGTCGGAGGCAGAACCGGCTCGCTCGTCGTCCGCGTCACCGTCTTCGACCCAGCACTGGAACTCGGGCACCCGGGTGCGACGGCCGCTCCACACATCCTGGTGACCACTCGACCGGTCGCGCCGACCGTGTTGCCGGCGCTACGCGTGAAGGCCTGCGTCTACTTGCGGGATCTTCCGATGGTGAAACACGTCGGCCTGTTCGGCTCTCTGTACCATCGCCGCGGTGCCCAACTCGACGGCTATGATGATGCGCTGTTCACCGATCCCACAGGAGTCGTCTCCGAAGGCGCCACCTGGAACGTCGGTTTCTTTGATGGCGACAACGTCATCTGGCCCAAAGCCGACGTCCTGCCTGGAGTAACCATGGGACTCCTGCAGCAGGTCGGCACTCACGTCACCGCCCCTGTTACCCTGGATATGCTCGGCAGCATGCAGGCGGCTTTTGCTACTAACACTTCGATCGGCGTCCGCCCGATCCACATGATTGATGGTGTGAACCTTCTCGACGACCATCCAATTCTACGGGAACTCCATGCCACCTATATCGCCATCCCCGGCGATTCCCTGGAGTAGGAAGCTCACGGATGGCTACCGTGATCCGCTGGACAGGACGAGAGATCCGGGCACTACGTCAGGCCAAACGGATGAGCCTGCAAGCATTCGCGGCACATATCGGCGTCAGCGAGCGCATGGTCTCGAAGTGGGAGGCCGGTAGCAACACCATCACCCCCCGGCCGGTCAATCAGGCAGCTCTCGACACCTCCCTCGCCTGCTCGCCGGCCTCCGTCCAGGAGCGTTTCGCACTCCTACTAACACCTCGACTTTCGTAGTTATGCGGCGGTGATCTCCCAGGCCAGTCGGAGGGTGTGGATTTCGGCTGGGGTGGGCTGTTCGGGGTGAGCGGGCTGGTATTTGGTGGCGATGAGGACGCGGCGGTGCTTGGCGAGCAGGTCGGCGGTCGAGGGCCGGGTCTTGGTGGTGTACCAGGGCGCGCGGGCGCGGTGCTCCGCGGCGTCGTCGTGGTGGTGGCCGGTGGTGAGGTACCAGGTGAAGGCGAGGGTCTGGCAGGTCAGGCCGAACGGGACGGCGCGTTGCGCGGCGGTGGCGAGCCGGTTGCGGGCCTGGCCGACGCCGACGAGTTGTTTGGCGTCTTCGATCGCGACCTCGTGTTCCCATCTTTGCCGGTAGGCCCCGGCCAGAGCGGTCGCGGTCGCCTCCCGCGGGTCACAGATCGTGGTGAGCAGGCCGGTGATCTCGTGTTTCCCGTCGCCCTCACGGTCGGGGACGTCGTACTCGACGAGGCGGGTGTAACGGGCTTTCGTCGGGTCCAGCGGCGCGCCGGCGCGGGCCGCGGTGACGAGGGTCTCCCGGGCCTTCCCGGTGACCTTCGGGTTGACCAGCACGGTCAGATAGGAACCGTCGGACAACGCGCGCAGCGGGGGCAGGCGCAGGGTGGCCTTGACCCGCCACAGCAGCGCCGCACCGGTGTCCGCCGCGGTGCACCAGTCCGCCCACGAGTAGAAGTTACGGTCCGCGAGCAGCAGCCAGTCCGAGGCCAGCCGCGGGTAGACAGTCCGGGCCAGTGCCTGCTCGCTGGCGGGTTTCGCCCCACCGGCCGGGCCGAACGCGGCCAGGACCGGCGCGTGCGAGGCGCACTCGGACACGGTCACCGCGCGGACCTTCGGCAGTACCCCTGGCGCGTCGACGCGGCCGGCCGGTAGGCCGAACGCGGCGATGTTCTCCTTCGAGGCGGGGGCATCCCATTCCAGCCCGTCGATGCTCATCAGCCGCCACCGGCTCAGGAACGCCCCGACCGTGTCCAGGTCCGCGACCGGCCCGGCGACCTGACCGAACAGTTCGGCCAGCGGCGCCGCACCGAGCCGCTGGCGGGCCTTGGTCAGCCCTGACGAGGTCGGTTCCCACCGCGGCCCCACCACGTCGAGATCGGTGAGCGTGGCGGCGAGCCGGCGGGCGACCGTCTCGTAGTCGTCGTCCGCGAACAACGCGAGCGCCATCACGAAATAGGCCACGACCTGCGGGGGGATCGTCGTGTCGGAGCGCCGGGCACCCGCCCCGGTCGCCTCGATCGCCTCATCGACCGCATCACGCGGGACGAACGACGTCAGGACCCCCAGAGAGATCCAGTCCGTCAGCTGGCTNCCCGCAACCGCCTCACTGTCCGCCACACACCCCGATCATGCCGGCAACCAGACAGAACAGCCGGAACCGACACACCGACGACCATCAAGATCCAGTTAGTGGAAGCGGCATTGGGACCCGAGCCCGTGACGCGGGGGTCCTGGGAAGAGCGAGTACCACGGCTCGTCCTCCGGAGAAGGCCGATCAGACGGCCAACCGTAAGAAGCGCGGCAGCGCCGGAGGTCGCCCGGTCCGCCACGACGCCGCGCTCTATAAAGACCGCAACACCGTGGAGCGCGGCATCAGCAAGATCAAGGAATGGCGGGGTCTGGCCACCCGCTACGACAAGACACCCGAAAGCTACGCCGCAGGACTCCACCTGCGCGGATCCATCCTCTGGCTACGCAGCCTGCCAACCCCATGATCCAAACTCGGAACAGATTCTAGCGGGATCCCGGCGTCGGCGCCCCGTTCGGGGGGCTCTGCGGCGAGGGCGCGCCCACCGTGGTCGGCGTGACATCGGATGCGGTCGTGGCGGGGGTCGGGGTCGTGTCGTCTGTCGGGGTCGTGTCGTCTGTCGGGGTCGTGGCGGGGGTCGGGGTCGTG
>NZ_JPGU01000016.1:0-11082 GCF_000732115.1 Frankia sp. CeD
CTCCCTACGGCTGGTGATCTAGGCAATCCCCGTCCTACCGGGACCCCGTTGCCTCACCGCAGCCACCCTCACCGTGGTGGCCCGCCGTTGTTCCCCCGGACCCCACGGCCCCACCNCCCCACCCACCCCACCGGCTGTCACAGAACGTCATCGGTGGCGTTTCCGCCGGCGCCGGAACCCACCCTCACACGCGCTACTCACAGCGACGAAACAGCAGCCGGGCCCGGATCCTCACACCACCACCGGCCCCAGCCCCCCGCACCCCGTCTCACACCGTCTACCTGCACAAACAGACTTTGCGGGTCACCCTGTGGGACCTGGAGGGCGTGCCGGATTCGTATTGACGCCAGAGGCCCGGAGTGGCGACGCGCGCCCGCCAGTCGATCAGCACATGCTGTGAATCGCCTGTCACCTTCCGTCGAACCACGCTGCGGCGATACCCATTCGCCGCAGGCGGAACGGCCGGCCTAATGGCGTCTAGGCTCCTTGCCCACTTGGTATGGCCAGGGCGCTGTCAGCACCCTGCAGCCGTAACGGTTAATGATCAGCCCGGTAGCATGCACGAATCGAGGCTTCGATCGACCGGTGACCGCGGCGTTCCTCGACCGATGGCTCTCTTGTTGTCGCTGTGGGTGTCCTACGGGTTTGTGGTGGGATGATGCCTGCGCCAGGACGGCGGGATCCCCATTTGCTCACCTCCTCTGACGGATGGTAGTTTCTGCGGAAAATGAGATGGCTTACCGTCGAGTCAACTGGTCGTGCCGGCGGAAGATGTGGGGCGTGGTGGATGAAACCTCGGGTGAGGCGTTGGAGACTGAGTCGACGCGGAGGACTGGTCGCTCTTCTTCTCGTCTGCCTGGTCGTGGGATGTGGAACCTCGAAACGGGAATCTGGTTCGCCGCAGGCCACGCCTCGACCTTCGGTGGCTGGTCCGGGCGTTGGCGGCATGGTGACCTCCTCCGCGCTACCATCCGGCCCACCGTCGGCGACCGGCGCCTCGGCAGGTTCTAGTCCCCGATCCTCCGGAGAGGTTTCTCCGCCGAATGGTCCGCGGACTCCGCGAGAGGATGACGGGATGGAGCCGCGACTGCTGTGGTCCGATGAATTTGACGGTCCGGCGAACGCCTCGGTTGATCCCGCCAGGTGGTTGATCACGCAAGGGGGGAAATGGGGGCCGACGGACGTCTCCTGTTATACGGCCGATCCCCGTAACGTCGGCCTGGACGGCAAGGGCCATCTCAAGCTGACGGCGATTGCGGAGAAATCTCCCGTAAAAACCTGTGGGGATACTCACTTCTCGTCGGGCCGGGTGGAGACCCGCGGTAAGGCCTCCTGGAGATATGGGTACTTCGAGTTCCGGGCCCGGCTGCCGATCGGTACCGGGACGTTGCCTGCTCTCTGGCTCCTAGGGCCGAACGGAATTTATGACTGGCCTCGCTCCGGCGAGATCGATGTCGTCGAGGCGACGGCAAACGAGCCGGCTACGGTCCATACCAACATTGTTGGAGTGGATGGCTCTGGAAATCGTTGGGAGGCCGGCTGGTGGGGGCGGGGAAAGAACTATGTCTACCCAGGTGGCACGCTTGCGGATCGCTATCATAACTATGCTCTTGACTGGGGGCCGAACAGGCTCGACTTCTATTTCGACGGCCTTCTCATCCGCCATCTCGAGCCGAAGGACACGCCGGTTTGGCTGTGGAACAAAGACTTCTATATAATCATGGATGTCGCCGTCAGCGCGAAGCTGAGCCCCCCGCTTCCGCCGGCCTCCGCGTTCCCGCAGACGCTGTTCGTAGACTATGTGCGTGTCTATTCAGGCAGACCTTAGAAAGGCCGGACTTCCAAGATTTTTTCGGCTGGCGCCCCGACGATACTGTGGCAGTGCCCTGCGAAGTGGCTTATACCCGCCGGCTGAAATCAACGATCTACCGGCAGTGGACGACCATTTCTCATCCATTTTTTGCCAGGGGAGTGTTCGTTGAAGAATGTTGTTCTTCGGGACATTGACCGATTTGTCTACTACGACAACGATGGCCGTCGACCCCGCTCGATCGGGGCCAGTCGCATCGCTGCTGTTCTGAACAACCCCGGCCTCCAGGCGATCCTCGTCTACCGGTTCGGTGCGTTCGTCGCAAGTCCGCAGAAAGGCGTAGCCGGGGCGGCAGGGCGGCTCTTGGGCACGGTTGTCTACCGCGTTCTGTCTCGGGTTTCGCAGATCGTGACGGGTATCTGGATCTCCCCCGCCGCCAGGATAGGTCCGGGATTTTTTATCGCCCATTTTGGGGGTGTGATCATTGGTGCCTGTGAAATTGGTGAGAACTGCAACGTAGGACACGATGTGACGATAGGAAAGAGTGGTACTGGCGAGAAGTTCGGTCGCCCGACAATCGGCGATCGGGTGAGTATCGGGACTGGAGCGAGGATCCTGGGTCGTCTTGAGGTGGGAGACGACGCCCTGGTGGGCGCCAATGCCGTGGTAACCCGATCGCTTGCTGCTCGATCGGTCGCGGTGGGTGCTCCTGCCCGCGTGGTCTCGAGCCGGGGCGCCTTCGAGTATGTCGAGTACTTCGGGATGGTGCGGGACGAGGCCAGAAGGGCGTCGCTCGGCCTGGTCAGCTCGCCATAGCCTCGCCCTGACCTCGTCCACCGTCGTCCTACTACCGTGCGGGCATCGTGATGTGTCTGTCGGGCCGTGGCCTATGGTGCCGTGGTGACGCCGTCCTTGAGCCCGGAGCCGCCCTCCCCGCCGCTTGCTGAGGAGGAGGGCGCCGTGCCTTCTTCTGACGACCCGCCCGTGGGACGTCCCACGGCTTCTGGGGCTTCTGGTCCCGCTGCCGATCCGGGAACCTCGGCCCGTCCGGGAGCTCCCGCAGGCGGTGGGACCGGGACCGGTAGCGACACGGGGATCGCGATGGGGCGCGAGCGCCGCATCCCGCCGCCGGAGCAGTTCCGTGGGCCAGTCATTGCCCGGCGTGGCCAGGTGGAGCACTCCACCACGGATCAGCGCCTGCTCGACACCCGCAGCCCCTCGGGGTTCGTCCATTCCGACCCGTGGCGGGTCATGCGGATCCAGAGCGAGTTCGTCGAGGGTTTCGGCCTGCTCGCCGAACTGCCACGGGCGGTGACCGTCTTCGGCTCGGCCCGGATTCCCCCGGACAGCCCGTTCTACGGGCAGGGCCGGCTGCTCGGCGCCGCGCTCGCCGAGGCCGGCTTCGCGGTGATCACCGGCGGGGGGCCGGGCGCGATGGAGGCGGNGAANCGTGGGGCCCNGGAGGNCGGCGGCCTGTCGGTGGGCCTCGGCATCGAGCTTCCCTACGAGCAGCGGCTCAACGACTGGGTCGACCTCGGTGTCAGTTTCCGCTACTTCTTCGTCCGCAAGACGATGTTTGTGAAGTACGCCGAAGCGTTCGTGATCCTCCCTGGTGGGTTCGGCACGCTCGACGAGCTGTTCGAGGCGCTGACCCTGGTCCAGACCGGCAAGGTCACCCGGTTCCCGGTGGTGCTGATCGGCTCCGAGTACTGGTCGGGACTCGTCGACTGGATGCGGACGACCCTGCTGCCCGCCGGCCTGGTCCAGGAGCGGGACCTGCAGATCCTCTCGATCACCGACGACATCCACGAGGCCGTGCGCATCATCCTG
Source organism: Frankia sp. CeD (assembly GCF_000732115.1). Taxonomy (NCBI): domain Bacteria; kingdom Bacillati; phylum Actinomycetota; class Actinomycetes; order Frankiales; family Frankiaceae; genus Frankia; species Frankia sp. CeD. The sequence continues at coordinate 3,641 of NZ_JPGU01000016.1, forward strand.
GAGGGAACCGCCGGGCACACCCGGCCCGCAGGTATGGATATTCCGTGAACGTCTGCGTGTACTGCGCGTCCTCCGAGCTGATCGACCCCTCGTACGTCCTGCTGGCGGCCCAGACCGGCACCGAGCTCGCCCGGCGCGGCCACACCCTGGTTTCCGGCGGAGGCTCGGTGTCGTGCATGGGGGCGATCGCCCGGGCGGTGCGGGCCAGCGGAGGTTACACGGTCGGCGTGATCCCGCGGGCGCTGGTCGCGATGGAGGTCAGCGACCTGGACGCGGACGAGATCATCGTCACGGAGACCATGCGGGAGCGTAAGGCGCTCATGGACGCGCGCTCGGATGCCTTCCTGGCGCTGCCCGGGGGCCTGGGCACCCTCGAGGAGCTGCTCGAGGTCTGGGTCGCCGGGGTCCTGCGCATGCACACCAAGCCCGTGGTGCTCCTCGACCCCGACGGGGTCTTCGCCCACCTGCGGATCCTCGTCGACGAGATGGTCGACCGCGGGTTCGTCCGCCCGCGCGCCCGGGACACCCTCCGCTGGGCGACCGGCATCGGCGAGGCGGTGGACTTCCTGGAGGCGGGCGTGACAGCGGCGACCGTCACCTCCCCTCCGCCCCCGACCCCGACCCCGCGGGAGATCGTCGAAGGCGACTGAGCCCGTTCCTGTTCCTCAGGCGAGGCCGCGGCGAGCGACGGCGAGGTCGACGTCGCCCCGGATCGCCGCGACCATCCGCAGCGTCCGCCGCGTCGCCGCCACCTGGTGCGCCCGGAAGACCCGGGCCCCGAGCCAGGCGCTGACCGCGGTCGCGGCCAGCGTGCCCTCCAGGCGTTCGTCGATGCCGGTGTCCAGGGTCTCCCCGACGAAGTCCTTGTTCGACAGCGCGACGAGCACCGGCCACCCGGTAGCAACCAGTTCCGGCAGCCGGCGGGTGGCCTCAAGGGAGTGGCGGCTGTTNTTNCCGAAGTCGTGCCCCGGATCGACGAGGATCGCATCCGGCCGGACCCCGAGCGACACCGCCCGCTCGGCGAGCCCCACCGTGGTGGCGACGATGTCGGCGACCACATCGTCGTAGACCATCCGGTGCGGCCGGGTGCGCGGCGGCAGATGGCCGGCGTGGGTGCAGACCAGACCGACGCCGAACTCGGCCGCGACCTCGGCGAGCGCCGGGTCCACCCCGCCCCAGGCATCGTTGAGCAGGTCGGCGCCCTCACCCGCGACGACCCGTCCGACCTGCGCGCGCCAGGTGTCGACGCTGATGACCAGCCGGGGATGGCGGGCCCGGACCTCGGCGACGAAGCCACCCACACGGCGCAGCTCCTCGGCCGCGCTCACCTCGCCGCCGGGCGCGGCCTTCACCCCGCCGATGTCGATGATCCCCGCCCCCTCGTCGACCGCACGGTCGACCGCAGCCAAGGCCTCGGCCGCACCGTATGTCGCCCCGCGGTCGAAGAAGGAGTCCGGGGTGCGGTTGACGATCGCCATCACGATCAGCTCGGTCGGCTCGAAGGTCCGCGGACCCAGTCGTAGCGGACCCAGTCGTTGCGGATCCAGTCGTTGCGGATCCAGTCGTTGCGGATCCAGTCGTTGCGGGGCCGGGTGGGCAGTGTCGGCATGCACCGGGCCAGCCTGCCAGAATCACCACGATCGGCGGGCCGTGGCACGATCGGATGCGTGGTGCTCGTCATCGAGATTGTGATCGTGGCCGCCGTCGTCTTCGCGGTGGCCGCGCTGGCCGTCGGTCGCTTCGATCGGCTCGCCCCGGCGCCGCCGGACGGCGCTCCTACCGGACTACCTGCCGGCATGGTGACAGCCGGTGACGTTGCCCGCACGCGGTTCGGGATGGCGCTGCGTGGTTACCGGATGGCCGAGGTCGACGCCGTCCTGCTTCGGCTCGCCGACGAGCTGGCCTGGCGGGACGAGGAGCTGGCCCGGCGGGACGAGGAGCTGGTCCGGCTGGCCGCCTTCGCGCGCGTCGACACCGCGCCATCGCCGGACGGGCATCGGGATACTCGCTCGCCACAGATCGACGAGTGATCGCCGCCGACTGTCTGTGGCATCACAGTCGACTGTTGGTAGCCGATCGATCTGGCCTATGCAGGGACACGCGCAGGCGTTGTCGTCAACATCGACGCCCACCTCTCGATGTTGCGGCGGGCGNCTGTTGTGATGCCGCGCAGAGACGTGTTTNGGTTTGCGGTCCGGTCTACGGGATAATCGTCGTCAGATGCAGGTCCGACGGCAGGAAGAGGTGCACCGATGGCGGCCATGAAGCCGCGGACGGGTGACGGTCCGCTCGAGGTGACCAAAGAGGGGCGCGGCNTCGTCATGCGTGTCCCGCTGGAGGGGGGCGGTCGGCTCGTCGTGGAACTCACCGCCGACGAGGCGAGTGCGCTGGGGGATGCCCTGAAGACCGCGGTCAGTTAACCGTCCGTGCGTCCGCCCGGGTGTCCGTCCGCGTGCGCCGTCCTCGCGTCCGTCCCGCGGCAGCCGGGTTCCGTCGTGGTCCGGCGGTCCCGGTGAGTCCGGCGGTCCCGGTGAGAAGGCCGGCATGAGCATCGTTGATTCCGCGTCAGGCCCGGCGATCGACGGGCTCATCAGGCTTCCTCCCGGCGTTACCCTACGGTCCGCCACCGTCGCCGACGTCGAGCCCTCGACCGTCGCCCTGGTCCTCGCGTCGTCCGAGAACGGACCCGTGTTCGACGAAACTGCCCGCGGTGTCGGCGCCGATCTCGGACTGGATCTTGCGCTGCTGGTCGAGTCCGAGTCCCTGCGCGGCGATGCGGGTTCGGTGCTGGTGGTGCCGTTGGCCCGGACGGCTCGGCCGACCCGGCTGCTCGTGGTCGGCATCGGCGCCGGTCAACCGGGTGACTGGCGGGCCGCGGGCGCCGCGCTCGCCCGCCGCGCCGGGGCACCGGACCGGCTCGCGGTGGTGGCGGAGCCCGGCGATCCGGGCCTGCGGGCCTTCACCGAAGGCCTGGCGCTAGGCGCCTACCGGGCCGCTGGAGTGCTCGACCGGGCCGCTGGAGTGCCCGACCGGGCCGCTGGAGTGCCCGACCGGGCCGGCCGGCCCGGGCCGGAGAACGGCGCGCCCGGCAACGTCATCGTGCTCACCGGTCGGGCGGACGAGCCCGGGGCGGTGGCCGCGGTCGGCGCCGCGCGGGCGGTGGCCACCGGGGTGTACATCGCCCGCGATCTGGTCAACATGCCGAGTCTGGTGAAGTCACCCGAGTGGCTGGCGAACCGTGCCGTGCGCATCGCCGCGTCGGCGGGTCTCGACACGACCCTGCTCGGCCCCGACGATCTTTCGGCGCAGGGCTTCGGGGGGTTGTGCGCCGTCGGTGAGGGTTCCCCGCGGCCGCCCTACCTGGTCAAACTCGAATATCACGGGCCACCGTGGACTTCTGGCGAGGCCGGGTTGGCGGGATCCACCGGGTTGGCGGGATCCATCGGGTCGGCGGGATCCATCGGGTCGGCGGAGCCGGATGGTTCGCCGGCGGGCCGCTTCACCGATGGTCACCGGGTCCTGGTCGGGAAGGGAATCACCTTCGACTCGGGTGGGCTCTCCCTGAAGCCGGCCGTCCCGATGGCCGGCATGAAGACCGACATGGCGGGCGCGGCGGCGGNGNTCGGGGCGATGACCGCGTTGCCGGCGTTGAACGTGCCCGGGCGCGTCACCGGCCTGCTCTGTCTGGCGGAGAACATGATCGGTGCGACTGCCATGCGTCCCGGCGACGTCATCACCTGCTGGGGCGGGACCACGGTGGAGGTACTGAACACCGACGCCGAGGGCCGCCTGGTGCTGGCGGACGGCCTCGCCTACGCCGCGGGCGCGCTCGACGCGGATGTCATCGTCGATCTCGCCACGCTGACCGGAGCGATCGCCGTGGCGCTCGGCCGGCGCACCGCCGGGCTGTTCAGCTCGGACGACCGGCTGGCGGCGGCGCTGTCCGCCGCGGCGGACAGCGCCGGGGAACGGGTGTGGCGGCTGCCGTTGGTGAAGGAGTACCGGGCGGCGATCGACTCGCCGGTGGCGGACCTTGCCAACATCGGCCGGGCGCTGGACGTCGGGGGCGGTTCCATCACCGCGGCGCTGTTCCTGCGGGAGTTCGCGGGCCGGCGGCCCTGGGCACATCTGGACATCGCGGGCACCGCACGGTCGGACGCCGACGACGGCGAGATCAGCCGGGGCGGCACCGGGTGGGGGGTGCGTACCCTGCTGACCTGGCTGTCGAGTGGGCCATCCCAGACACCGGCGGCCTGAGTGTAGAGCCCCCGGAACTCCCGGATGTTCCAGACGTCCCCGATACCCCGATACCCCGATACCCCTGGATGTCCTGGATGTTGCCGGGCCGCGAGGGGATCTCAGGCCGCGAGACGCAGGAGCGCGGCCTCGTATTCCCGGGCGATGTCCGCGGTGAGGACCAGGGAGACCCGGAGCACCACGGTGCGCTGGACGAAGACGTACTCGGTGACGAGCGGGTTGTCGGCGGTGACGGTGAGGAGCTTCGTCGCCCGCTGCTGCGCGCTCGCCGCGTCCGCGAAGACCTCGATCGCGCCGCCGCGCTCGATCGCGCCCGCGGGGCTTCCGGAGACCTCGTTGACGCCCACCCGCGGATCGCTGAAGGCGATTCTGCTGGTGTAGCCGTTCGTCCGGCCCAGGAGACGATCCGGGTCGGTGGCCGCGCTGTAGACGACGGTGGTGTGCAGCNGCAGGCCCGCGCCGGCCAGCCGGATCGCCACCTGCTCGGCGGTAAGGCCGGCGAGGCCGCCTCCCACGGCCGACGGGGTGGGCACGGCCGTCGGGGAGGGCACGGCCGTCGGGGAGGGCACGGCCGTCGGGGAGGGGGTGGCGCCCGGTGCGGACGGGTGGGCGGAGCGCGCGCCGTGCGCCGGTCCCACCAGGCGGTTCAGCGTGTAACCGGCGATCCCGGCTAGGACCGCCACGACGAGGACGAACGTGATGTAGGGCAGCAGGCTCTCACGTGGGGCGGGCGGTGGCTCGGCGCGGCTGTCGTAGGCGTCCCTGGCCCGGCTGTCGTAGGCGTCCCTGGCCCGGCTGTCGTAGGCGTCCCTGGCCCGGCTGTCGTAGTCGCCGTAGTCGCCGTAGTCGTCGTAGTCGTCGTAGACGTCGTAGCGCCGGTACTCCTGCGCGGCCGGTGCCATTTACTCCCCAAGGCGTAGGAATGTCACGCTTAAGCGCACCTTACGCGCCCACTGAGGAGCCACCGGGTACCGGCACGATCGGCCGGCCCCGATCGTGTTACCGCGGACCGGCCACCTCGCCCGGGGTGCCGGTCACCCGCCCGGGGTGCCGGTCAGCCGACCGGGGAGGACTTGGCGACCACGGCGACCAGGAGGCCGCCGCCGGTGGTGAGGAGCATCTGGGTAAGCCGCACGTCGTCACGTACAGCTGTGGCAAGTTCGCGGACCGCCACCGCCTCGGGGCCGGTGGCCTGGCCCTGGGCCAAGGCCAGCACGCTGGCGAACGCCACCACGCCGCCCGGCCGCAGCAGCCGCAGGGCCTGGGTGAGGTACTCGGTGCCCTCACGCCGGTCCGCGTCACAGAACACGAGGTCATAGGCGCCGTCGGTCAGCCGGGGGAGAACGTCGAGGGCGCGGCCGGTGATCAGCCGGCTGCGCCCGGGGGNCATCCCCGCGTCGGCGTAGGTGCGCCGGGCCAGCCGAAGGTGCTCGGCCTCGACGTCGATGGTGGTCAGGGTTCCGTCGGGCCGCATCCCGCGCAACAGCCAGGTACCGGAGACCCCGGTACCTGTGCCGATCTCGACCACCGCGCGGGCGCCCACGGCAGCGGCGAGGAAGCGTAGGACCGCGCCGGTACCCGGGCTGACCGGGACGATCCCGACCTCCTCGGCTCGGGCGCGGGCAGCGCGAAGGATCGGGTCTTCCAGCAGGAAGCCCTCGGCATAGGCGGCGGCGGACTCGAGTTCGCCGATGTCAGTGTCCGGCATGACTTCCTCAGCCTACGGGAACGGGAGACCGAGGACGCGCGTTCATCTGGTCAACGCGCATCGTGTCGAGGATCGAGGGGAGAAACATCGGTGTCCGCAGCGGGATTCGCCGCTCCCTGGCCGGCTCGTCGGGTACGTTTGACGCGAACCGACCGAGAGGCGGCCGTGGCTGCTCAGGACCCCGGGGCGGGCTCGGACGCCGCCGGCGTCGCCGCCACCGCAGAAGCTTCTGGTTGGGTTCCTCCTTCCTGGGAAGACGTGGTCCGTGAGCACGGCAACCGGGTCTATCGCCTCGCCTACCGCCTCACCGGTAACGCCCACGACGCCGAGGACCTGACGCAGGACGTGTTCGTCCGGGTGTTCCGGTCGTTGGCGGACTACACCCCCGGCACCTTCGAGGGGTGGCTGCACCGGATCACCACCAATCTCTTCCTCGACCGCATGCGTCGCCAGCAGAAGATCCGGTTCGATGCGCTGCCCGAGGACACCGAGCGGCTGGCCGGCCGCGAGGCGAGCCCGGAGGCGGTCTACGCCGAGGCTCATCTCGACGCGGACGTCGAGGCCGCGCTCGCCGCTCTGCCGCCCGACTTCCGGGCCGCCGTCGTGCTGTGCGACATCGAGCAGCTCTCCTACGAAGAGATCGCTCAGACGTTGGGCGTGAAACTGGGCACAGTGCGCAGCCGGATCTCGCGCGGTCGGGCGATGTTGCGCGCGGCGCTGGCTGATCGCGCGCCACGTACTGGTGACGGCGCCGCGTTGTCCGCCGCCGTGACGGTCTCGGACGACGCCCTTCTCACCGCGGAGCCCGCCGTCGGGCCGGTGGCGGCGGAGCTCGCCGAGGCGGACGTGGCGCCGCCGGACACGACCAGACCGCGTCGGGACCGAGGCGACGACGGGCGGCCCAGAAGCAGGGGACGGCATGGGCCCGTCGCCGCCGGGAGCAAGGGTGGTGCTCCGCGGGAGCGGCGGGCGNGNCCGAGCATCTCNGCGATCGGATCTCGCCTCTCATCGACCATCAGCTTGATCATGACGCTCGTGATCGCGCGCTCGCGCATCTTGCCCGCTGCGGGGAGTGCCAGCGGGAGGTGGCGGCCCTGCGGATGGTCAAGGCACGGCTGGTTGCTCTCGATGGGCCGGATCTTCCTGGCGGCCTCGCGGTCCGGCTGCTGAGCCTGGGCGGTCTGACCGCGCTGCCCGCGCCCCCGCCGGGTTCGTCCCCGCGCTCCCCGCGCTCCCAGCGCTCCCCGCAATCCCAGCGCTCCCAGTTCCGTCCTGCGCCGGACAGGCGGGGGCCTACCCGTCTCGACCCGGTCAGGCTTCCCGGGGCGTTCACGGTGACAGTACCGGCCCTGCTGCCGCGTTCCGTCGAGCTCCGACAGCCCCCCTTCGATCCNCGCCCGGGCGCCGGCNCTCGTCCCGCCTCGCCCAGGCCCGCCGCTCGACCGGCGCCGGCAGCCACCGGCGGGGCTGCGCGCGG
>NZ_JPGU01000016.1:11087-23690 GCF_000732115.1 Frankia sp. CeD
GNCAGGCGGGCCGTCCCGCGCCGGGGCCCGCGCGTCAGCACCTGCGGCGGCCGGCTTCGCCCGCCCCGCGCCGGCGGCTGCCGGCCCCGCACCGTCGTCCCACCCCCCGGACCAGCATGCGCCGAACCCTCCTCGGATCCGCCGCGCTGATGCTGCTCGCCGTCGCTGGTGCCGCCATCGCCGACGGCCAGGAGAGTACCCAGACGCCGGGGCCCGTCGCGGTGCCGACGGTGTCCTCGGTCGTCGCCCCGGGCGTTGCGAACGGCGTCCCGAGCCGGCTCACCCCGATGTTCGCCCCGGTCCGGGTGTCCTTGCGCCGTTGATCGTCCGCCCGTTCGGGCCGACTCGGGCGAATTCGGGCCGACCCGGGCGAACACGTTCCCCATCGACCCGGTCGGGGGTGTTTGAACGGGGGTATTCGGACGGGGTAGGCCGTCCCGGGTACCGGGAGGCGGTCGGGGCCGTGAGTTTCAGGGTGTCGCCTGCTCCGTCTCCCGGCGCCAAGCCCTGGCTGGTCGCCTTTGTCCGGCTGTCCGCCCCGGTCGCCGCCGGAAACCGGCGGGACGCATCTTTCCGGTACCTGAAAGACATTTTCTGGGTGTTCTGGAGGAGAGGTCTCGTCTGGCCTGATGTGAGGCTTTACCGTGTTACCCGCTCGGACGCGTCGCGCGTGCTTTCCAGGACGGAACCGGTCGCCGGCGTTCCGCCGTGCCGTGCGACGAGCGAGTCGGGGAGGACGTGTGGACGTCAGCGACAACGAGGTGCCTGTCGCGAGCGTGGAACCGGTCGACCCGCCCGTACGGCCCCGACGTCTCGAGCGGTCATCCACGATGCGGTCGGTTCCCGCCGGCCCGGGCCACCGCGCCGATCCTTCCCGCCCTGGTGTCCCGCGAGCCGCCGGCGCGGCGCCTTCCGCCACCGACGGCAAGCCGCGGACCGATCAGGCCGGTGGCCGGGTCGCGGCGGCGCGCGACGAGACGACCGTCCCCTCGACCGGTGGGACGATACCCGTCAGTCGGCTCCGCCTTCCCGCCACGCCCCGGCCCACCACGGCCGGCGGTGCCGGGCCGCGGGTACAGCCCGGGGTGGTCGTCCCCGTGCAGCCGTCGGGACCCGTGCAGCCGTCCGGGTCGGAACCGGCGGCCGGGACACGCCGTCCGCAATCGCCTCGTACGGCATCCACCACCGCGATGACCGGGCCGGCGGAGGAGACCCGGCCCGAGCGGCGACCCACGGCCGCCGGGACGCCGGGCACGGGTAGCCCGGCGGCACGCGCTCCTGAGCCGGCCCCGGGGACTCCATCGGGTGCGGGGCCATCGGGTGCGGGGCCATCGGGTGCGGGGCCATCGGGTGCGGGGCCGCAGCCGCGGCCCACGGCCCGTGAGGGTGCGACGCCGGAATCCGGGGCGGCGCGGATTCCGGTACGTCAGCCCGGCCGGCGTCCGCCGACCCTCCCACCCGGTGAGGACAGGGCCGGCTCCGCTCCTGGAGGGCATCGCCACCCCCGGCATTCCGGGCGGGTCGAGGGGGCCGCTCCGGGCGTGGGTGCTCCGGGCGTGGGTGCTCCGGGGGCGGGTGCTCCGGGGGCGGGTGTTTCGAGGACGGGCGTTTCGGGTCCGGGGGCGCCGGGCGCCCGGGCGGGCTGCGACCCGGGCGCCGCCGCGACCGACCGCGGGCGCGCTGCGGCGGACGGGAACCCGCGGGAGCCGTCGGGAGGCTTGCCGACGGTGACCGCGGTGCGTGGCTTCGGCACGCAGCCGCCGGCCCCACCGCCCGCCGAGACGGGCTCCCCGCGGGCGTGGTCGCCGACCTCGACGCCGTATCCGCTGCCCGCGGACTCCGACGGCGGCGGCTCCGAGAGCGGCGGCTCCGACAGCGGCGGCTCGAACGCCGCGCCGTTCGCCGTGCCGTTCGCCGATGTCCTGACTGGTCGTTCGGCGCCGCGGGGGCGCCTGGTCGCTCCTGGTCGCCCGGTCGTTCTCGGTCACCGGGTCCTCCTCGCGAGCATCCTGGTCGCGGGTCTGCTGGGTGGGGGGATCGGTGCGCTGCTCGTCTCGATGACCGAGCGCGGCAGCGACCAACAGGCGTCGGCGGCCCTGCCGGTCGGTACCGCCGCGCCCAGCTCCGACCGCAGGTCGGTCGCGTCGATCGCCGCGACGGCTCTGCCCAGTGTGGTGACGATCGACGCCGGTGGCGGGGGGGACGGCGATGCCGCGGGTACCGGCTCCGGGGTGATCATTAGCCCGGAGGGGTACATCCTGACGAACAACCACGTCGTGGCGTCCGCGGTCGCCGCCAGAACTCCGATCTCCGTGCGCCGCTACCAGGAGTTCGGCCAGGTCCGGGCCGACCTGGTCGGGCGGGATCCCAAGACTGACATTGCCGTTCTGCGGATCCCGGCCCCGCAGCCCCTGCCGGCGGTGACGCTCGGCCAGTCCGGCTCGCTGGTCGTGGGAGCGCCGGTGGTTGCCATCGGGGCGCCGTTCGGCCTCGCCGGCACCGTGACGACCGGCGTCGTCAGCGCGCTCGACCGCAATCCCATGGTCCCGGCCGAGAGCGGCACCGACCCCACGGTGCTCATCGGGGCGATCCAGATCGACGCGGCGATCAATCCGGGCAACTCCGGTGGTCCGCTGCTCGACGGCCTCGGCCAGATGGTGGGGATCAATACCGCGATCGCCGCGGTGCCCGGCCATGAGTCCCAGAGCCAGAGCGGCAGCATCGGCGTGGGGTTCGCCATCCCGATCGACTTCGCCCGCTCGGTCGCTCAGGAGATCATTTCGACCGGTCGGGCGACCCACCCGTACCTCGGCGTGTCAGCCGCGACCGTCACCGCCGGCCAGGCGAAGGCCATGGGGACCACGTCGGGTGCCCGCGTCGTCAACCTGGCGCCCGGTGGCCCCGCCGAGCGCGCCGGGCTGCGCGTCGGCGACATCATCACGCGGGTGGACACCAGGGTTATCAGCGGGATGAACGACCTCATCGTCGCAGCCCGGCTCCACCGGGTAGGTGACCGGGTGTCGGTCGCCTACGAACGCGCCGGTGCCACCGCGACCACCCAGCTGACGCTGCAGGAACAACAGCGCTGAGCCGCAGACATCTTTTCGTTGCCCACGAGCTCCTTGCCCGCAACACCGGGAGAGGTACGCTCAGCGCGTGTTCAACGGTGTCGGGTGGGGTGAAGTCGTCGTCTTGCTTCTGATCGGGCTGTTCGTCTTCGGCCCGGACAGGTTGCCCAAGGCCGCCAGGGACGCGGGACGCGTGCTGCGTCAGCTGCGTCAGCTGGCCAACGGCATGCGTAACGATCTCAGGTCCGAGCTGGGCCCGGAATTCGCCGATCTGGATATCCGGGACCTGCATCCCAAGACCTTCGTCCGCAAGCACCTGTTCGAGGACGATCCGGTTCTGCCGCCATACCTCACCAAGCGGACCTCGCTCGACTCGCTGCTCCTCGGTGACGATCCGCCCGCGGCGCCGTCACTGACCAAGTCCTCGCTGCCGAGAGATCCCGCGGCCAAGGATCCGGCTCGTCCCGGCGCCGAGGCCGCGGTTCCGGCGGCGCCGCCCGGTCCGGTGTCCCCCATGCTGTCGAAGGTCTCGCCGAGCAAGGCGTCCGCCGCCCGCTCCGTGCCGGCGCAGCCGGCACGGAGCGACGGCCCGGCGACAGAGGTGCCCTTCGACTCGGACGCCACCTGAGGTTCGGCGTCGCCTGAGGTTCGGCGTCGCCGCCGGCTCGATGCACCCGCCCCGGGGCGGGGCCAGCCGGGGCCGGGCTCGCGTCGATCAGGCTGCGCGAACCCGGACGGACGGCCGATCGTAGGTGTTCAGCGCCCCACCGGCGTGAGGTTGAGGCTGCGTCCGGCGAGCCCACGGGAGCGGTAGGTGAGCCGGCCCGCCACCGCGTGCAGGGCCTTGCCCGCCTCGCTGTCCGGCTCGCCGATGACCAGCGGCATGCCGTTGTCGGCGCCTTCCCGGAGCCGGACGTCCACCGGGATCTGGGCCAGCAGCGGTACGTCATGACCGAGCACCCTGGTCAGCCGCTCGGCCACCGCAGCCCCGCCGCCAGAGCCGAACACGTCGACCCGCTCGCCGCAGTGCGGGCAGGGCAGCCACGCCATGTTCTCGACGACCCCGACCACGTTCTGCCGGGTCTGCACGGCGATGGTCCCGGCCCGCTCGGCGACCTCGGTGGCCGCCAGCTGCGGGGTCGTGACCAGCAGCAGTTCGGAGGACGGCACCAGCTGGGCCAGGGAGATGGCGATGTCACCGGTGCCGGGCGGTAGGTCCAGGAGAAGGACGTCCAGGTCACCCCAGAAGACGTCTGACAGGAACTGCTCCAGGGCACGGTGCAGCATCGGTCCGCGCCAGGTCACTGGCTGGTTGCCGCGCGTGAACATCCCGGTGGAGATGACTCGCACCCCGTGTGCCTGGGGCGGCATGATCATCTTTTCGACCTGGGTGGGCGGGCGGTCGATGCCCAGCATGCGGGGCACGGAGTGCCCATAGATGTCGGCATCGAGCACACCGACCGACAGGCCCGAACGGGCCATCGCGGCGGCCAGGTTCACGGTGATCGAGGACTTGCCGACGCCGCCCTTGCCGCTGGCGACGCCGTAGACCCTGGTGGTCGAGCCTGGTTGGGCGAAGGGAATCGCCTTGGGGGCGTTGCCCCCCCGCAGTTTCGCGTGCAGGGCACCGCGTTGCTCGTCCGACATGACCTGCAGATCGACGCGGACCTCGCGGACGCCCTCGACCGCGCTGACGGCTCGACTGACCCGATTGATGATCTCGTCGCGCATGGGGCAGCCGGACACGGTGAGCAGGACCCCGACGTCGACCGAGCCGTCGTCGAGCACGCGAACCGACGAGACCATGTCCAGCTCGGTGATGGGACGACCGATCTCGGGATCGTGCACCGTCGCCAGAGCCGACTGAATCGCGTCGGGGGAAGGCCGGGATAGGGACAAGGGAAACCTCAGNCACAGGTTGGTATCAGGTGCGGCCCGCCGGGCCGCCTGTGGGTCCACGATAGCCCGCGGGGGACGTGACGGCGCCGGCTCACGATCCCCGGTCCGCCGTGTTCGGCGGACCGGGGAGCGTGAGCCGCCCTGTCGGCTTCACGACGGGTGCGGAGCGTGCCCATCGTCATGACCAGGGGTGATTGTGTCCCGGTATGTGCCTGGTATGTGTCCCGGTGACGGAGGCGGCTGCTTGGGACGGTTTTGCGGGCGGGCCGCGACGTAGGCTGATCGTGCGGAGGCGGGAGGACGCGATGGCAGTCGAAGAGATGTTCGGCGCCAGCTCCGAGACCGGCGAGGACTGGGTCGACGAACATGGGATGTGGGCTTGGCGTGAGCTGCTGCACGCCCATGCCCACGTGACCCGGGTCCTCGAGGCCGAGCTCGAGGCGGCTCACCGGCTTCCCCTGGCCTCGTACGACGTGCTGGTCCAGCTCGCCGAGGCCCCGAACGGCGAGTTACGGATGAGCGAACTCGCCCAGGCGGTGCTGCTCTCCCGCAGCGGTCTCACCCGGTTGGTCGACCGGCTGGAACGGGAGGGACTGGTCGCCCGGCGGTCCTGCCCGTCGGATGCCCGCGGCACGCTCGCCACCCTCACCCCGCAGGGATTCGACCGCTTGCGGGCGGCCTCGGGCACCCACCTCAAGGGGGTCGCCCGGCACGTGCTCTCCCACTTCAGCCGAACCGAGCAGGACCTGCTCGCCGAGCTGCTGGGCCGGCTGAGCCCGCCGAGGCCGGGCGGCAACGGCCGGGGGTACGACGCGAACGCCTGAGCGGCCATGGCCTGCCGGCAGCGTGCCCGGCAGCGCGTGCCCGGCACCGCGCGGCCGGTCATCCGGACGCGGTGATCGGGACCGCCCCCCGCGCGGTGGAGATCAACGCCTCGTACGCCTCCCGGGAGGTGGTCTCGGCCCCGAGCCCCTGGGGCTTGCTGGCGCCGTGGAAGTCACTGGAACCGGTCGCCACCAGCGAGAGCTCGGCAGCGAGGCCACGTAGCCGGCGCCGCGCGACGGGTAGGTGATCGGGATGATCGACCTCGAGGCCGGTCAGGCCCGCCTTCGCCATCGCCTCGATCACCTCGGGACCGACTGTGACGCCGCGCCTGCTCGCGAACGGGTGCGCGAACACGCTCACCCCGCCGGCGCCGTGGATGAGGCGAAGCGCCTCCCAGACGTCCGGCTGCTCCTTGCCCACCCAGTACGGTCCGCCCGCGCCGATCCACCGGTTGCTGAACGCGGCCGCCACCTCGGGGATCAGCCCGGCCTCGACCATGACCGCGGCGATGTGGGGGCGGCCCACCGTGCCGGCCGCCAGCTCCAGGACCCGTTCCCAGCGCACCGGATGCCCGTCCGCGGCGAGTCGGTCGACCATCCGACGGGCCCGGGTGGCGCGATGTTCCCGCACCCGGGCCCGGGCCGCCGCGAACGCCGGCTCGGCCGGGTCGAACAGGTAGGCCAGCACGTGCAGGGATACCCACGCACCTGCCACCTCGACCTGGCAGGAGATCTCGGCGCCCGGCACCAGGGTCAGCCCGGCAGGCAGGGCCGCGGCCGCGCGGCCGATGCCCGCGATGGTGTCATGGTCGGTGAGCGCGAGGATCGACAGGCCCTGCCCGGCTGCGAGCCGGACGAGGTTCTCCGGTGACTCCAGGCCGTCCGAGGCGGTCGAATGGGTGTGCAGGTCGATGGCCACCCGCTCCATAATGCTTCATAGTGGCAGCTTTTCGCCGCGCGGCGATGATGTGGGCGGCAGGCCGGGGCGGCAGGCCGGGGTGAGACGGCGGTGCGGGCGGTGCGGGCCGTGGTGGTGGGCGACGGCGGGCGGCAGGGAGGCCTACAGGTCCAGACCGGTCAGGACCAGCACCCGGTCCTCGGTGAGGTCGGTCATGGCCGAGCGGACCCCCTCCCGCCCGATGCCGGAACCCTTCGTCCCGCCGTAGGGCATCTGGTCGGCCCGGTACGACGGGACGTCGCCGATGACGACCCCCCCGACCTGGAGCTCCCGGTGGGCGCGGAAGGCGGTGGCCAGGTCGTGGGTGAACACCCCGGCCTGCAGGCCGTAGGCGCTGTCGTTGATCCGGGCGAAGCCCTCGTCAACGCCGTCGACCGCCGCCACGACGATCACCGGGCCGAAGACCTCCTCGCTCACCACCTTGGCGGTGGGCGGAACGCCGGTCAGCACGGCCGGGCTGAGACTCGTGCCGTGGCGCGTCCCGCCGCAGACGAGTGTCGCCCCCGCCTCGACGGCCTCGGTGATCCACGCCTCGACCCGTTCCGCCGCCGCGACGTCGATCAGCGGCCCCACGTCGGTGGCCGGGTCGGCCGGATCCCCGTCGTGCAGCGCCCGCACGGCGGCGACGATCTCGGCGAGCAGCTCGTCGACGATCGTGCGGTCGGCGTAGACCCGCTGCACGGCGATGCACGACTGGCCGGCCTGGTAGTTGGCGAACAGGGCGATGCGGCCGGCGGCCCGGGCCAGATCGGCGGNGGNCGCGNNNNCGGCGGCGACCAGCACCGCCGCGTTCCCGCCGAGTTCGAGGACCACATGCTTGCGGGGGACCGTGTCGCGGATGGACCAGCCCACCGGGCCGGAGCCGGTGAAGGACACCACGGGCAGCCGAGGGTCCGCGACGAGCGGGCCGAGGCGGTCGTTGGGGATCGGGAGGACCGACCACGACCCCTCGGGCAAGCCGGCGTCGGCGAGCAGGTCGCCGAGGAACAGCGCCGACAGCGGCGTGCGCGGGGCCGGCTTCACGATGATCGGCGCGCCGACCGCCAGCGCCGGCGCCACCTTGTGGGCGACCAGGTTGAGCGGGAAGTTGAAGGGGGTGATGCCCAGCACGGGCCCGCGGGGGAAACGCCGGGTGAGCGCGAGCCGTCCCTCCCCGGGGGGATCGGTGTCCAGCCTGGTCAGCTCCCCGGCGAAACGCCGGGCCTCCTCCGCCCCCCAGCGGAAGGTGGAGCTTGCCCGGGCCACCTCGGCACGCGACCAGGTCAGCGGCTTACCGCTCTCCGCGGTGATGAGACGGGCCAGTTCGTCGCCTCGACGGGCGATCTCCTTCGACACGCCGGCGAGCGCGCCGGCGCGGACGTGGGCCGGCAGCGCCGCGAACGCCGGGGCGACCGCCGCCGCGGCGGCCACGGCCGTCTCAACCTGGTCGGGGTCCGGCTGCGCGACGACGGCGACCTCCGCGCCGTCGAACGGGTGCCGAACGGTGGTCGTCGCCGACCCGGTGGCCGGCTTGCCTGCCAGCCAGAACGGCGTCGGCTCGCTCATCGCGCGGATGACCGGTCGGCGCGGGCGGCCACCGGGCCGCCTGGCGTCGAGCCGCCTGCCGTCGTCATCACCATCGAGCTCATTCTAGGCGCCCGCGCGGGCGGGGCGCCTGCGGCGCGCCCGGTCCCGCCCGAGGACCACCGGCCGGATCCCGGCGGCGGGGGACGATGGCCGGCCCGGCCCGGCCCGGCCCGGCCCAGACCGGACCAGGGCCGCGGCGCGGCGGCGTGGCCCGGGCCGTGGACAGGTACGTGCGCGCATACGATCAGGTAGGAGCCGACGATGACCATTCCCAACCCGGCGGCGACCGGAATCGGCCTGCCCGCCACCGGCGGCCCGCGGCTGCCCCAGGAGCCGCGTCTGCACACCGAGATCCCCGGCCCGNGGTCCCGGGCACTCGCCGCGCGCCGCGTCGGCGCCGTGGCCCGGGGGGTCGGTGAGACCCTCCCGGTCTACGCGCACGCGGCGGGCGGCGGGGTCGTGGTCGACGTGGACGGCAACTCGCTCATCGACTTCGGTTCGGGGATCGCGGTGGTCAGCGTCGGCAACGCTGCGGACGGGGTCGTCGAGGCCGTGCGCGAGCAGATCGGCCGGTTCACCCACACCTGCTTCATGGTGACGCCGTACGAGGGCTATATCGCCGTCTGTGAGGCGCTGAACCGGCTGACGCCGGGTACCCATGAGAAACGCTCGGCATTGTTCAACTCCGGAGCGGAGGCCGTCGAGAACGCCGTCAAGATCGCGCGCAGCGCGACCGGCCGGGGCGCGGTCGTCGTCTTCGAGCACGCTTACCATGGCCGGACGAACCTGACGATGGCGATGACCGCGAAGTCGATGCCCTACAAGAGTGGGTTCGGGCCGTTCGCGCCCGAGGTCTACCGGATGCCGCTGGCGTATCCCTACCGCTGGCCGACCGGTCCCGACCGCTGTGGGGAGGAGGCCGCCGAGCGGGTGATCGAGCTCGTGCGGGACGAGATCGGGGCCGCGTCCGTCGCCGCGATGGTCATCGAGCCGATCCAGGGGGAGGGCGGTTTCATCGNCCCCGGGACNGGGTTCCTGCCCCGCCTCGCCGAGTTCTGTACGGTCGCGGGGATCGTGTTCGTCGCGGACGAGGTGCAGACCGGGTTCGCCCGGACCGGGACGATGTTCGCCTGCGAGCACGAAGGCGTCGTCCCGGATCTCATCACCACCGCCAAGGGCATCGCCGGCGGCCTGCCGCTCGCGGCCGTCACCGGCCGTGCGGAGATCATGGACGCCCCCCAGGTCGGCGGGCTCGGCGGCACCTACGGGGGGAACCCGGCGGCCTGCGCCGCGGCTCTCGCCGCGATCGACCTCATCGAGTCCGAGGACCTGGCCGGCCGGGCCCGCCGGATCGGCGAGATCGCCCTGCCCCGCCTGCACGCGTTGCGCGAGCGGTACGACTTCGTCGGGGATGTCCGGGGGCGGGGCGCGATGGTCGCCCTGGAGCTGGTCCGGGGCGCCGGCGACGACAGCCCGGACAAGGTCCTCACCGCCGCCGCGGCCGCCGCCTGCCATCGTCGCGGCCTGATCGTGCTCACCGCGGGCACCTGGGGCAACGTGCTCCGGCTGCTGCCACCGCTGGTGATCGAGGAGCCGTTGCTGCTGGCTGGCCTCGATCTCCTCGACGAGGCGTTCGCGGAGCTCGCGGCGCGCCGTCAGCCTCCCTCCCCGGCCCGCCCGGAGGGGTGACGGAGGGATGGCGCACCCGGCTGTTCGGCATATCTGCCCAGGTCGGACGATTGCGGGTGGGAACCTGGTGGGGCG
The DNA here is from genome assembly GCF_000732115.1 of Frankia sp. CeD. Lineage (NCBI taxonomy): Bacteria > Bacillati > Actinomycetota > Actinomycetes > Frankiales > Frankiaceae > Frankia > Frankia sp. CeD. The sequence goes on from NZ_JPGU01000016.1 coordinate 21,167, forward strand.
ANTGCGGGTGGAAAGCCGAGGGCATACCGGTGCCGGAGTGCCGATGTTCGGCGACATCTCCACCTACGCCAGGAGGCGCCCGGTGACCATTGCTGCGGCCTGCCCGCGCTGTCTCGGACCGCTGCGTCCACCCGATCTGTGGAGCAGCCAGTGGCGGTGCGACGATCACGGGGNGGNGAGTCCCTACCNCACCGCCGTGTCGTCGCGGGAACAGGCGCTCCACGCGCTGTCGAAGACCTCGACGGTCCCGATCTGGTTGCCGCAGCCGATGCCGGTCCACTGGTACGTCAGCGGCGTCGGCTGGGCCGGTGACGAGCGTACCGGGCCGCGTGCCACGGCAGTTGCCGCCGCCGGGCCCTCTCCGTTGGGCGGGCCGGCCGAGATGGTGCTCGTCGCCGAGGCGCCTCGGGTGGGACTCGGCGCCCGGCTCGCGGGCATCAGCGGTCCCGATCCCGAACCGCTGCCCGGCGTACCGGAGGCGAAGGTAGAGGCCGCCGGGCATCCCACGGCGCTGTGGCCGCTGGTCGTACCCCCCGATCGGGCGGCGTTCGTCGGGGAGGCCCGGGGGGTGTGGCTGTGGCTGGTGCTCTGGCCGGCCGACGCGGCCCTGCTCCTGCTGGAACACCTCGTGCTGCGGGACCTGCGCGACGATCCGCAGCTCGGCGAGCGGTCGTTCTTCGGTGCATCGAGCCAGCACCTGTCCGCGGGGCCGCTGCCCGGGCGGTGAGCCGCCATGGTCACGCATCCCCGGCTCCGCATCCCCGGCTCCGCATCCCCGGCTCCGCATCCCCGGCCGCTGGGGGACCTGCCGCACCCGCCCGTAAGCTCGCTCACCATGACGGACGCCGCTGCCCCCCGCACACCCTCCCGGGGAAGCCTCGGTGCGGTGGCGCCGCAGCCGCTGCGGGTCGAACCCGCCGAGGTCGACCGCAACCGGCTGGCCGTGATCGTCAACCCGAGCGCGGGTCACGGGCGGGCGATGCGGATGCTCGACGGCGTCCGCGTCGAGCTCGCGCGCTGGGCGCGGGACGTCCGGGTCACCCCGACCCGCGACCTCGCCCACGCGGACGATCTCGCGGCGGCGGCCACCGCCCAGGGCCGGGTCGTGGTCGCGCTCGGGGGCGACGGCCTAGCTGGCTCGGTGGCAGGGGGGGTGGCCCGCTGCGGCGGCGTGCTCGCGGTGCTCCCCGGCGGGCGCGGTAACGACTTCGTGCGTGGTCTCGGCCTGCCCCGCGACCCGTGCCGCGTCGCGGCCGGGCTTGCGCACGCCCGGGAACGCCGGGTCGACCTGCCCGAGGTCGGCGGCCGGCCGTTTCTCGGGATCGCGAGCGTTGGCTACGACTCCGACGTCCAGGTGATCGCCAACCGGACCCGGTTCCTGCGCGGCCAGCAGGTCTACACCTACGCGGCGCTGCGGGCGCTGGCCGCCTGGCGCCCGGCGCGCTTCACGGTGACGGTGGACGACCTCGCGCCTCGGGACCTGGTCGGGTGGACGGTTGCGGCGGCGAACTCGGCGTACTACGGCGGCGGGATGCGGTTCGCCCCCGGGGCGGACATCGCCGACGGGCTGCTGGACGTCCTGCTGATCTCGCGCACCTCCCGCCTGACGTTCCTGGCGCTGTTCCCGCGGGTGTTCTCCGGGCGTCACGTCGACACCCGGCACGTGCGGGTGCTGCGGGCCCGGCGGGTGCGCATCGAGGCCGACCGGCCCTTCGCCGTCTACGCCGACGGCGATCCGCTGGCGTCGTTGCCGGCGGAGATCGTCGTGCGCCCCGGTGCCCTGCGGCTGCTCGTGCCGGTTATTCCGGCGTCCTGAAGCCGGATTCCGGCGCCGGGCGGTCGGGTCCGGCCGCTGTGGATTCGGCCGCTGTGGATTCGGCCGGGTCCGCGGTCTCGGGCCTCGGCGTGGTCTCGGGTGTCAGTGTGATCTCGGGGGTCGCATGATAGTCGATGCGGCCGGCTGCCTGGGGATAGTGCAGGTCGAACGCCGGGCGTTCGGAGCGGATGCGCGGCAGCGTCCGGAAGTTGTGCCGCGGCGGGGGGCAGGAGGTCGCCCATTCCAGCGAGTTCCCGTAGCCCCAGGGGTCGTCGACGACGGCGAGTGGGCCCTTGCGGTAGGAGTGCCAGAGGTTGTAGATGAACGGCAGCGTCGAGAGGGCGAGCAGGAACGAACCCGCGGACGAGATCGTGTTCAGCGTGGTGAACCCGTCGTTCGGTCCGTAGTCGGCGTACCGGCGGGGCATANCCTGCACGCCGAGCCAGTGCTGCACCAGAAACGTCGTGTGGAAGCCGAGGAAGACCGTCCAGAAGTGGATCTTCCCGAGCCGGTCGTTCATCAGCCGGCCCGTGACCTTCGGGAACCAGAAGTAGGTGCCNNCGTAGGCGGCGAACACCACGGTCCCGAAGANGACGTAGTGGAAGTGGGCGACGACGAAGTAGCTGTCGCTGACGTGGAAGTCGATCGGCGGGCTGGCCAGCAGTACCCCGGTCAGACCACCGAACAGGAAGGTCACCAGGAAACCGA
>NZ_JPGU01000016.1:23765-26686 GCF_000732115.1 Frankia sp. CeD
ACCAGAACAGGTGCTGCCAGAGCAGCGCGCCGCCGTTGGCGGCGTCGAACACGTGCGCGCCGAAGCGCCGGTCGGCCTCCAGGGCGAGCAGCGCCGCGGCGAGCACGGGGAAGGCNANCAGCACGAGGATCGAGGTCNCCAGGAAGNTCCAGCAGAAGATCGGCAGCCGGAACATCGTCATGCCCGGGGCCCGCATCGTCAGGATCGTCGTGATCATGTTGACGGCGCCGAGGATGGTACCNANACCGGANACCGNNAGNCCCACGATCCACAGGTCCGACCCGGCCCCCGGCGAGTACACCTNGNTNTTCAGCGGCGAGTAGGCGAACCAGCCGAAGGACGCGGCGCCGTTCGGGGTCAGGAACCCNANGATCACCGTCAGGCTGCCGAACAGGAAGAACCAGTAGGACAGCGCGTTCAGCCGCGGGAACGCCACGTCCGGCGCGCCGATCTGCAGCGGCACGAGGAAGTTCGCGAACGCGAACGCNANCGGGGTCGCGAACATGAGCAGCATCAGCGTGCCGTGCATCGTGAAAAACTGGTTGTACTGCTCGTTGGAGAAGTACTGCAGCCCCGGGCGGGCGAGTTCCGCCCGCATCATGATGGCCAGGACACCGGCGAAGAGGAAGAACCCGAACGACGTGACGNNGTACANGANGGCGATGTCCTTGTGGGACGTCGTCCGCAGATAGCCGAGCAAAGGGGTACGTGGCCTGGTGTGCGCGGCGACGATATCCGCTGGCTGCGTCCCGGTATCCGCCGCTCCGCCCGGTTCTCTCGGTTGGTGTAGAATCGTCACGTTCGGCTCCCGATGTTCGTCGTCCGCGCGGCGCCAGAAGGCGTGTGGAAAGCGGCGGACGGGCCGGGGAAAGGCTAACGTGGCGACCGGTGTCCTGGCCGTAGAACCGTCGAGTTTCTTCGGATTTATTCGCGATGCGCAGGCCAGTGAGGCCACCCGGTGGTCGAATTCCCGCGCCTTTTCCGATGAATCGGGTGGAAATCGGCCGGCAGGGCGCGGGCCGGCAGTGCGGGCCGGCAGGGCCGGAGCGTGCCGCCGCACGCTCGCTCTCAGGCCGGCCGCGCGCCGGGCCGCCCGTTCTCGACCACCCAGGTGGCATCCGTGGACGTGGGCGAGTGGCGATGGGCGATGTCGGCGACGACCCGCATGTCCGCGCGCCATTCGTCCGGGGTGACGCGAACGCGCGTGTAACCTCGCCGGTCACCGCGAAAATACCGGACATGCGGGTTGAGTCGGGCATTGTTCTGCCGGATGAAGTCCTCGCTGACGAGGAAGAAGGCCGAGCTGATCGAGGTGCAGACGAACTCCGTCGCGACGACCGGCGTCTCGGGCCGGTCGAAATCGACCCGGAGGTCGTTTACCCAGGCGCAGTGGATGTCACCGGAGAGCACCACCGGGTTGCGCACGCCGCTGTCGCGGATCTCCGACAGCAGCCGGGTCCGGTAGGGGCCGTACCCGTCGTTCTGATCCAGGTTGGCCAGCCGTGGTCCCTCGCCGAGGGGTAGCTGCCCGTTCAGCTGGGCCATCATCGTCTGCTGGGCGAGGACGTTCCAGCGGGTCCGCGACGTGGTCAGGCCGTCGCGCAACCAGCGTTCCTGGGCGGCGCCGGCCATCGTGCCGGCCGTGTTGTCCCGGCCCAGGGATGCGAGCCCGATGCCCTGCGGGGAGTCGCCGGGCTGCCGGGTCCGGTACTGCCGGGTGTCCATGACGTTGAACGNCACCAGNTNCCCNAACACGAACCGCCGGTAGATCCGCATGTCGGGCGATCCCGGATTCAGCTCCGCGCGGATCGGCATGTGTTCGTAGTACGCCTGGTAGGCGGCGGCACGCTGGCGGGCGAACACCGCAGGGNCCTGCCGTTGCTCCCCGGCGTCGCCGGCCTCGTCGATCAGTCCGGCGTAGTTGTTCTCGACCTCGTGATCGTCCCAGGTGACGACCCAGGGGGCCACGTGATGAGCGGCCTGCAGGGCAGGATCGGACTTGTACTGGCCGTACCGGTTGCGGTAGTCCGCCAGCGTCTGGAGTTGGTCCAGACCGGGCCGCTGCGGGGTGGTGTGCCGCCGGTCCGGGTAGTTGCTTTTCGGGTCGTACTCGTAGATGTAGTCGCCGACGTGGACGACGAGGTCCGGCGCGTCGGTGGCGATGCCGTCGAGGGCCGGCCAGTACCCGTTCTGGAAGTCCTGGCACGAGGCCAGCGCGAAGGTCAGGGCACCGCCGGTCGATTCCGGTCCCCTCCCAGGTGCCGCGGCCGTCCGGGTCCGGCCGACTGGACTGAGCACGGTGCCGGCACGGAACCGGTAGAAGTAGTCACGCTCCGGCGCGAGTCCGCGGACGTCGACGTGGACGGAATGCGCGAACGCCGTCTGCGCGGTCTGCGTGCCGGCGCGCACCACATCGCGGAAACCCTCGTCCGTCGCGATCTGCCAGTCGACCTCAATGTCCCGCGTGGGCATGCCGCCGCCCTCGGTCGGCCTCGGCGCGAGCCGGGTCCAGAGGATGACGCCGTCCGGCAACGGGTCGCCGCTGGCGACCCCGAGCCCGAAGACCCCGTCGGTGACGCCCGCGATCGGGGTGGGTGCCCGCAGGGTCGGCGNGGGGGCNGGGATCGANCCGCCGGAGCCGCCGCAGGCCGCCAGGCTCGCCCCGCCCAGCGCGGCGCCCGCCAGCCCGAGGCCGCCGAGCAGGACGGCACGGCGACGTGGATCGGCCCCCGGGTTCGTCCCGTGGCCGGACCGGGCGGCGGCGCGAGGACCGGTGCCCGGATCGGCGCGTGCCGACGGATCGGTGCCGGCCGGTCGACCAGTCTGACCGGTGGCGGCTGACGGCGAGCCGGTGGCGGCTGACGGCGAGGGCGCCCGCGGGAATCGGCGGGAACGCGGAGAGCCGGCCGCGGCGTCACGGG